>JAZRZW010000044.1:0-7456 GCA_045601585.1 Faecousia sp. | reverse complement strand
CGTTGCTGAAAATATTGACACCTCTCGACAGATTCTGTCGGGCTGTACATAGTATGATAAATCGGCACACAGAATAACCACGCTATACTTTTCAAATATCTATGCTATGATAAGGGAAACAAATCTGTTTTGCAAAAGAAGCCGGCCCGACTTGTGTTGTGCACACAAACTGGGCCGGTTCATTTCCTTTTTATTTTCTTATCCAGAATGATAGCACTCAGCCTCTCAGTAAAAAGCAGCTGGTGTAAGCCATTTTGTCGGCGCCATAGTAATAGGTCAGGCCGTTGGCTTTGCAGACCTCCAGCACCAGCATACCGTAGGCCTCCATGGAGGAAATCTGCTTGTCCGGGAAACGGCAAGGTTCATCCGGATAGGCGCATTTGGCGCAGGCTGTACAGCAACCCGCACCGATAGCAAGCACATCCAGGCCCGCCTGACGGAGATTTTTGTACATTTCCGCGAAGTGTTCCTTGTGGTCTGCTTCAATTTCCATCATGGCTTCAAAGTCGAAGCCGTCTTCAATATCGCCGTAGGTCTGCACCAGAATGCCGTAGGTGCAGACCTTGATTTCTTCGCCGCATTCTTCCAGGGTACCACAGCCAGGAGGACAGCTCCAGCGTTTGCCGTACTGGCCGCAGGAATTCACGGCGCACATATCCCGGACTTCCGGTTTCAATTCAATGGTAGAAACATCCAGAGGTGCCCAGGCGGAAAAGCCCGCTTCCTCCGCAATTTTTGACAGCTGCTCGTAGGTCATTCTTCTTCCTCCTCCGCAAATTCCAATGCATCCACATAACAATCCTGGAAATTCGGCAGGCTTGCCAGTTCCAAGAATTCCGTTTCTTTGGCGAGTTTTCGGCTGTAAGTAAATTCATCCCTACTCAGGGCACAAAGTTTGGCTCCTTCTCCCGCGGCGTTGCCGATGGGTTGGATCTTATCCAACAGCACCGGCGGAATCATGCCGATGCGGCAGGCAGATACCGGATTCATGTAATTGCCAAAAGCACCTGCCAGGTAAACCTTCCGGATATCTGCGACCTGTACATCCAAATGCTCTGCCAGCAGCTCGATACCCGCCCGGATAGCAGCTTTCGCCAGTTGGACTTCCCTGATATCCTTCTGAGTTAACGTAACATTCTCGCAAAGGGTATATTCTTTTCCCTCCAGATAACCGGATTCGTCCAGAATTTCCGTATCCAGAAGCACTGCTACCAGATCCAGAAGACCGGAGCCGCAGAGCCCTTTGGGTTTGGTTTCTCCGATCACATGGTATTTTATTTCGCCGTTTTCCAGCCGTACATGATCTACCGCACCTTCTGCACCCCGCATACCGCAGGAGATCTTTGCACCCTCGAAGGCAGGTCCAGCAGCGGTGGAACAGGCGATGCGGCGTTCTTTGTTTCCCAGAACCATTTCCCCGTTGGTGCCGATGTCGATGAGCAGGGTCAATTCCTCCTGCTGATCAAACCGGGTGGACACCATGCATCCTACCGTGTCACCACCCACAAAACCCGCGATGTTGGGTAGGATCCTTGCCTTTTCTTTTTCCATGGCCTCAAAAACGGCGGGCATATAGGGCGGAGTCACCAGAGGTTTCGGGTCGATGTTCAGCAACAGATGGTGCATGGCTGTGTTGCCCACGATGGTGGCCGTACCCACAGCTTCCGGGCGGATATCCACGTTTTTGCAAACTTTTTCCGTCAGTTCCACCAGAGCATTTCGGATGCAACGGCTTAAGATTTCCCCATTTCCGTCCAGAGCGTGCTGGATTCGGGAGATCACATCCGCGCCGAACTGGCTTTGCGGATTCATGCAGCTTTCCTGTGCCAGAAGGTCTCCCGTGTGTCCGTCCAGAAGATAGCAAACCACAGTGGTAGTGCCGATATCGAAGGCCAGAACGTAGTCAAATTCCTCATCCGGCTTTGTTTCGGCAGCGACACCGGAGGTAAGGATGGTGACCTTTTCCTCTGCCTCCGTGAACACGGTCATATCCCGGTCAACTACACTTTGACAGGCCAGAACTTCCTTGCCCTCCAGCCCTACCTTACACTTGCCGCAGGTGCCTTTTCCGCCGCAGGGTGCGTCCGGCCGGAGGCCTGCTGCGATCTGTGCCGAAAGTAAAGAAGTACCTGCTTCCACCGGAACAGAAATATTATCAGGCAGGAAGGTTACAGTATATCGTTTCATGGAGTTCCCTCCTTGGATTGCAGACAGGGACCGATGTTGCCATCGGTCCCTTTTATAGTAAACTATGCAGATAAATTAAGCAACCAGTTCCTTGGCCTTCTTAGCAGCAGTGGCAGCGTCGGGGGTGTAAGCGTCAGCGCCAACCTTGTCAGCGAATTCCTGGCTGATGGGAGCGCCGCCAACCATGATCTTGTAGTCCTTACCGGCAGCCTTCAGAGCAGCAACGGTGGCTTCCAGAGCGGGCATGGTGGTGGTCAGCAGAGCGGAGCAGGCCACGATCTTCACGCCGTCTTCAGCGGCAGCAGCCACGAACTTGTCAGCGGGAACATCTACGCCCAGGTCGATGACCTCGAAACCGGCGGACTCGATCATCATGGCAACCAGGTTCTTGCCGATATCGTGGAGGTCGCCTGCCACGGTGCCGATGACGACCTTGCCCAGGGCACCTGCTGCGCCGGCTGCCAAATGGGGTTTCAGGACCTCAACGCCCTTTTTCATGGCCTTGGCAGCGATCAGCATTTCGGGAACGAAAATTTCGCCGTTCTTGAACTTTTCGCCAACCACATCCATAGCAGCGATCATCTTGTTCAGAATTTCATCAGGAGCGAAGCCTGCATCCAGAGCTTCCTGAACAGCAGCGGGAGTCAGCTTGGCCTTGCCGCGGGATACCAGATCATAAACTTTTTCGATAGCCATATGTATATTCTCCTTATTCAAATTATCAATATAATATTTAGTTCTTAACCGGCCCAAACAGGCCTTCGCGATAAGCGCCGATGTATTCCATGCAGTAATCGTCCAGACCCAACAGTGCCTCGGTGGCGAAGATAACGCCCATCATGTCCCGGTTGGTGGGATCCAGGATGGCGGAGTCCAGACCGGCGTTCATGGCCAGAACGGTGAAACCCAAATTGATCATCTTGCGCACCGGCAGGTTAAAGGAAATGTTGGACACCGCAGCGGTAATGTGGATGGAAGGATACTGCTCACGAACGGTGGTAATGACCTCGATATTGGTCTCGATGCCGTTTTCGCTGGTGCAGAGCATTTCCACCAGGGGATCGATGTGGATGCGGCTGGGAGCGATGCCGTATTCCTTGGCTTTCGCCATGATCTTGTCGAAGACCTTTAAGCGGTCAGCAGCGTTCTTGGGGATACCGGTGTCGTCAGACAGCAGGGCGATGACCTGCCAGCCTTTGTTTTCCGCCAGAATGGGGAAGATCTTGTCGATCTTGTCGCCTTCGCCAGAGACAGAGTTGATCAGGCCGGGCTTGTTGCAGAATTTGTAAGCCTGCGCCAAAACGTCGGCAGAGGGAGAGTCCACCGCGATGGGAAGGTCAGAAACCTCCTGGATACACTCGATCATCCATTTCAGGGTTTCGACCTCTACTTCTTCAGGAACGCTGGCACAGCAGTCGATGAAGGTGGCACCAGCTTCCTCCTGGGCGATGGCACGGGCCTTGATGAAAGCCGCATCCCGCTCAGCAATGGCCTTGGCAACGGCAGGAATGGAGCCGTTGATCTTTTCACCAATAATAATCATTTGAAGGATTCCTCCTAAACGGGTATGTAAGAAGTTTAGAACATGATGTTCATGGGCAGACGGGCAGCCTCGATATCCTCCAGCTTGTGGCCATATTTCTCACAGTTGTACTTGTCGATGGCATCCCAGATGCCTGCGTAGGTGCCTTCGTACAGAGAGCCGGGACCTCCCTGGGTGATGCAGGGGATGAAGTACTTGTCGCCGCAGCGCTCGATGGCTTCCAGTGCAGCCTTGGTGCAGTCTTCCTGGGTCCAGCCATCGAAGTCGACCTGCTTGTTATCGATCTCGCCCATGAAGGTCATCTGTCCGCCATACTTCTTGATCAGTTCGGGGACGTTGTTGGACTTCATACAGCCCTGCCAAACATCGATGCCCATCTCGATCATGATGGGAACCAGGTTTGCACAATAGGAGTCGGAATGGTGAACGATCAACTCAACACCGTGGTCATGGTAGTACTTGTAAATCTTTTTGTAGGGCTCCAAGAAGAATTCTTCGAACATAGCGGGGCTGATAAAGGAGCTCTTTTCGCTGCCCCAGTCGTCGTGATGGAAGATTACATCGGGATGCAGATTCTCACAGATGCCCTTTGCCAGTTCCATCTCCCAGTCAGCTAGATACTCGATCAGCTCGTGCATCTCATCGGGATATTCATAGAATGCCATCAGGGCTTCTTCGATGCTCATCAGATGGTGGCACTGTTCAAACAGACCGGGAGCCACGAAGCAGGCTTTGTAAGCTTTGGTTCCGTCAACACCGGCATACATGCCCTTGCAGATTTCCCATAGGTGGGGAGGGAAGTCCAGAGAAGGTGCCTTGACGTAATCGCGCCAATTTTCAATGTCCTTAATAACGATCTTGTCGGGGGTATGTACAGGGAACTGGCCGGGCACATTTTCGGGGAAGGAGAAGGTAACACCCCATGCATTGACCATGTCGGGATC
This sequence comes from Faecousia sp., assembly GCA_045601585.1. Lineage (GTDB taxonomy): Bacteria > Bacillota > Clostridia > Oscillospirales > Oscillospiraceae > Faecousia. The sequence continues at coordinate 2,782 of JAZRZW010000044.1, read as the reverse complement.
GCCCTTCTTCAGCAGTGGAGATGCCATCATGGCGGGATGAATCAGCAGGGAAAGCGCCTCGTACTGGTTGACCAGACGGTCGGGATTGCCGCCGCGAACAACTTCGCGCATATTTTCTTTTGCTGTCAGCATAAATTCTTCCTCCATTTAAAAATTTAATCAGCACAACACAAATTTCGCTCTGTGTTCCGCATAAATGTGTCTCTCCTTATAGCGGACTTTTGTGCAACACATCTATTTAAATCCTAACATTTTCCCTATATTTTGTCAATTCGCCGATTGTTAATTAAAAACATTTCACGTTTCACGCATTTTTTACCTTTACATTCCACAAAAATGAGGATAAACTAAACATATAAATACAGAGGAGTGATGTGTGATGCAAACGAGTGAGCCACTGCGGTTTCTGCCTACCTTGCCCATGCTGGCAGAATACCTTTCTGCCACCGGATGGAACTGGGAAATGAGCCTTTCTGATAAGCAGCAGCACTACCGGGGGGTACGCCTTTACCACCGGAAACAGAAACTGCAAAAGGACGTACTGTATCTGCTACGCCCTACGGAAAGAGATTTTCCCTTTGACGACTATTCCTATCTGTCTGCTGCGGATCATCCCGGAAAGGCAAACCATCTGATTTGTCCCGGCCATCCCGATGAGGAGATCCTGGATCAGCTTATGGAAGTTTTTTCCCTGTTCCGATCCTGGGAGGAAGCCATTGACTTGTTGATTTACCGTAACGCCAGTCTTCAGGAATTGTGCGAGCTGGGCAGTCAATTTCTGGAAAACCCGGTCTGCATCCACGACGACTGGTTCGTCATGATGGCCATGACAACAGAATACGTCCAGTTGATGGAGCCGGAATACCAAGCAAGTTCCACCAAGGGCTTCATTCCCAGAGCGGTGGTTGAAGATTTCCAAAATGACAACGAGTATCTGGAAACCTACTCTTATCACGATGCTCAGATTTGGCAGCACACAGAGAACCAGAAATCCCTGTACGCAAACCTGTGGGATGGTTCTGTTTATAAGGGACGGCTGCTGGTGGCACAGAGAAACCGGGATTTCCTGCACCGGGATTTTCTGCTGGCAGAGGTTCTATCTCAGCGGGCCGTATGGCTTCTGCGTCGTAAGCAACCAGGTGAAGAAAGTGTTCACCAGAACATGGACACCATTGTCTTTGCTCTGCTACAGGGTCAGCAGTCGGAACCGCAGGATCTTGCACATTTGCTGAATATGCTAAACTGGAAGAATACAGACCGCTTCCTCTGTCTGCGGCTCAAACCTCAGCAAAACGGCAGTACCGATATCGCTGTGCACATGCTCCACAGTGACCTGTTTCGGGTCTTTCCTAGAGGCTACATCTTGCTGGGAAATCAGGAACAGTGTGTGGTGTGGAATTTATCTCAATTTCCCGACTCTGTCTCCCGGATCCATCATCTGCTGGCACCCCTTTGCCGGGATTACTGCCTGTATGCCGGCATCAGTGCACCGGTGACAGGTATCCAGGAATGGAATGCGGCCTATTACCAGGCAGGCGCCGCATTGGACCACGCCTTCCGGCTGCGAAGCGAGAAATGGATTCTGGCTTTCCCTGAATGCGCCCTTGCCCATATTCTGAAGACGCTGCCGCTACCGCTGACTCCAGGTCACCTGATCGCTCCGGAACTGCTTGATCTCATGGCTTATGACAAAGAAAATGATACGCCCTATTTTGATACTCTGCGGGAATATCTTCTCAAAGAGCGAGATATCCCCCAAACTTCCCAGACGCTGATCATCCACCGCACCACATTACTTTACCGCCTGAAAAAGATCCAATCTCTGATCCGGATCAATCTGGAAGATCCCTGGCAGCGGCTATATCTGACACTGTCTCTGTGGATCCTAGAGAACGAAAATCAAAAATGATGTCACACTTACGTAATAAGCCGGTCTTTCAACCGCATAATTCCCCTTTTCCTGCAAACAATACCATTGTTCAAGTTGGAAATTAAGGAGCGAAGATATATGAAAGCAACCGGCATTGTAAGACGGGTAGATGATCTTGGTCGTATCGTGATTCCCAAAGAGATCCGCCGTACCTTAAGGATCAGAGAAGGAGACCCGTCACAGACAACATTGACAGTGAGCGAGAAGTACTTATGGGCGATGAAGGTACTAAGTCAGCGTTTAATTGCACAATAGCAAAAAACAGCACATCTATCTTAGTAATTAAGACAGGTGTGCTGTTCTTGTTACATGGAACAAGTCCCAAAAAGGCAGCTTCTATGGTTCAGGGATGACTCTGTTTTCACTTATAGAAATACAAACGAAAAAATAACGCTGGTGATCAATCCCGCCAATGTTAGGGACATACTGCTGACCGCACCGATCAGTGGGGATAATTCCATCGCTCTGCTGGTGCCAACTACATGGGAAGCTGTTCCGAATCCGACACCCTGAGAAATAGGATCCTCCAGGCGGAAAACCTTCACCAGTCGCGGGCCGATGATATTGCCAAACACTCCGGTAATGATGATTACCGCCGTAGTCAGAGCACCAATACCGCCGGCCTGTTCACTGAGAACCACACCAATGGCGGATGTGATGCTCTTGGGCAGCAATAAGATCCTCAGCACATCAGAAAAGGCAAATATCTTTGAAAGCAGCCAAACAGACAGCAGGCTGGCCAGAATCGCCGGCAGGTGGGGTTTGTGCTTCTGCAGCTGCTCGTAGAATGCGGTAGACAGGCAAATGGTGGCTGGTGTCATCAGGTATGTCAAGGGCTTGCAGTCGTGCTGA
>JAZRZW010000043.1:0-10079 GCA_045601585.1 Faecousia sp. | reverse complement strand
TGGGCTGCTTTGTGGCAGGCCTGGTGATCGGCATTCCGGTGCTGACGCTTCTGTATAACCTGCTGCCCCTTTTGGTATTCTCGGTAATTCTGGCGGCAGGTCTACTGCTGGCACCGAACATGATGGTGAAAATCTTCTCCGTGCTGGGTGTGTTCATGCGGGTGATCATTACAGCCGGTCTTGCCCTGGGTATCTTCCAGGAACTGACAAAGATCGTGCTCGTCCCCCAGCTTGCCTCCATCTGGGAGGGCGCGGATATCTGCTTCCGGGCGGCGATGACTTTGGCTGGCGCATTTCCGTTTATGTTTGTGGTGGGAAAGATTCTCCAAAAGCCCCTTGCCCTGCTGGGTAAGGCTCTGAAAATCAACGAAACGGCGGCGATGGGCTTTGTTTCCACCATCGTCAGCAATTCCCCTACGCTGGAAATGCTGAACCGAATGGATAAAAAAGGCGCGGTGCTGAATTCCGCATTTCTGGTAACGGCGGCCTTCGTGCTGGGAAGCCACCTGGGCTACACCACAAGCGTTGACGCAAGTTATGTGCTGCCGATGATGGTGGCGAAGATCGTGGCAGGTGTGGCATCTGTTGCGGTGGCGCTGTTTATCTATAAGCGTACTTACAACGAAGAATAAAAAGATCCCCCGGAGAAAATTCTCCGGGGTTCGTTCTTATACACAGGAGCCTGCGGCGTGGACTTGCTGCAGCAAAGCATCCAGATCCACATTTTGAACGGCGCAGCCGTCCTTTTTGCACAGAGCCGCGGCAAAGCCGGCAGCCTGACCGGTCTCCATACAGGGCGCCTGCACCCGGATGGCGGCAAAGGCTTCTCCGTCGGCGCTGATACATCGGCCTGCCACTAAAAGATTCTCGTGGGTGGGGGTGATGAGACTGCGGTAGGGGATGTAGCCGGCGTCCTCCGGGAAGATCAGCTTTTGACCGTCGTTGCCGGGGAGGTGGATGTCCACTGCGTGAGCGGAGCGGGCAATGGCATCCGGGAACTTATGGGCGACGACATACTCCTTGCCGGAGAGGATATGCGTACCCCGGATCCGGCGGCTTTCCCGGATGCCTGCTACGGTAGCAATGGAAGAAAGCTGGCAGTTCTTAAATTCCGGAATGTGCTCCCGCATCAGTTCCACCAGGCGGAACACATCCTTTCGCATCTTGGCTTCTGCTTGTTGGTAGTTGGCACTGTCGGTGGCATTCATGGCAGCGCGGGTCATATTTACGGTGATGCAGCCGTCGATCAAAGTGGTGGCTAACCAGGGACCGCCAAACTGGGGCACATCCACCCCTTCTTCCCGGAGTTTCAGCAAGGGCTCCCGGACGAAGGTAGCCTGGTGGTTAAAGCGGTGGTTTTTTTGGTGGATGATGTGCATCCGTTCCGTGGTGGTGTCTACCCCGGAGAGAATAAAGCATAAAGTGCCGGGTTGCATAGCTTCTTCCTGGGGGAGCATTTCCACGCCTGCCAGGGCGCACAGATCTGCGTCACCTGTGCAGTCGATAAAGTAATCGGCGCCGAGGGCAAACAGGCCGCTTTTGTTGTGGCAAATTGCGCTTGCGATCTTTTTGCCTTCTGCCTTGCAGTCGATGAGGCTGGTGTTCATATAGCAGTGGACACCGGCCTGCTCCAGCATCTGCTGGGCGGTGAGCTTGTAGATCTCCGGATTGAAGGAAATATTGCACCGGGGTTCTTCCACCAGGGCGCCGCCGTTTTCTAATAGTTTCTGAGCGAACTGCCAAGGGATACCGCCCACTACCCGGCGGCCGTTATAGGCAAATTCGCTCATAGGGTTCACATAGCCGGCGGTGGCCATGCCACCTAAAAAGCCGAACCGTTCCAGCAGCGCAACCTTTGCGCCACCCTGGGCGGCAGCCAGAGCCGCGCCGATGCCGGCAGCGCCGCCACCGCAGACCAGCACATCAAAGTGCGCCTGCACCGGGATATCCCGGGAATAAGAAATGCGCATTGTAAATCCTCCATAGAAAGAATAGTATTTTGTGTTTTTGGAATTTCGCGAACATGGCAGGTGTCCACCTGGGCAGGGGAGATGCGGTTATCTACACACAGACTTGCGTCGACTACGGCAATGTCATGTTTGCAATACGATTCTTTTATAATTTATTTCATTATAGCACCTTGAAATGCCGGGGGAAATGCAGTAAATTATATATAATTTATAAAATATTAACACAAGGAGACATTATGGGACGGGTCAGCGAGATCATTCGGCGGCAAAATTTTATTATCGAAGACGGCTGTCATATGCGGGACAGTCTGATTCTGGTGCTGGAGGGGGCGTTTACCTGCACCATCGGCGGGGAGAGCTATACCGCCGGGGAGGGGGATATCTGCGTGTTCCCCCGGGGCGTGCGTTTTGTGAGAAAGGTGCTGACCCCTATTCGTTGTGTATATCTGCAATTTGACCGTTTTCCAGTGGAGCTTTCGGCCGGACGGCTGCAGCTGCTTGATCCGGAGCGGGTCCGGAGTTCAGCGCAGTATCTGGTAAAGGCGGTTGAGAATAAAAACGATGCCCGGATAGACCATTATTTGCAGGATCTGTTTTTACTGGAGCAGCCGGATACCTACACACCTGCCATCCGGGACCCGGCGGTGGGCCGTACGATCCGGTTTATGGAAGAGCATCTGGGACGCAATCTTGCGTTGGAGGAGCTGGCGGCGCGGGAATCTCTTTCCAAGCAGAGCCTGATCCGCAAATTCAGAGACTGTACGGCAATGACCCCAATGCAGTATTTGGCATCCCTCCGGCTCAACGAAAGTAAGATCCTGCTGCGGGATACCTCCCTGAATATCAGCCAGATCGCCCTGGCCTGCGGCTTTGAAAATGTGTACTATTTCAGCAATTTCTTCCGGAAGGAAACCGGTGTTTCTCCCACCCAATACCGGAAAAACCTTAGCTTGTAAAACGGGGCAGGTTGTGATACTATGGTGGAAACAAAAGAAAAGGCAGGGACTATATGGAAGCTTTAAAGAATAAAGTAGGTTTTATCTGCGATATGGACGGCGTGATCTATCACGGCAACCGGGTGCTGCCCGGGGTGCAGGAGTTTGTGAATTGGATGATCAATGAGGGCAAGCGCTTTGTGTTCCTGACCAACAGTTCTGAGCGCACGCCCCACGAGCTGAGTATGAAGCTGGCCCGGATGGGACTGGATGTATCTGCGGATCATTTTTATACCAGCGCTATGGCTACCGCAGAATTTCTCCACTCTCAGAAGCCCGGCTGCACCGCCTATGTGATCGGCGAGGCAGCGCTGACCAAGGCGCTTTACGACCTTGGCATTTATATGAACGACGTGAATCCGGACTATGTGGTCATGGGCGAGACCCGGACCTATAGCTTCGAAAAGCTGGAAAAGGCTATCGAGCTGGTGCGCAACGGTGCAAAGCTTATCGGCACCAACCCGGACATTACCGGCCCCAGTGAGAAGGGCATTATCCCCGCTACCGGCGCGCTGATCGCACCGGTGGAGATCGCCACCGGCAAGAAGGCTTACTTTGTGGGTAAGCCCAATCCCCTCATCGTCCGTCACGGCCTGGCAAAATTAGGTTACCATGGCTCTCAGATCGCCTTTGTGGGCGACCGGATGGACACGGATATTTTGGCGGGTATCGAGTCCAATATCGATACGGTGCTGGTGCTTTCCGGTGTGACCTCCCGGGAGGATATCGACCAGTACCCTTACCGGCCCAAGTATGTGCTGGACGGCGTGGGCGACATTACCAAATAAGAAAACCGGGTGCTTTTGCACCCGGTTTTTGCGGGGTTGAACTCCTGATAAAATTTTGATATAATGTACAGAATAGATGATGTTTCAGGAGGCAAAAATGAACGACGAAAAACTGAAACTGCAAATTGGCAACAATATCGCAGACTATCGTAAGCAGCGGCGCTGGACACAGGCAAAGCTTGCGGAATTGCTGAATTATTCCGATAAGGCCGTCTCCAAATGGGAGCGTGGCGAGTCTATGCCCGATGTGACCATTCTGGTGCAGCTGGCAGAGCTTTTTGAGATCACGGTCAATGACCTTTTGATCGACCCCAATGAGGTGCCGGAGCATGAAGCAGGTCCGGTGGAACGAGCTGTGGGCAATGTGGCGGAAAAGGCCTTTAAGCGCAAGGCGGATAAACGGGTGATCTTACATCTATCCGGCCTTTTGGTGTGGTTCGTGGCGTTGCTTTGCTTTGTGATCCTCGATGCGCTGAATATAGAGAAGGGCTGGATCGCATTTATTTACGCTATTCCCGTGGATGGTATTGTGCGCCTGAGCTTGCGGTCTGCCTGGCGGGATTTCCGCAGAAATCAGACCTTGATATCGCTGATCCTTTGGGGCTGTGTTTTGAGCTTGTATCTGTCCCTGGCTCTCTTTGCTGGCTGGTGGAGCATGTGGAAGCTGTTCCTGCTGGGAATCCCCGGTCAGGCGGCGGTGTTCCTTTGGTTCCGTTTATATAAGAAGAACCGGGAGGAGAAAAATGGATAAAAAGGAATTGCGCAAGTCCATCCGCCTGAAAAAGCAGGCGCTTACCGGTGAGGAGATCCGTCGTCGCAGCGCATCACTGACCTGGCAATTTCAGCATACTGCCCAGTATCGGGATGCAAAGACCCTGTATGCCTATCTGCCTTATAATCAGGAAGTCCGCACCGAAGATCTGATTCTTCAGGCCCTGGAGGACGGCAAAAAAGTGGCAGTGCCCAAGGTGTACTGCGACGAGATGCGGTTTATTTACATTAACGATTTTGAGGATCTGGACGAGGGCTATGCCGGTATTTTTGAACCGGTGGCCGACGGACCGGTGGCGGACGACCCCACCGCGCTGGTGCTGATGCCCGGCGTGGCATTTACGGAGGACGGCAAGCGTATGGGCTACGGCGGCGGTTTTTACGACCGGTTCCTGACAAAAGAGCCTGATCACCCCACAGTGGCGCTGTGCTACGATTTTCAGATATTGGAGGAATTGCCCACCGAGGAATTTGACATTCCCGTAGATCTTGTGATCTGGGCATAAGGAGAGTTTTTATGCATATACCCTCAGCTACCACAGATACTCTGGAGCTGGCAACTTTCCGGGAGGCTTTGGAAGAGGCAAACCGGGAGAATCCGGAGTACGATGTGAAAAAGTGGCTCTATGTTCCCAATTTCTATTCGGAATACCGTTACATATTGGGAACCCGGGGCGAAAATCCCCTGATCTGCATTGGCATCAATCCCTCCACCGCAAAGCCGGATGACCTGGACAACACCCTCAAAAGCCTGGAGAGGATTGCTCACCACACCGGCTGTGACAGGTTTATTATGTTCAATGTTTACGCCCAGCGGGCTACCGATCCGGATGCAATGGAAAGGCAGTGTAATTTGCTGCTCCATAAAGAAAATATGGAGGCGTTTTCCTATGTGCTTTCCATTTCCAGAAATCCTGCGGTGTGGGCTGCCTGGGGTACCATCATTGAAAAGCGCGAGTACCTGAGGAGTTGTGTGCAGGATATGATTGAACTTGGAAAAACCTATGGCGCAACCTGGCATTGTGCCGGAAAATGCAGTAAAAAAGGACACCCCCATCACCCCCTTTACCTTCGGAAGGATGAATTGCTGAAGCCTTTCGATGTGGAGGCGTATGTAGGAGAAATGTTATGAAACTTGTGATTGCATCGGATATTCACGGTTCTGCTTTCTGGTGCGGAAAACTGATGGAGCTTTTAGAGCAGGAAAAGCCGGATAAGCTCGTTTTGCTGGGCGACCTGCTGTACCACGGACCCCGCAATGACCTGCCCCGGGACTATGCTCCCAAGCAGGTGATCCCCATGCTTAGCGCCTGGCAGGATAAAATTATTTGCGTTCGTGGCAACTGTGAGGCTGAGGTGGATCAGATGGTGCTGCCTTTTCCTTGTATGGCAGATTGCAACATCCTGGAGGGGGAAACTCCTTTCTACCTGACTCACGGCCATCTCTGGAATCCGGAAAAACTCCCGGCGTTGCCGGAGGGTGCGGTGTTTCTTTTTGGCCATACCCATGTGAAAATGGATCAGGATGTTAACGGCGTGCGTTGCCTGAATCCCGGAAGCGTATCCATCCCCAAGGACGGCAGCCACAGCTGCCTGGTCTATGAAAACGGACAGTTCCGTTTTGTGATCCTGGAGGCCTGATATGGACAATCAGTGTGATACTTGCTGGTATTTTGATTATGACGAAGAGTACGATGAGTACTACTGTATGATGGATCTGGATGAGGACGAGGTGTACCGAATTGCCACCTCCCCCTCCGGCCAATGCCCCTACTACCGTCAGGGTGACGACTACACCCTGGCAAGGAGACAGTGATATGAAACGAATTCTTTTGCTTTTGCTTGCGGTTTTGATGCTTACTGCCTGCGGAAAAACACCCCAGGATGAAAGCGCCGATACGGAAGCGCCCCCCACCACAATGCCCACGGAGCCGGAACCTGAACCCACAGAACCTCCGGAGCTGTGGATGCCGGAGGAGACTACGGATGCGGTGATGGCTTATGCACCCCAATGGGAAGGCTGCAGCATCCTGCCTCTGGAAGACGGCGTGCTGATGTTCGTTCCGGAAGAGGGCCAGACCCGGGTGATGCGTCTGGAAGGGGAGAGCCTGATGATGACAGCGGAGACAGTGGTGGAAGGCGCTACTGAGCCTGCCTGTTGGAAGGCGGTTACACAAGGAGGCTTTTCCTGCTATCCCGGTCAGGGCAACAGCGTGTATTTCTATGACAGCACCCTGAAGCTCACCAAAACGGTTTCTCTGCCCGGTGAGACGGTGCAAAATGCCTGCGTTCCCTCAGATGCAAGCGTGGTGTATTACAGCACCGGCGCAGACCTGATGATCTATGACATGACCACGGAGCTGACCCGGCCGTTGCGGATCGGCGGCGAGGGCGTCAAGACCATCGTGGGCCTTTCCGATGAGGATACCTTGCTGATGTACAACACAGCATTTCCTGAGCGGACAGAGTTCTGCGTGGTCAGCACTGCTGACGGCCAGATGGTTCAGACCGTCAGCAAAGATCCGGTGTGGATCGCTGACGGCACCCGCTACTATGTGTTGGTGGCGGAAAATCATCTGCAGTATGCCCCCTACGGCCAGAGAAAATGGGAACTTACCCTGAGCGAGACAGGGTTGATCGCGGATGTGATGCCTACAAATACCCGGGTGCTGGCGGTAGATGGCACTACGGTGAATCTCTACGACCTGCAGACCGGCAAGCGGGTGGCGACCCTGGCGCTGCCGGAGGAGACCACCCAGGTAGCGGCAACCTTTGCAACGGATGGCGCGAAGGTATGGATCCAGACCCAGGAGCGGGTATACCTGTGGGACCCGGCCATGTCTCCGGCCAACGATTACAGAACCTACACCAAAAAAGTCCGATAAACTGCTGCGGAGCGTTTGCTCCGCAGTTTTTTGTGTTATTTACACAGAAGAAAAGGTTAAATCGAGATAAATTTATCGATTATTATTTACTGAAAAGGCTTTTCTTTTGCTTGCAAATATGCTATAGTAAACATAACTATGGAATTTTGTCGTCTGCGGCAGGGCGAGAATGCCAAAAAGTCGCAAAAATCAAGGGTTTTTCCCTGACAGCACTCGACAAAACGACAGTAGATGTGCTATAATATTTTATTGCAAAGAACGAAAATGACGCAATGTCGGAAACTTTTTTTCGACAGAAAGGATGGACGCTATGGAATATCGTATCGAACACGACTCTATGGGCGAGCTGCAGGTGCCTGCTGACAAGTATTGGGCAGCCCAGACCCAGAGAAGTTGTCAGAATTTCCGCATCGGTGTGGGCATTGAGACCATGCCCCGGGAGATCACCCGGGCCTTTGGCATCCTTAAGAAGGCGGCGGCAATGGCTAACCACAACTTAAAGCCTGAAAAGATGACCGACAAAAAGTGCGAGGTGATCTGCAAGGCTTGCGATGAGGTGATTTCCGGCCAGCTCAATGACCACTTCCCCCTGGTGGTGTGGCAGACCGGTTCCGGCACCCAGTCCAATATGAACGCCAACGAAGTCATTGCCAACCGTGGCAACGAGCTGGCAGGGGAGAAGCTTCTTCACCCCAACGATGACATTAATATGTCGCAGTCCTCCAACGATCCCTTCCCCTCAGCAATGCACATTGCTGCGGTGGCGGCTATGGAGGATGCGGTGATCCCCGCGACCAAGAAGCTCATCGAAACCTTCCTCCGTCTGGAGAAGGAAAACGAGGGTATCGTCAAGTCCGGCCGTACCCATCTGCAGGACGCCACTCCCATCTCCTTCAGCCAGGAGATCTCCGGCTGGCGTAGCAGCCTGGAGCGGGATGTGGAGCTGATGGAGCTGGCACTGAAGCCCTTGCGTGAACTGGCGCTGGGCGGCACTGCTGTCGGCACCGGTCTGAACACTCCCAAGGGCTTCGATGTAGAGGTGGCAAAGGCTGTGGCAGAGCTCACCGGAAAGCCCTTCGTCACCGCCGCCAACAAGTTCCACGCCCTGACCTCCAAGGATGAGCTGGTATTTGCCCACGGTGCTCTGAAGGCACTGGCTGCCGACCTGATGAAGATCGCGAACGATGTCCGCTGGCTGGCTTCCGGTCCCCGTGACGGTCTGGGCGAGATCTTCATTCCCGAAAACGAGCCCGGCTCCTCCATTATGCCCGGTAAGGTCAATCCTACCCAGTGCGAGGCAGTTACCATGGTGGCCGTTCAGGTCATGGGTAATGACACCGCTGTGGGCCTGGCCGCATCCCAGGGCAATTTCGAGCTGAACGTATTTATGCCGGTTCTGGCATACAATTTCCTGCAGAGCGCTCGTTTGCTTGCTCAGTGCATGGTGTCCTTCCACGACAACTGTGTGGTGGGCATCAAGGCAAACCGGGAGAAGATGCACCACAACCTGCACAACTCCCTGATGCTGGTCACCGCTCTGAATCCCTACATCGGCTATGAAAATGCAGCCAAGACTGCAAAGCTGGCATATAAGGAAAACATCTCCCTGAAAGAGGCCTGCGTGAAGCTGGGCTTCCTGACGGCAGAAAAATTTGACGAAGTGTTCCATCCGGAACAGATGATTTAAGGAGGTAGTGAACCGATGGTATTTAGTTATTACCCCGGATGTACCCTGAAGACCAAGGGTAAGGCGCTGGACCTGAGCGCAAGAGCCTGCGCAACTGCACTGGGCTTTACTCTGGAAGAACTTCCTGAGTGGCAGTGCTGCGGTGCGGTATATCCCAACGCCACCGACGAGATCGCAACCAGACTTTCTTCCGTCCGTGCATTGGCTAACGCCAAGACAAAGGATCAGGAGCTGGTGACTCTGTGCTCTGCTTGCCATCATGTCATTAAGCGTGTCAACAATGACCTGCAGAACAATGAGGACATCCGTTTCAAGGTGAACAACTACCTGAAGCTGGACACCCCCTACGAGGGCGAGACCACTGTGCTGCACTACCTGGAGGTCCTCCGTGACCGGATCGGCTTTGATAACCTGAAGGCTATGGTAAAGAATCCTCTCACCGGCCGCAAGGTTGGCGCCTACTACGGCTGCATGCTGCTGCGTCCCGGTAAGACCATGCAGATGGACGACCCGGAGAATCCCACCATTTTGGAGGATTTCATCCGCGCCATCGGCGCAGAGCCTGTCTACTACGCACAGCGCAATGAGTGCTGCGGCGGATACCAGACTCTGGAGAATAAGGCTCAGGCTGAAAAGCGTGCCACCGCTGTGGTGGACAATGCCGCTACCGCCGGCGCTGAAGTGCTGATCACCGCTTGCCCCCTGTGCCTGTATAACCTTGCTAACAACGCCGCAAATCCTCTGCCTGTGAAGTACTTTACCGAGCTTCTGGCTGAGGCGCTGGGCATTGAATAAGGAGGAACTATGGAAACAAAGAATCTGACCCAAGAGGTGGTCCGGATCTCCGGTTCCAACCCCAAGAAGTGTATGAAGTGCGGCAAGTGCTCCGCTACCTGCCCTGCTTACGATGAGATGGACTTCCATCCCCATCAGTTCGTGGATATGGTGATGAACGGCCGTATCGAAGAGCTGGTGAATTCCCG
>JAZRZW010000042.1:0-6438 GCA_045601585.1 Faecousia sp. | reverse complement strand
TCAAAGACATCGCCTTCCAGCTCGTCATTGAAATATGTACCGCCAGGGATCGGGCCGTTGGTGGTATCAATTGTAACGGTCCATGTGACGGGAAGCAAATAGTTGCCGTTTGCGTCCTGGATGACCTCACCGGCCTCGCCGGTCTTCGTAAAGGGGGTGCCGGCACCAACATCAACGCCGGTGAACGAAGTGGTTTCTTTGTCGTTAAACTTCAGAACAGCCGTGTTGTAAATTGTATCGCCATCACCATAACCATGGGTGGTGGTATAGGTGACTGTGTAGGTGTCAGTGGAGTTTTGGGGGAAGGTGTAGGGAAGTTTTACGTTGCTGGCCACTACGTTTCCATTGCTGCCCACAATCGTCACGGGTCCTGTGTATGCAGTCACCGAAGTACCGGCGCCTATTCTGTCTTCCAGAACCCAGCCGGAAATGTCTAATTTGGATTGATTGATGACGATGGTCCAGGAGATGGAGCCGTCCTCATTTCTCTTACCGGTTTTCTTCAGCACATCAAAGGTGTGATCAACCGTGACATTATCCTTCAGCTCCTTGTTATCGCTATCCTTGCCCGTGACGGTGGCAGTGTTTCGCACTGTCATATCCGCGCCCAGAAGGTCGACATCTGCCGCACAGCGGTAGCGAATGGTGTAGGATTCGCCGGCCTTCATTTCCGGCAATGTCACGGTAAAGGATTTTCCATCGGAAGCAACGCTGGTCTGCGGATTGTTTACCGTCGTGCCGCCCTTCTTGATGCTCTCAATATTCTTCAGTGTCAGGCCCGCGGACATCTGGTCTGTGACGGCGATGGGTCCGTTGGTGCCTTCTTCGCTGGTGACTTTGATCTCGTAGAGGATTTCTTCGCCACTAACGCTGACCTTTTGCTTTTCGATGCGCAGGTCACCTGTACTTTCGCTTTCCTCTTCGATGACGACACCCAGAGTAATTTTATCTGTGAACGTATAATCCTGGTGCTCACCGTCTTCCTCGGTGATCTTGGTAACCGTGGAGAAGAAGGAAATATAACCATGGATCTGAATACCCTTGGCATTCTGCTCCACATAATCTTCCGCAAAGGTCATGGTGATCTTGCCGCTCTCGCTGTCGATCACATAAGAACCGACCACCTGACCAGAAGAATTTCGAATGTTGCCGCTGTCATCTCGCACGATCTGGAAATTCCTGGGCAGATCATAGGTCAGGGTATTTGCTATCTGCTCCACGGTTTCGCCGTTCATAATGCCCAACTGCTGACCGGTGATGGTATACTCGATCTTAAATTCGATCAGATCACCTTCCGTGACCACAGCGCCGTTGGGGATGGGGTTTCCATCGGAATCGTACATGGCAACCGCATTGATATACGGTGTCAGATCCAAAGTCTCGCTTGCGGCGCGGGCAGAACGCATGGTGGTTCTGGCCAAGCCGAAGGTAGTAGCGCCGCCGACGGAGCGCATTCTGCTCATCCCGGCTTCTTCCGCAGGAATCTGCGCAACTTCTTCCTGAGAAACTGTGGTAACGGACTGCTTGCTGTCACCCACCAGTTCAACCCAGGCGTTTGTGCTGTCTTTGTCCAGATAGGGTGCATCCTGGATTTCGTCTTCGTTGCTCCCCTCCGGTTCGCGCTGAAGCTGCGTCAAAACGCCATAACCGGCAATACGCTTATCAAACAGTTCGTATGTGCTTCTTGCAACACAGTTCCCGTTGTTACCCTCGATGGTGGTAACATTGATGTCTTCGAGCTTCTCAACAAGTCCAACATGGTCAACAATGCCATCCTGTTCCCAGTCGAAGAAGATGATATCGCCGGCTTTGGGCACATAATCCGAAGGTGTTTTGTAAAGACTTTGTTCATTCAGCTCATTAACCCAGGTGGGGCAATACGCATCGTAAGGATAATCCACCTCGGCATAGTGCAGGCAGAAGGAGGCAAACATCGCACACCAGTCCCCATAGGGGATGCCGTACCAGGCACCGTAACGGGTGTAGCCCTTCGTGTTGTCGTTTTCATCGACGATGTAGTTCAGGGCGCTTTCGGTGTAGCCCAGCTGGCTTCTGGCGACCGCCAGCACGTTCTCTGCGTAAGTGCCTGTCAGTTCCGGCAGCGTCGCTTCCCACTGCTGCGCGTATTCCAGATCCGCAGAGGGGTTTGCATAGCAAGGCAGGCTGTGAATATGTTCAGACAGTTCGCAAATCAGCTTCTGTTCATAGCAAGCATCGGTATGTTCATGCCCCGGCTCTGTGTTCAAAGGACAGATCTGCCCCTGAACCTCTGCATAGCAGCTTTCCGTGTGGACATGCGCCGAGGGATTCTCTTCCAAACCGCAGCTATATGTAACAACCGTGGTATAGCACGCATCCTCATGGGTATGTCCCGCGGATTCTTCCATCTGACAGCTCATCACCGTTCTGGTGCTGTAGCAGCTTTCCGCGTGCGTATGGTCTTCGGATTCCTCCTGACCGCAGCTGAGGACGGTTTCCGTGACAGGCTCGCAAGCTTCTGTGTGCGTATGGCCCGGGCCCTCTTCCAAGTCACAACTCAGAATCGTCTCTGCAACCGGTCCGCATTCTTCCGCGTGGATATGTCCGTCATCCGTACAGATCAGTTCTAAGCGGGATCCGTAACATTCCTCCGTATGGACATGGCCCTCGCACAAAAGCACCTTTTCATAGCAGTCCTCACTGTGTTCGTGCGCTTCAATCCCGCAGAAGACATTTGTTTCTTTGGTAATGGCAGGAAGGATCAACATGTAAGTGGTGCAGAACACGACTATGCACGTTAAGACACTCAGCACCCGCACCCAGGTTCTTTTGCGCTTTTTTCGTCTCAGCTTCATCAGGACTTCAAAATCGAACTTCTGCTCCACGTGGATCCCTCCTTTCTTCAAAGAATCATTTCGTTACAAATCAGTTGATCTCACCGAAAAAGGCCAAGGGCCAAACGCGGAAAACCAACTTTCCAACCAGCTGTTCTTCGGCCACACAGCCAACAGCTGTATTTCGGGAGTCCACCGAAACATCCCGGTGGTCACCCATTACAAAAACCCGGGATTCGGGAACCTGGTAGGGAAATTCTATGTTGCAATCGCCCATTGCCTTCGCTTCCAGATAGGGCTCATCGAGCAGCTTCATATCGTCGACAGTCTTGCCTACATAGACGTCACCCTCCGGAGTGACGTTTACCCATTCGCCCGATTTGGCAATCACCCGCTTTACCAGGATCTTGTTGTTATAATAGAACGCCACAACGTCGCCGCTGTTAAACTCTGACTTCTTGATCGACAATACGATATCTCTGTCCGCCAGCGTGGGGCTCATGGAACTGCCGTAGATCTGCAGCACCGGCATAAGCAGCGTTGCCACCAATACCGCAATGGCGGCCACGGTGATCAGGGTATATACTGTGCTGCGCAAAATGCTTCGATAACGCCTGCGGTATTTCGCCCGGCTCAGCTCTTCTTCCAACTGTTGGGAAGTGGGCAGTGTGTCAAATTCAAATTTCATAAGCTTAGTACATCCTGCCGTATATGCGGTTCTCCGGCTGACTGCTCTTTTTCTGCAAAGAACTATACAGATCCATCACCTGCTGCAGCCCTTCAAAGGCATCCACCAGCTGCTTGATCTTAACGGAGCAATTTTCCCAGCACTGCTGTGCCTTCATTTCCGCTTCCGCCACCATGCGGTCGCATTTTTCTTTGGCTTCCTGCTCCATCTTCTGACAAGCCTGCGTCTGCCGCTCACTAAGCAACCGGATGTTTTCCAAATAATACTGGCAGGAATCCTGCGCCGCATTAAAAATACCGCTTAACTGCAAGGAGGCCTCTGCGATAGAACCGGCATTATCGATTTGGATGGTGCGATCAGCCAATTGCGCCTGAGTCTGATCCAGAATGCACCGCAACTGCTCATTCTCTCTTCTCTGCGCCACAAGCAGTTCCAAAAGATCCGTGCGGCTGAGTCTGCGCAGTTCACGTTCTGTCATGAAGGTTTCTCCTTTCGTTAGAATTGCTATTCGTTGTAGAATTTTAACGCTATTTTATCTTACAAAAAATTTTTCTGTGTGCAAGAGGTTTGACGCAAACGGCGAAAATACGACGCAAGCGGTTTCCGGTCTTGCAAAGCCGGGAAAAATGTTATATAAGTAATGTATACTTTCAAAACAAAAAAGGGGGGATCGCTGTGAAAATCGCGTTGGTGGACGACGAGGTCATCCAGCTCAAGCGAATACACGAATTGCTGAGCGCCGAATTGCAGACAAAGCTCGGCCAAACACCCCATTGGATTGATTCTTACCGCAGCGGCCAGTCCTTCCTGGACCATTGGCAGCCCGGAAAATATGATGTGGTCATTTTGGACATTTTCATGGGCGGTCTCACGGGCGTGGATGTTGCCCAAAAGATTCGCCTTACCGATCCGGATGTAAAGCTGGTGTTCTGTTCCCGCAGCAACGAATTTGCTGCCGAAAGCTATCAGGTCAATGCCCAGTACTATCTGGTAAAGCCCGCCACCCCCGGTTCCATTTCCAATATGCTTCAGCGCTTAAACCTGGAGGTAATTCAGCTGGGGCAAACTGTCACTTTGCCGGATGGTCACAACTTGCTCCTGCGGCAGCTTCTGTATACAGAATACTATAATCACGTGGTAACTCTGCATATGCGAAACGGGGAAAGCTACCGTCTGCGCACCAGCCATACAACCTTAGAGGAGCTGCTGACCCCGTATGGCTTCATTCACAGCCCCAGCAAGGGCATCCTTGTGAATTTTTATGAGGTCGTCAGTTGCTCAGCGGACAGCTTCAAGATGTCCGACGGCACAGTCCTCCCCATTTCTCGCCGGAAGGCCAAAGAGATTCAGGCGGCATACACAAAGTTCAACTTTCAAAAAATGCGTTCGGAGGTGGATATGGGATGATTCCATTCTACCGTTTTTTGGAAGTGGGCCTGTTTTCCATGCTGAACCTGATGCCCTTTCTGATCATGGCCATATATCCTTTTCGCAGGCACCTGCGCTTCTCCCACGTCACCACAAACATTCTGATCATCGTGATGGCTCTGGTTCAGATTTGCCTGGGCTGTCTGGCCGCGTTTTCCCCCATCGGTTCGGAAGCAATGTCCTTGGTAAGCACTGTAATCTACGCGGGATTCTATTTCTTTGTGATTAAGGATCACATCGGCCGGCTGGCCTTTGTGCTGTTGGTGTTTTCCAATTTGGGAAATCTGGTAAGCGTCTGTGCCAAGTGCCTGGAAGGTTTGATTTTCGGCAGTATCGCTTTGGAAAGTTACCGCTGGTCTATGCTGATATGTATGGTGATCATGCACGTTTTGATCACCACTCCCACGGCTCTTTATGTGCGAAAATATTTCACCAGCAGCGTTCCGATCCAAACCAAATCATGGCGCTACCTTTGGATCATTCCCGCAACTTTCTATTTAACTTGGTATTACCATTTGTATTTCACAGGGCAGAGCGCTTTGATGGTCGCCCTGGATATCCATCACGCGCTGTTCCTGCTGATCATCAACATGGGCGCCTTTGTGGTCTACCACACGGCAATCCTGTTGCTGCTTGAGCAAAAGAAAAGCTCCCAGTTGATGCAAAACAACTATCTGCTGTCGCTGCGTAATATTCAGCACGAAAATCTGCAGCAGCGCATCAACGAAGCCCGCCAGGCCAAGCACGATGTGCGCCATCACATGCACCTGATCCGGGAATATCTGCACAGCGGAAAACTTCAGGAGCTGGAAGCCTATCTGGATCAATACAGCGCATCCCTTCCCACAACCCAGTCGATTCTCTACTGTCAGCACTATGAAACCAATTCCCTTCTCGGATATTTCGCGCAGCAGGCACAGCAGCACGGCATCACCATGGATATATTTGTTCAGCTTCCGGAAAAAATTCACCTGCCGGAAACCACCTTGTCCGTTTTGCTGGGCAACCTTTTGGAAAACGCCATTGACGCCTGCAAAGATGCATCTGACAAGGACAAGACGATCACAGTTCGTGGAAAAGCCAACAACGGCTTCGTGTTTTTTGATATTTCCAACCCCTATTCGGGAACTTTGAAAAAATCTATAAACGGAGAATATCTTTCCACCAAACAGCGCGGGCACGGTTTGGGTATGAATTCCGTTGCCCATTTGGTCCGTTATCACAACGGTGTATTTGATGTGGATTCCAAAGATAATATTTTCCGGGTTTCCGTTATGCTTCAAGAGCAACCGGATGTGTAAGCAAAATCGGGCAGAGCTGACTTTCTGCTTTGATCGTTTAATTCATATATGAATGTAAGAAGGAGAATTTGATATGGGATATCAAAGAGCACAGTGGCACAGCGGCTTAACCTATCAGCAGCTTTGCGAAACCTGCAAAAACCTTGTCCGTTACACGGACGAAGCTTTGGATTTCCGTCCCTGGTATCCGGACGGATACGTAGATTGC
>JAZRZW010000041.1:0-9709 GCA_045601585.1 Faecousia sp. | reverse complement strand
CAGCCTTCCAAGCTGGATACGCGGGTCCGATTCCCGTCACCCGCTCCATTCCAAATGCGCCAGTAGCTCAGCTGGATAGAGCAACTGCCTTCTAAGCAGTAGGTCGGGGGTTCGAGTCCCTCCTGGCGTGCCACTTTTTTGGGAGCGGGCTTTCACTAAGCAGAATATGGTGGGTGTCGCCAAGCGGCCTAAGGCCCCGGATTGTGGTTCCGGTATTCGTGGGTTCGAATCCCATCACCCACCCCATGAAAAAGCACTTGCGAAAGCAAGTGCTTTTTCAGTTATATTTGCTTCGCAAATGTGGGCAAATTTAATTTCATTTTCTGCGTAAGCAGAAAATTTCACAATGACCGAAGATCATTATTTTACCTTCGGCAAAACCGAATATTTCACTATACTATTCAGCTATTTAACGAATGCAACGCTCAGCGCTTAGGCGTTGCGTTGTATCAAATAGCGTAGAAAAGGTCTCCTCTTCTTTTTGTTAGGACGGATGGGATTCGAACCACCTAAATGCGCTTGCACTCCTCGGAAAACCATTGACAGCCAACGGCTTTCTTGATATATTAAAATCACAGAAGGGAGGAAAATCTATGAGAAAACTTTGTTTTGTCTTAGTCATTGTTCTTCTTTTTGCGTTACCTGGTTGTGACCGGAACTATGTACGGATCGACAGCAATGAGTGGGAGCTGCTTATGATCGAAAAGACAGATGCTTCTGCGGAGGGTGGTAGTGTAGTTGTGGCGTGTTCTGCGCAGTATGTGGAGAGTCTGGGACTGACAGAGCTTGTGGAAACACTGGAGATGTCAGCGACCGCCAAGGACGGCAAACTGGTGATTTCGGATCTTACCAATGATGTTACCTATGAGGCTGCCTATGAAAAGATCAGCCAGACGGGAAACAGTACCGCCTACGAGAAAAGAACCAGCTACAACCTGACTTTTGAGAATGTGGCTGGCACAGCGGTTGCCCAAAATGAGGTGGGTCCTACGGCTGTGCCAGGCGGAAAAGCCAGCCCTTGGATAGGGGAGGGTGTTCCGATGCTGCGCATTACGGTGGATGACTATAATCTGACTTTTGTGAAGGCAGGCTATCTGCAGGAGAATTTGGCTGAGTAAAAGGAACAAGAACCCCCAGTGGAATGATCCACCGGGGGTTGGCTTTTTATTTTTCGTTGAGGTACTTGTTAATCTCGGAGATGAAGCCGTTTACATCCTGGAAACGGCGGTACACGGATGCAAAACGAATATAGGCGACCTCGTCAAGAGGCTTGATGCGCTCCATAACCATCTCGCCGATGTGGTCGGTGCTGACCTCTCGCTCCAAAGTGTTCTGGATGGTTTGCTCGATCTCGGTGGTGATCCGATCCAGGTCGGCCACATCCACCTGCCGCTTATCAAAGGCGCGGACCATGGAGTTGAGGATCTTATTGCGGTCAAAGGTCTGGCGGGAGCCATCGCGCTTGACTACGATAATGGGGAGGCTCTCCACCATCTCGTATGTAGTAAATCTGCGCTGGCAGGCCAGGCACTCACGGCGGCGGCGGATGCTGGCGCCATCTTCACTGTGGCGGGAGTCTACAACTTTGCTCTCCTGATCGCCGCAAAACGGACATTTCATGGGTCTTACACGCCCTTTCTTCAATCTTTCCCGCTCATTATAACAGTTTTATGTCAATCTGTCCAGCTTTTTTTATTTTGCTTGCCTTTTGAGCGGAGTTGGGGTAAAATAATAGAAAATTCCAGGAAGGTGAAATGATGAACAAAAAGTTTTGGGCACCTGCTTGGGTAGTGCTGTACGCCCTTGCGGTTGCGATAGGCATTCTCCGGCCGGCGTCGGTGATTGCCCATATCGTAGGCATCGCGTTTTTTCTGCCACCGGCCATGCTGCTTTGGATCGGCAATGAGAAAAAGGAAAAGAACCTGGTGCGCGGGGTGCGCTGGCTGGCGCTTGCATCCCTGCTGCTGACAACAGCGACCTATGTTGCACTGTTTCTCTCCCTGAAAAGCCAGGCGGATCTGGATGTGATCATGGAAGCTCTGCTGGCTATACTTGCAGCACCCGGCCTTTGTTTCAAGGCGCCTGCAGTTGGATTATTCGGGTGGGCTTGCCTGTTTTACGGCAGTTTTGTGGGGAAAAAGTCCAAAAAATAAGAATTCTACCGGCAGTAGAGAGACGCTCTCCACTGCCGGTTTACTGTTTTTGGAGGGATTCCCTGATTGGTGGGTGGCGTTTTAGGGCACAATCCCATAAGATAAAAAGGTAATTTTTGCCTTGGAGGTTTTTATGGGATTTCAGATTATTACCGATACCTGCTGCGACTTTCCCCAGCAGATGTATCAGGAGTTAGAGTTAATTGCAGTGCCCATGGCGGTCACTGTCCAGGATACCACTGTGAAGGAATATGACGACGCCTGGTTGAAAAAGCTGTACGACGACCTGCGCGCAGGTGTGCCCGCTTCCACCTCTGCCGTCAACCCCCAGACTTGGCAGGATGTGATGGAGCCGGTTCTGGCCCAGGGTGACGATGTGTTGGTGATCCCTCTGTCTTCCGGACTTTCCACCACCTATCAGTCTGCAATGATCGCAAAGAGTGAGTTGGAAGAGAAATTCCCCAACCGGGTGATCCGTGTGGTGGATGCCCGTTGCGCATCTATGGGTCAGGGTCTGCTGGTGTGGTATGCCTGCAAAGAGCGCGCTGCCGGCAAGACTGCCAACGAGGTTGCGGATTGGTGCGAGGAGACGAAGTGGAATATCTGCCACTGGATCACGGTGGACAATCTGATGTATCTCAAGCGGGGCGGCCGGATCAGTGCAGCTACGGCGCTGATGGGCACCATGCTGCAGATCAAGCCTGTGCTCCACTGCGATAATGAGGGCAAGCTTGTGAATGTAGCCAAAGCCCGGGGCAGAAAGGCTGCCATCGAGGCGCTGGCGAAAAAGCTTGGAGAGACAGGTCTTGCCGGCCGCAACGATGTGTGCTTTATTTCCCACGGCGATTGCCCTGAGGATGCAGCGCTTCTTGAGAAGATCCTGAAGGAACGCTACGGAGTTAAGGAGGTTGTGACCTCTTATATTGGCGCGGTGATCGGATCCCATTCCGGCCCCGGCACTCTGGCACTGTTCTTCGTGGGTGGACAGCGGTAAGTGCGAAAAAGACAAACAAAAAGAAGGCAGAGGTTTTTCCTCTGCCTTCTTTTTGTGTCAAATCTCTTTGTAAAGGGCGCAGGCGTCGTCTTTGCGGACGCTGTCCGCCACCTGCAGAACCTCCACTGCCACAGTCCGGGCGCCCAGCGCGATCTCAATTTTATCGCCCGGTTTCACATCGTAGCCGGCTTTGGCTACTTTGCCGTTGACTGTGATACGGCCGTTGTCGCAAGCTTCATTGGCGACGGTACGGCGCTTGATGAGACGGGATACCTTGAGGTATTTATCCAGACGCATAAATTACTTAGCGACGGAATCCTTCAGGGTCTTGCTTGCCTTGAAAACGGGCAGGCGGGTAGCGGGGATCTGGATGGTCTCCTTGGTGCGGGGGTTGCGGCCGACGCGAGCTTCGCGCTTCTTAGCCTCGAAGATACCGAAACCGGAAACCTGAACCTTCTCACCCTTGATCAGGGACTCGGAGATGGTCTCAACGGTAGCGTTAACAGCACGCTCAGCGTCTTTCTTGGACAGGCCGGTCTTGGCTGCGATAGCAGCAACGAGTTCAGTCTTGTTCATAAGTGATACCTCTTTTTCTTGTTGTTGGGATTTTACCATAACACATTTTTTAGGGGAAATCAAGTGTTTTTTTCACAAAAAACCTGAGTTTTTACAACTTTAGCACCTTTGCCAATTTTTCACCCTTGGGAAGCAGCAGACAGTCCTCATATGTGATCACTTTGCACACAACCACAAAGACCAGATAGGTCAGACCGCCTGCGGCAATGGAAGCGCCGCACAAAATCACAGAGGACACAGCGTTGCCCATCAGAAGGAGGATGCCCTTTTGCACACCAAATACCACAGCACCCATAATGGCGGCGGGGAGCAGGGGCTTTAGAAGATTGCGGATCAGCGCAGGCTTTTGGGGAACATGGATTCGAATGGCGATCAGGTTCAGCACCGCAATGGTCAGGTAGCAAAGCAGGCCGCAAAGAGGAACGCCCAGAATGCCAATGGCGGGATTGTTGGCCAGGATAAACACTAAAAGCAGCCGCACCAGACCGGCCAGCAACATATGGATCACCGGGATGGTGGCTTTGCCGTGGGACTGGAGCACCACATTAGTATATTGTACCACTGCGTAAGGGAAAATACCCGCGCCCAGCAGGAACATCAACTGTTGTGCCAGATCCAGCTTGAGGCTGCCGGCTTCATATCCACCCAGCAAAGACATTACAGGCCCTGCCAAAAGACACAGGCCAACGCTGCAGGGAATGCTGAGCAGGCCGGTGATTCGGGCTGCTGACTCCTCAGTGATGCGGACTTCCTTGTCCTTTTGCAGAGTCAGCTGGGCGGTGATGGCCGGCAGCATACTGGTGGTGATGGGAATGATAAATGCGCCGGGCATATTGAAAATGGTTTGGGCAAAATTGTAGATACCCTTCATGCTGGTGGCAATCTGGGAGTTGAGCATATCTGCAGAGATGTTGGGGTTCTCTGCCAGTAGCTCTTGTCTGAACACTGCAGCCAACTCCGGCTTGTAGCGGTCGGCGGCAATGAGATCCACCAGTCGGTCCATGTACACACCGGTCTCGATCACGGTCATCAGGTACAGACCGGCAGAGCCGATGGTGATGGGAATGGCGATACTCAGCAGCTCCCGCATGGTCTCCTTGCGTGTGGGGACCACCTCATCGGAGGACCGGGGCAATTCCTGCCAGGCGGGACGGAACTTTGCGAACAGGTATACTACGGAAACGGCACAGCTCAGGGTCACACCCAAAATGGCACCGCCGGCGGCAAAGGCATAGCTGCCGGTGATCTTTTTGAGAAGATAAGCAAGCACCAGACCGGCCAGCAATTTAATAACGGCCTCAATGACCTGGCTGACGGAGGTGGGCTTCATATTCTCCTGACCCTGGAAGAAACCGCGGTAGGTGGAGATGATGCACATCAAAAGGGCGCAGGGAGAGAGACAGGCGATGGCGGTGACGGCACCGGGCTGAGACTGGGATGCCGCCAGCTCCCGGCAGAATACCAGCATCAAAAGAGAGCTCAGAGCGCCCAGAACCAGGAAGATGGCCCGAGCGACCCGGTAGACCTGTCGCAGGCTCTGGGTATGGCCCAGGGAATGCTCCCGGCTGACCATACGGCTCATTGCAATGGGCAGACCGGCAGTGCAGATCATCAGAAGTACGGAGTAAATGTCGTAAGCGGTGGTGAAATAGCCGTAGCCCAGGTCACCCAGAATCCGCTTGAGGGGGATCTTATAGAAAGCACCGATGATCTTAACCAGCGCCACCGATGCTGCCAGCAGGGCTGCGCCCTGGAGGAAATTCTGTTTCTTGTTGTTGGATTGGGACATAATCAGCCTTTCTCGTCAAAGAGACGGTCTAAGGTATAACCCTTCACATCTTCCACGGCTTTTTCCAGATCCAGGGTGGGGAATTGGCCGTTCTTGTAGAGGATTTTGCCGTTCACCATAGTCAGCGCCACATCGCTGCCCTTGGCGGAGAATACCAGAGCTGTCAGAACATTGTGGCAGGGGGTCAGATGGGGCTTGGTGAAGTCCAAAAGGATCAGGTCGGCATCAAAATTTTCTTTCAGCATGCCGCAGCTGTCGCCGCGACCCTGGGCCCGGGCACCGCAGACCGTGGCCATCATCAGCACTGCGGCAGCGGGCATAGCATCGCTGTCGCCGCCGGCAAGACGCTGGGTCAGGGCGGTAAAGCGCATTACTTCAAACATATCCAGATTGCCGCTTTCCGAAACACTGCCGGTACCCAGAGCTACATTGATGCCGGCTTTTACGGTCTCGGGGATCGAAAGCAGCGGCAGACCGGCCTTGGCGTAGGCGATGGGGGTGGAAACAGCGCTGATTTTCTTTTTGCCCAGAAGGGTGCGTTCTTCTTCGGTCAGGGCCACGCAGCCGGTGGCGCAGGTGCCTTCTCTCAATACACCGTGGCAAGCCAGCAATTCGCCGGGGTAAAGGCCGGTGCGGTCCGCGCACTCCTCTGCTTCCCGGGAAGTCTCACTCAGATGGAGCTGGAAACCCAGATTTTTCTCCAGAGCGTAAGCAGACAGTCCTTCCCAAAGGGGATGATTGCTGGTGTACTCGGCATAAATGCCGGCATCCAGGCGGATCTGGGGGTCGTTTTCCCACTTTTCTGCCAGGCGGCAGAATTCCTTGCATTGCTCGTCGGTGTCGAAATCAAACTCCTCGCTGGCATCTACGAAGCGGTAGGCGGAGAGGGCCACATTGGCCTTGATGCCGGTTTCTTTGGCGGCGGTCGCAGTGGCGTCGGGGTAGTAGTAGAGGTCAGAGACGGAGGTGGTGCCGAAACGCAGGGCCTCAGCGATGCCCACAAGGGCAGAGGCTTTGGCGCTTTTGGCGTCCAATTTATCCTCGCGGAACAGTTGCTGAGACAGAGCCTCTGATCTGGGGGTGTCGTCCAGAAGGTTCCGCAGGCCGGTGGCGGCCAGATGGGTGTGGCAGTTGATCAGACCGGGCATTGCCACCATACCGGTGCCATCAATGATGGTCTTGGGCGGATCCTTGGGAGGTTCCTTGCCGATA
This sequence comes from Faecousia sp., assembly GCA_045601585.1. Taxonomy (GTDB): domain Bacteria; phylum Bacillota; class Clostridia; order Oscillospirales; family Oscillospiraceae; genus Faecousia. The sequence goes on along the minus strand of JAZRZW010000041.1, from coordinate 2,985 downwards.
TGGACGATCTTGCCGTCAGAAATGCCGATAAATGCGCCGAAAAGCACATCCATCCGTTCGTTCATCGTCACGGCGGTGACATTGGCGATGAGGGTATCCAAAATGACTCATCCTTTCCGCAGCAGCCGGAACAGCTCCTTTTTTTGCTGGAGGACGCTGTCAATCTGCTGAATGTATTGTTCGGGGAATTTGGGGTTGTGGAAGCGCTGCAGACTGCCGTCGGGCAGGTTCACTTTGTTCATACCGCCACCGCCCAGGGAGACGATGGTGTGAAGCTCTTCCATCATATAGATGTTGTAAAGGCAGTCCAGATCATCCCGGCTCCAGCCTACATTTTCAAAGCTGCCGGACATATATTTCTGCCGGTAGAGGTAGTAGGGCTTATAGCCGAGAGAACGGAGCCTGGTGTTGGCGTATTCTACCATTTTTGCCACCTCTGCACCGTCAGGGAGACATTCTCTGCGTTCAAAGAGATCTGCGCCTTTTTTCAGCGCCAGAGTGTGGACCGTGATATTGGCCGGCTGTAAAGCTGCAACCCGGTCAAGGCTGTGGCAGAAGCCCTCAAAGCTGTCCTGGGGCAGGCCGGCAATGAGATCCATATTGATGGCGGCGTAGCCGGCTTTTTCTGCCTCCCGGTAGCGGGCGACCAGATCTTCGGCGGTATGAGGACGGCCGCAGGCTCGCAGCACATGGTCCTGCATACTCTGGGGATTGATGCTCATACGGTCGGCGCCGTTGTGGCGGATAATGCGGAGTTTTTCTTCGCTGAGGGTATCGGGGCGGGCGCCTTCTACGGTAAATTCAATGCACTCGGACAGATCAAAACAGTTTTTGACCTGGGTCAGAAGGGTCTCCATCTGGCTTGCTGTCAGGGTGGTGGGAGTGCCACCGCCTATGTAAATGGTACGAATCTTTTTGCCGGATGTTTCCAGGAGTTTTCCGGTAATTTCCATCTCCCGGTACAAAGCGGCAAGGTAATCCTCCATCAGCTCCGTGCGTTTGCCGATGCTGCGGCTGACAAAGCTGCAGTAGGTGCAGCGGGTGGGGCAGAAGGGGATGCCGATGTAGAGAGAAATGTGGTGGTCCTGCTGCAAATGATAGGCCCGTACAGTGGACTGGGAGCAGTCCAGCGCAAGGGCGATCCGCTCCGGAGTCACAAAGTAGGTGTTCTGCAAAAGCGTTGCGGCAGAACGCTTTGTGCCGCCTTCCAGAAGATGGCGGGTGGAGATTTTGGTGGGACGGACGCCGGCCAATGCGCCCCAGGCCGGGGGTGTTTCCAGATGGAAAAGGGCAGCGTCAAAATAGCTCTGCTGCAAGGTTTGGCGGCGGAGCTTTACCGTCTCTTTGTCCGCCTTCAGCCGGCGGATGCCCCGGGAGATCTTGCCGTTGTATTCAATGACCGTAACGGCGGTGAGCCACACGTTTCCCCGGTGGAGCCGGGAGACGGCGTTGCCGTTCCAGGCATCTCCAAAGAGAGACATTTGCAGTTGTTCTATGGCATAGCGGTCGTCGTGGCCGCAAAGTGTCAGGTTCATAAAGATCCTCTTATTTCAGGAAGGGATTATACTGTCTTTCCCGGGATAATTTGGTGCTTTCTGCGTGGCCGGGGAATACCCGAAAGTCACCGGGGAGCGCGGCAAGACGCCGCAGAGAGCGCAGAATCTCGGAGGTGCTTCCGCCGGGGAAATCCGTACGGCCGCAGGAGCCGGCAAAGAGGGTGTCACCGGAGAAAAGGGCATCTTCGCACAGAAGGCAGACAGAGCCGGGGGTGTGCCCCGGGGTGGAGATGACCTGCAAAGTCAGGTCTGCGGTGGTGATCAGGTCACCGTCGTCATAGGTGTCGGTGTAGTAGAGTTTGCCGGCAGTGATCATGGGAGGCAGACTCAGGTCCTTATCGCACAAATAGACCCGGCAGCCGGTGGCGGCAGCCAGATCTTTTACAGCGCCTACATGGTCGAAATGGCCGTGGGTCAGCAAAATGGTTTCTATGGATTTGCCGTTTTGCCTAGCAAAGGATAAAACCGTCTCCGGCTGATAGCCGGGGTCGATGACGGCACAGGTGGAGGCGTTATCGGCCCAAATGAAATAGCAGTTGGTCTGATAATCGCCCAAAGGCAGACATTCAATGTGCATAAATACACCTCGCAATGGTCATCTTCTGGGGGTGTCCAGCAGCTGCTGGGTGTCCAGGATCAGGGTCACAGGGCCGTCGTTGACGGAGGCGACCTTCATATCTGCGCCAAATTCGCCGTGCTGGGGCGGATAGCCCAAGGCAGTGCACTCCGTCAGGAATGCCTCATACAGACGCTTGCCCAGTTCCGGGCCGGCGGCATCGGTAAAGCTGGGGCGGCGACCCTTGCGGCAGTTGCCGTAAAGGGTGAATTGGCTCACAACCAGCACCTGGCCGCCCACATCCTCCAGACCTTGATTCATCTTGCCGTTCTCGTCTTCGAAAACACGCAATGAGAGGGCTTTTTGGGCCAAATATTTGCAATGCTCCTCGTTGTCCTCCGGGCCGATGCCCAAAAGGATCAGAAAGCCTTTGCCGATCTGACCGGCCACCTTGCCGTCAATGGTGACGGAGGCGGAAGTGACTCTTGTTAGTACTGCTCGCATAATAAATCCTCTTCATTACGATAATTGTCAGACTGTGCACGCTTTGCCGCTTAATTCTGACCGCGGCGGGAGCCGGTGACATCCCGGATGCTGCAGAGCTTGTTGCGGATACTTTCCAGTTCGGTGACATCCCGCACCTCGAATCGCACGGTAAATACACTGCGGCCGCCGGGGAGATCCTTGCCGTTGAGTTCTTTGACGCGGACACGGGCACCGCTGAGGGTGGTGGCCACATCCAAAAACAGACCGTCACGGGTGCGGCAATCCAGCTCCAGGGTGGTCTCAAAGGGCTGTACATCCTCCTGGGCCCAGCGGACACGCACCCAGCGGGCGGCCATTTTGGGGTCTTCCCGGGTGGCGGTGTTGGGG
>JAZRZW010000040.1:0-1909 GCA_045601585.1 Faecousia sp. | reverse complement strand
CCAGAGACAGGATACCTGCCAGGCCAATGACGATCTGATACCACTCAAAACGGCTGCCCTGCTGGATGATGGTGATGGCATTGCACATAAAGTACAGGAACGCGCCGGTACCGATGAGCATCAGCACCACATCGTACCAGGGCATATGGTTGACCTTATGTCCTGTCTTCTTGGCAGGATATACGATATAGCCCAGCATCACAATGAACGCCATGAAGGAAGTCAGACGGATCTCTTCAAGCCAACTGGTAAACAGGGTCACATAGATGCAGAACAGCGCAAATGCTGCCAGAATACAGGTAACAATGATCTTCGGCGTACCTTCCCAGATACGGGTATTGGATTCTCTGTCATACTTTCGCATAACGGAATCCAGGTCCATGGGTTCCTGAGTCTGCTGGACCTTTTTCTTCTTAAAGATATCCATTATTTACCTCCTTCGAACAAAATGGGGAAATGGCTGCGACGAAAATTCGCCGCAGCCAAGTAGCACAATTGGATAATTAGCCGACTTCGACAGTAACGCCCTGCTCCTGGAAGTACTTTGCAGCACCTGCGTGGAAGGGAGCGGTCATGCCGCTGGTTGCATTCTCAATGCTCAGCTCGGCGCCCTTGCCATGCTCAGAAGTGATGGCATCGATGTTGTTGAAGATAGCAGCGGTCAGGTTGTAAACATCCTCCTCGGATGCGCTGGCGCTGACGATCAGAGTAGCCTTAACGGTAACGGTCTGAACATCCTCGGTCTGGCCCTCGTAGGTGCCGGCGGGAATGTTGTAGACAGTGTAGAAGGGGCATGCTGCCATCAGGTTTTCTGCCACTTCGCCGTCAATGGGAACCAGGTATGCATCATTGGTGGTGCACAGCTCGGTGATGGCGGGGGTGGGAGCGCCTGCGACGATGAATGCGGCATCGATCTTGCCGTCCTTCAGAGCGTCGGTGGAGCCAGCGAAGGCCTGGTGCTGGGGGTTGATGTCAGCCTCGGTCAGGCCGGCAGCAGTCAGCACGTCGACAGCGTTGAAGTAAACGCCGGAGCCGGGAGCGCCGATGGAAACGGACTTGCCCTTCAGGTCAGCAACGGACTTGATGGCGGGGTCCATGGTGATCAGCTGCACAGACTCAGCATACAGACCGGCAACCACGCGGAAGGAATCGATCTTGCCCTCGCTCTCGAAGGAACGGGTGCCTTCCCATGCGTAAGCCATAACGTCGGACTGGACGGTACCCAGCTGGTAGTTGCCTGCGTCGATACCCTGGATGTTGGCCTTGGAGCCATCGGTGGAAACCACGGTAACCGCGATGCCGGCATTGTTGCTGATGTACTGGCCCAGGACGCCGCCGTAACCGTAGTAAGTACCGGAAGTGCCGCCGGTGCCCATGGTCATCTTGGAAGCGGAACCGCCGCCACAGGCAACCAGAGCCAGAGCCATTGCCAGAACCAGAACGATAGAAATGATCTTTTTCATAACAAATCTCTCCTTTGTTAAAAAATTGTGCTATAACAATTATACATCCAATTTCCGCAAAACACCAGCGTAAATTGTATGTTTATTTATTTTTTGGTATATTGTTCAATAATGATATGTCTGCCTGGGGGCTTTTCGTACATATTGTATCCACAATCGTCTTGCAGAGGCGGACATTCATCCTTGTATAACGCACTATAGCACTTTAGCACAGAAAAGTCAAGTATCCCAGCCAGATCAGCAGATAAAAGCCGGTAAAAACCAGTTTCCCAAAGTTTTTCTTTTTTCCCTTGACAAAAGGGGTGGCCTATGCTAGAATACTTTGGCACAACGCAATATTGTTTCTTTTTATTCGGAGTGATACCCAAGAGGCCGAAGGGGCTCCCCTGCTAAGGGAGTAGGCGTCTAAAAAGCGCGCGAGGGTTCAAATCCCTCTCACTCCGCCA
>JAZRZW010000039.1:0-3537 GCA_045601585.1 Faecousia sp. | reverse complement strand
AGGAAGAGTCTCTGCGCCTCCGGGATCACGATCCCGCAGAGCTGGCTTTCTACTCCCGCGCTACTACCGATATCGAATACCAGTTCCCCTTCGGCTCCGGCTGGGGCGAGCTGTGGGGTATCGCAGACCGTACCGACTATGACCTGGGCCGCCATCAGGAGGCTTCCGGCAAGAAGCTGACCTATTTCGACCCTGACCGCAACGAGCATTATATCCCCTATGTCATCGAGCCTTCTTTGGGCTGCGACCGTGTGGCGCTGGCATTCCTGTGCGAAGCTTACGACGAAGAGGTGGTTGGTCAGGACAAGAACGGCAAGGACGATGTCCGCACCGTGCTGCATCTGCATCCCTACCTGGCTCCTTTCAAGGCAGCCATTCTGCCTCTTTCCAAGAAGCTGAGCCCCAAGGCAGAGGAAATCTACGCCGAGCTGCGTAAGGACTTTATGGTGGACTTCGACGATGCCGGCTCCATCGGTAAGCGTTACCGCCGTCAGGACGAGATCGGTACCCCCTTGTGCATTACTGTGGACTTTGAGACCGTGGGCGACGACAACACCCCCGCTGATGATTGCGTCACCGTCCGTGACCGCGACACTATGGAGCAGGTCCGTATTCCCATCAAGGACCTAAAGGCATACATTGCCGAAAAGTGCAATTTCTAATTACAAAAAAGCGCCCCCGACTGCTTTTGGTCGGGGGCTTTTTGTTGGCTGTGGCAATTTCCGCGGATCATTCCAAACCCGGCAGGGTTTCCAACACGGGAATACCCAGGCCGGCAAGAAAGTTTTCTGCTTCCTCAATGAGCTCTTTGCGCAGATATTGGCTGGGGCGATGGGCGTCCAGACCGATGATGCCGGTGATGCCAACCTCTGCAGCGATTTCCCAGAAACCGGGGTAGGGGTAGCACAGACCGTGGTTGTAGGCGGTGAGCCGCTTCATCATGCCGTACTGATTGTATTCCAGGGGCATATTCAGCTCTTTTGCTTTGCGGCAGATAGCATAGGCACTGTCAATGCAGGCGTGGTCAAAGGTGGGGTAATCTGCCAGCACCACATCCGGGTGGGCAAGGTAGGTAAAGAGACCGGTTTCCATCGCTTCCAGGGTGATCTCGGTGTAGCGCTGAATTTTTTCGGGAGTGTAGCTCTCCTGGAAGAAATGCACATACTGATGGTTTTCCAGTTGCCAATGGGTGCCGGTGATAAAGTAATCAAATTGGGGGCGGATCTCACGGAGCCAGGGCAGCAGCTCGGAGGAGTACTCGCATTCCAGTGCCTTATAGATCTTAATTTGATCACCGTATTTTTTCTGCAGAGCCTCGATGGATGCGATATACTCCGGCAGCTCCTCTATGGTCATCCGGACGCCCTTTTGATGGTCGTAAACTCCGTGGGGCATGGGATTATGGTCGGAAAAACCGATGATCTTGAAGCCGCCTTCGATGGCTTTGAGGACATAGTCTTCGTCGGTTACATCACATTTGCCGTGGCCGCAGCGGTATGTGTGGTTGTGATAATTGGCGATCATAGGTAAAGATCCTTTCTGTTGCAAAGAATGGGAATGTTTTGTATAATGGTGAAAAACAACGGAGGTGTGTCATGAAAGAATATATCGATACCATACCCCTGAACGATGCCTTTGACTCCGGGGATGAATGCCCTTTTTGCTACCTGGAGCGCAAGGCGGAGCAAAGCACCATCAACTATGTCATCGGCCCCGGCGCCAGTTATATGGAACCGGAGGTGCGAGAGGTGGAGGCTGTGGCAGGTTTCTGCCGTGAGCATACCAAAAAGCTCTATGACTACGGCAATACCCTGGGCAATGCCCTGATTCTTCAGAGCCGTCTGGAGATCCTGCTGGATCAGTTCCACCGGGACGCGGAAAATTATGAGATGCCCGAGAAACGCACGATGCTCAATAAGAAGAAGGTGACTCAGACCACGGATTTTGCGGGCTATTACGCCACGCCCCGGGACTGCTTTATCTGCAACCGGATCGAGTACCATATGCAGCGCTATTATGCCACCTTCTTTGCTATGCTCAAAGATCCACAGTTCCGGGAAAAAGTGGAAAACTCCAAAGGCTTCTGTATGCACCACTTTGGGGAAATGATGCAGTTTGCTCCCAAGGAGCTGCCCAACGCTCAGCGCCAGTGGTTCTATCCCACTGTCCTGAAGGTGATGGAGGGGAACCTGCGCCGGGTCAAGGAAGATCTGGATTGGCTCATCGCCAAGTATGACTACCGCAATGCCGGCGCCGATTGGAAGAATTCCAAGGACGCTCTGCCCCGGGCTATGGAAAAACTGGAGGGTCTGCACCCTTCCGATCCTCCTTATAAGAAGGATTGATTATGTATTAAAATGAAAACCCCGGCACATAGACCAGTAAGTGTAGGTGTCCCGAATGTCCTGCTCGGGCAGGTCGAAGTATTCTGCTAATTGCCAGGGTTCGGTGTAGCCGTTTTGCAGGGCGTCCAAAAGTTCCTCTTTTGGGAGCAGATGCTCTGCGGACCACCGCTTTGCCCGATGTTCGCTGCGTTCTGCCAGCTCGAAAGGACTGTCTACTTTGTGGAGCGCGCCGGCGCCTAAATGCCCCAGCTCGTGGAAGCAGACGCCTCGTAGCTCCCGGGTGGTGGGAATCTGGGAAAAGTCCAGAAAAACGGCATAAAATTCCCCATCCCGAATGGTTGCACCCGGCTTGGGGCAGCCCTGATAGGGGATCACATCTACATTATTCTGTTTGCAGTAATCGTAGAAATCCGAAAGCTCAAACACAGTACATTCCTCTATTTTTGGTCCCGGCGCTTGCGCATCAGGCGCACCATATCGCGGACCGCTTCTTTCTCCTCATCGCTTAATTCCTTGTACTCTCCGTAGAAAGCCACATCCACCTGATCCAAAATGTCGGTGGTGGCATCTTCCTCGCCCAAAAGATAGCCCACAGATACACCAAAATAGGCGGCGATTTTATGGGCAGTCTGGGCGTTGACGCCCTTCTTGCGACCCATTTTCAGGTCGGTCATGAGACCTCGGCTCAGCTGCAGGTCGTCACAAAGACGGCCGGGCCGAATATTTTTTTCTTTGCAAAGCGTCATGATCGTTTCGTATAAATTGCCCATAGTGGCCTCCGATCCGCAAGCCGGGGGACTCCCGCTGCGTGGTGATGTGCGCCGATGGCGCGTACACGGATGAGTACAAAAGTTCCCGTATGGTTCTATATTAGTACTTGAACGCGTACTTGTCAAGACCCAAACTTTGGATCGGCCTGGCAAGTATAAAGTAGCGGAAAAACGGTACAATAATCAGGACAGAACCGGCGAAAAACGACAGAAAATAAGTACTTGACAAAGCTTCACGCCTATGCTACAATACTCAGGCACTTAAGGGTGCAACCCATATCGCGGAGTAGAGCAGTTGGAAGCTCGTCGGGCTCATAACCCGGAGGTCGTAGGTTCGAGTCCTGCCTCCGCAACCAGAAAAGAACACCATCCGTTTGGATGGTGTTCTTTTTTGGTTATGATAGCATGCTTCGCGGCTATCA
>JAZRZW010000038.1:0-4206 GCA_045601585.1 Faecousia sp. | reverse complement strand
CAAGGAGCCTCATATCGTGGACCTGGCCAACTTCCTGAACACCATGGGCGCCCGTATCTCCGGCGCCGGTACCGACACGGTGAAGATCCGTGGCGTTGAGAAACTCAACGGCGGTACTTATGCCATCATCCCCGACCAGATCGAGGCTGGTACATATCTGGCAGCCGTGACCGCAGCCGGCGGCAATGTGCTGGTGCAGAATGTGATCCCCAAGCATATGGAGTGTATCACTACCAAGTTGGAGGAAATGGGCGCCAAGATCACCAACTATGATGATGCGATCCGGGTGGAAAGCGATGGCAAGCTTCATAATGCCACCGTCAAGACCCGTCCTTATCCCGGCTTCCCCACGGATATGCAGGCGCAGATCTGCGTATGTATGGCTTTGGCCGATGGCGTCAGCAAGCTCACCGAGAGTGTCTATGAGACCCGTTTCTTTGGCTACTGTACTGAGCTCACGGATATGGGAGCCAACATCAAGGTGGAGGGTAAGACCGCCATTGTCACCGGCCGTCCCAAGCTCAAGGGCAATGTGGTTTGCGCCCGTGACCTTCGGGCAGGCGCAGCATTGGTGATTGCCGGCTTGTGTGCTCAAGGTACTACCTATGTGGAGAACATCCATTTTATCGAGCGCGGCTATGAGCGCCTGGTGGATAAGATGCGGGGTTTAGGTGCTGATATTTCCAGAGTTGAATAAGAAAAAGCCTCAGGACCAAGATCCTGAGGCTTCTTTTTATCCCAATGCCGCCAGCACCAGGATGCCCAAATTATCCCTGTAGATCTCCGGGAATTGGGCGAGGGGGAGCGGGTTTTCTCCCTGACCCACTTCGATGGTGTAACCCGGTCGCCGGAACCGTTCGATGAACCAGTCTTTGTAACCGGCAAACCCGGAGGCGTAGGGGGTGTCAGAGAGGGTATAGCCACTGACCCGGGCAAATTCCTGCCCCAATTCCTCGGCTCCCGGCACCAGATAATCCCGGAATTTCCAATAGATCTCCTTGCCCTGGGAATGGTAAGCCAGCACCAGCGCCGGGTCGATGTATTCGGTGTAGCCAGCCAAAGCTCTGCTTTCCGGCTGATCCAGGGGCGCTCTGCCCACATAGTCCCGGGGGCCGGGGCGGGTGTAGCCCTGGGAGAATTTAATTTCCCTTGCGGTGAGCCAGCCGGCGGGGTACTGCAAATTCAGATCCACCCCCGCGAGGTTCGCTTTCCAGCCATCAGGGAAGGGGATTTCCGGGTAGTTGTTGGCCAGGGACCGCCCCACGGCAGTCTGCATAGGGTCGGTGGCTCCCACTACCAGATCCACGCCGTCAGGATCCACTATAGGTACGGTGTAAATGGTAGCGGCGGAAATAATCTCCTGGGCAGACCGCCCGAAGATCGTACCTCTTTGGGAATAGGCCTGGGCCAATTCTTCCACAAATTGCAGAATTACCAATGCGGTGATCCATTCATTGGCGTGGTGGGCAGCGCTGTAGATTACTTTTCTCGGGCCGTGACCGATGACCAGTGTTCGCACCGGGCGCTGAAAAGTGGTGCGCGTCAAGATTTCTGAACGGCAGAAGGGATATTTTTCCACAAGTGCCAGGATCATTTCCTCACAGCTTTGGGATGTAATGGGAACCTGGGTGTTTACAACAGACATAAAAAATCGCCTCCGACTATCCTATGCGTCGGGGGCGGGTTTTGTTCCTGACAATTAGTGGGACCATATAAGGTTACTTATTTTGTTCCAACCAGATGAGGAGAACAGCAATATCGGCGGGGCTGACGCCGGAAATTCTGCCTGCCTGACCGATGGAAACCGGCCGGATCTGCTGCAGCTTTTCCTGGGCTTCCCGACGCAGACCGGAAATGGCGAAATAGTCGATACCCTCCGGCAGCAAAGTGGCTTCTTCCTTGCGGAACACCTCCACCTGCTTTTCCTGACGGGCAAGGTAGCCGGCGTATTTTACCTGGATCTCCACTTCCTCAGTAACGGCAGCGGAAAGCTCCGGACGATCTTTGTCAAAGGGAGCCAGATCCGAATAGCTGATACCGGGGCGACGGAGCAGATCTGCAAGCCGTGCAGAATTTGCCACGGGGGTGCTTTCTTTTGCGGCCAGCATCTCGTTGAGGGCGGTCGAGCCGGGAACACCGCAGCCTTCCAGACGGGCGATTTCCCGGCGGATGGCTTCATATTTTTCTTCCACAGCCTGCAACCGTTCCGGGGGAACAAGACCCACGGCGGCACCGATGGCGGTAAGCCGCTGGTCGGCGTTGTCCTGCCGATGGAGCAGGCGGTATTCCGAGCGGCTGGTCATGATGCGGTAGGGCTCCTGCGTGCCTTTGGTCACCAGGTCATCGATCAGTGTGCCGATGTAGCTGGTATCCCGGGTCAGGATCAGGGGATCCTTTCCCTGAATTTTCAGAGCGGCGTTGATACCGGCGATCAAACCCTGCACCGCAGCCTCTTCATAGCCGGAGCTGCCGTTGAACTGACCTGCGCCGTAGAGACCGGAAATTTGCTTTGTCTCCAAGGTAGGCAGGAGGCTGGTGGGGTCGATGCATTCGTATTCGATGGCGTAAGCCGGGCGCATCATTTCAGCGTTTTCCAGACCGGGAATGGTGCGCAGCATCTCCAGCTGAACATCCTCCGGCAGGGAAGAGGAGAAACCCTGAATGTACATTTCCTCTGTATCCAGACCGCAGGGTTCAATGAACAGCTGATGCCGCTCCTTATCTGCAAATCGCACGATCTTGGTTTCGATACTGGGACAGTATCGGGGGCCCACACCGGAAATGGTGCCGTCGTACATAGGACTGCGATGGAGATTTTCCTGAATGATCCGATGCGTCTCGGCGTTGGTGTAAGTCAGATAGCAAACTGCCTGGTTTTGCACATCTTCTTCTGTGCGGAAGGAGAAAGGCTCCGGGGTTTCGTCACCGGGCTGGAGCTCCATCTTAGAAAAATCGATGCTCCGGCGATGGATACGGGGCGGGGTACCGGTCTTAAAACGACGCAGTGGCAGACCTAAATCCCGGAGATTGTCTGCAAGACCCAGGGATGCGTGCATACCGTCCGGGCCGGACCGCTGGACGCTTTCGCCAATGATGATGGTGCTGTCCAGGAATGTGCCGGTGGCGATGATCACGGCTTTTGCCGGATATTGGGCGCCCAGCAGGGTCTCTACGCCGCAGACTTTGCCGTCCGCAATCAGGATTTTTACAATCTGTGCCTGCTTGAGCTCCAGGTTCTCCTGCATTTCCAGGGTCTGCTTCATCACACCCTGGTACTTGCGTCGGTCGGCTTGCGCGCGAAGAGAGTGGACAGCCGGGCCTTTGCCCCGGTTCAGCATCCGGTACTGGATGCAGGCTTTGTCGGCGGCAACACCCATCTCACCACCCAGAGCGTCCAGCTCACGAACCAGATGGCCCTTGCCGGTGCCGCCAATGGCGGGGTTGCAGGGCATATTGCCCACAGCGTCCATGTTGATGGTAAATAAAATGGTGTGAAGGCCTAAACGGGCGGCAGCCAGCGCAGCTTCAATGCCTGCGTGTCCTGCGCCGATCACGGCAACATCACAAGTTCCGGCCTGATAGGCCATAGCGTTCACCTCTTAGTCTTCTGTCTTTTCCTCTTCTTTGGGCATCTCAAAGGGCTTGCAAACCACTTCGCACCGGTTAATGGGGGTGCCTAATGCGTGGAATTTCTCTTCGTAGCCGGTCATAATGCCAACGATGCCGTTTTCGTGGAGGTTTCGGGTCAGGTTGTTAACCTGTAGGCCGCTGGCGGCAAACTCCTCCACGCTGAACTCAAACAAGGGGGCGTTGTCGGTCTTAAAGTGAATTTCGCCCTCAGGCCGTACGGTGCGGCAGTACTTATACAGAAAGCCTCTGTGGGTCAGTCTGCGTTTTGCGTTCTTTTTTCGGGGCCAGGGGTCGGGGAAGTTGATAAACAGCCGGTCGATCTCATCACGGGCGAAGATCTCCTCCATACCGGCCACATCCATATCGATAAAGAACACATTTTTTAACTTCATAGATTTGGCTTTTTCCATTGCCACCACCATGGCTTCCCGGCAGCGCTCCACAGCGATCAGCAGCACATCGGGATTTGCCTGGGCAGTCTCTGCGGTGAACTTACCCTTGCCGCAGCCAACTTCCACCCAAAGGGCGGAACAGTCCGGCATCAGGCTCCGCCAGTTGCCCTTCAGGACGGCGGGA
>JAZRZW010000037.1:0-15319 GCA_045601585.1 Faecousia sp. | reverse complement strand
GTGAGTGCCTCTCTGGCGAACCAGAATGTTGCCAGCCAGAACGAACTGACCGTCAGCACGCTTTACGCCCAGGCGCATAGCCTCGGAATCACGACCGTTCTTGGTAGAACCGCCGCCCTTATGGTGAGCGAAAAACTGAATACCAATCTTCAGCATGGTATTACACCTCCAAAACTTCGATATAATCAGGATAATCTTCCCGCAGGCTGATCAGGGTCAGCATCATACCGGAGAGAACTGCTTGCACAGATTCCTCTTCGTCGCAGGAAGCGGGGAGGGTCAGGGTGATGCGGGCATCTTCCTCGTTGACCCGAACTTTGGCTTTGGCACCGCAAACATCATTGATGGTAGCCTCTGCCATGGTGACCACGGCGCTGATGGCAGCGCAGACGATATCAGAGCCTGCTTCGCTGTAGCCGCTGTGGCCGGAGACGGAGAATCCGGTGATTCTGTCGTCTTCAGTAAAAAACTCGCATCTTGTCATAATTACAGTGCGATCTTGGTGATTTCCACCTTGGTGTAGGGCTGACGATGACCCTGCTTCTTCTTCTCGTTCTTCTTGGCCTTATACTTGAAGACGATGATCTTCTTAGCCTTGCCGGTCTTCAGGACCTTAGCCTCGACGCAAGCACCCTCAACAACGGGAGCGCCGATCTTGGAGTTTTCGCCGTCCAGGACAGCCAGGACCTGCTCAAACTTTACGGTAGCCTCGTTTTCAGCCTCCAGCTTCTCGATGTACAGGACATCACCCTCGGAGACGGTGTACTGCTTACCGCCGGTTACGATAACTGCTTTCATTTCTTTTTCACCTACTTTATATTGTGTAGACTCGCTCTTAGGGCGGGTGCAAAAGGCGCACCAACTTGAACCCATTCAATGCGGCTGGACTATTTTAACAAGGAAAAAGGGAAAAGTCAAGTGTTTTTATAACTTTTTGAGTGAAAATGTGCAAAAGGAAACTTTCTGAAATGGTGTTTGGGGCGTCTTTGGCGAAAAACCTTACAGCTCCAAGGGGTTTTCCGATTTTTCAGAAAAATAAAATGGGAATTTAGCGGGAAGATTTTTGCCAAAATGTGTGGTATCATATATATACCGGGAGCAGATAAATCGGTCGCAAAAATAAAAAAAGGGGGAATGTGCCACAAAGACTATGGAAACACAAAAGCCGGAGGTCAGCCGGGATGCGGTTTTGCAGGAGCTGGCCCTAATCGGATTTGCCAGAGTGCCCGATTATCTGGAGATCCGGGATGGCACCCTGACTATGCGCCAGGGAAAAGAACAGGACGGTGCAGCCATTGCCTCTATTGAAAAAGGTACAGGGGGATGGAAAGTGAAATTCTACGACAAACTCAAGGCCCTGGAGCTGATGGGAAAGCACCTGGGGATGTTCAGCGGCACAGAAAGCCGGGAACAGACCGAAGGTTGCAATCTGCTGGAATGTATCATCGAGGCCACCCGAGAGGAGGTGGATCTGCGTGATATACCGGAAATTCAGCAAGCGGCAGTTGCAGGCAATGAGCTGGTGGAATCGGCCGGGACTGAGGGAGTATGACGGTATTATATGTGACGGCGCAGTGCGCTCGGGAAAGACGGTGTGTCTGGTGGACGGATTTTTCTTATGGTCCATGGCAACCTTTTCCGGGTGCATTTTTGCGTTGTGCGGCAAAACCGTCAGTTCTCTGCGGCGCAATGTGGTGATCCACCTGCAGCAGTGGTTGGGCGGCGTGCTGGATGTGCAGGAATGCCGCAGTGAGAATAAGCTTGTCGTCACTGATCGTCGGGGTAACACCAATATCTATTATTTATTTGGCGGTAAAGATGAGGGCGCTTATCAGTTGGTGCAGGGCATTACCCTGGCCGGCGCGCTGCTGGATGAGGCGGTACTGATGCCCCGTTCCTTTGTGGAGCAGGTATGCGCCCGCTGCTCGGTGGAAGGTTCAAAACTGTGGTTTTCCTGCAATCCGGAGGGACCGGAGCATTGGTTTTACAAGGAATGGATCTTAGGGGCCCAGCAGAAAAACATTCTGCGCCTCCATTTTACCATGGACGATAATCCGGGGCTTTCTCCTAAAGTGCGCAGTCGCTACAGCAGAATGTATACCGGGGTGTTCTACCGCCGGTATGTGCTGGGGCAGTGGTGTGTGGCTGAGGGACTTGTGTATCGGCTGCCGCCGGAGAGCATCGTAGAAAACTTGCCGGCCCACGGCCGCTACTATATTTCCGTGGACTATGGCACCATGAACCCTTTTTCCGCCGGCCTGTGGTGCCTCTGCGACGGGAAAGCGGTGCGACTGCGGGAGTACTACTACAACGGCAGAGAATCGGGAAAACAGATGACAGATGAAGAATACTATCAGCAGATCGTTAAGCTGGCGAAGGGGCTCCCGGTGGAGCAGGTGATCGTTGACCCTTCGGCGGCTTCTTTTATTGCAACGATCCGGGCTCACGGAGCGTTTTCTGTACGCAAGGCGAAAAATCATGTACTGTCCGGCATTCAGCTGGTGGCAAGGTGTCTGCAGACCGGTGTGCTGCAAATCGGCAAAGAGTGTGCTGACGCCATCCGGGAATTCGGACTCTACAGCTGGCAGGAAAAAGGGGATGTGCCCTGCAAGGAAAATGACCACGCAATGGACGACATCCGTTATTTTTGCGCCACGGTGCTCCGCAGAGACAGAAGTATCAGAAAAATTTTGGAAGGAGACGACAATGAAGAAATGGCTGTATGATCATTTTTTGCCCATGTGGGCAAAGGAAACGGTGCTGGCCGAAAACCGCAGACTGCGGAAAGAAAATGAAATGCTTTCCCAGCTTGTGGAACAGAAAGAGGCCTATATCCAGGGACTCCAGTTGGGGATCCGGGCAGGCAAGCGTATCAGTATTTACAATCGGGGAGGGGAAGTATGAGTATCTACGATTATGAAAGCGGCTTCGGCACAGAGGACAAAACCTCCCCGGCGATGCGAAAAGCCATCGAGGAATGGTTCTGTCTTTACTATGGTGAGGGCAGCGACGGCGATCCCAGTCAACGCATTGCCTACACGGTGGTCAGCAAGATCGTAAAGACTGTGTTTGGGGAATACCAGGTGGCAACAGACAGTGACTTTGCCAAAAGCATTGCCCAGAGCGTGGCGCCTTATCGGTTCGGAG
Organism: Faecousia sp.; assembly: GCA_045601585.1. Taxonomy (GTDB): domain Bacteria; phylum Bacillota; class Clostridia; order Oscillospirales; family Oscillospiraceae; genus Faecousia. Next base: position 12,172 of record JAZRZW010000037.1, on the reverse strand, counting down.
CTTTGCAGATGATGCTGGTGGGCGGTGAGTGTTTTCTCAAGCCCAATCCGGAGCCTGACGGCTTTACCTTCACCCTGATTCCCCGGAACAACATCCTGGTGTTTCGGCGTAATGCCCTGGGTGAACCTACCGATGTGGGCACGGTGGAGCGCAGCACCCTGGGCAAGCACTACTACACCCTTCTGGAGCGAAGAACGGTGGATGAGGAGGGTTTTCTGACTCTGGAAAATCATTTGTTCCGTTCTCTCAACGCTCAGAGTTTAGGTGGCGAGGTGGCGCTGAGTGAGCATCCCGCTTATGCAGGACTTGCCAACAGCCACCGCTTTGAGATGCCGATGGGGCTGGGCCTTGTGATGATGAAGACCCCTATGCTCAACTGTGTGGACGGTTCTGCCGATGGCGTGGCGGTGTATGCGGCGGCAACCGGCCTGATCCACAATATCGACCGCAACGAAGCCCAGCTCAGCGGTGAATTTACCCGTGGCGAGAGCAGAATCGTAGTGTCTGCCGATTTGCTGGACGGCGAAAAGCAGCTGTCCGACCATCTGTTTGTGGGCCTGGATGAAGATCCTGAGCAGGTGGGTCTGACTATTTTTTCTCCCCAGCTTCGGGAGCAGTCCTTCCTGGCGCGAAAGCAGGAATATCTGCGTAATGTGGAGTCGGTCATCGGTCTGAAGAGGGGTGTTTTGTCAGATGCCAATGTGGAGGAACGGACCGCCACGGAGATCGCTGCCTCTGCGGCTGACTACAACCTGACGGTGATGGATTTCCAGCGGGTCTGGGAGCAGACGCTGCAAAAGCTGGTGGATCTGTGCGCTGTTCTTTCGGAACTGTATGGCCTGGGCGCCGTCCAGAGCGGTGCTGTCAGTGTGGACTGGGGTAACGGCATTCTCTATGATGAGGATAAGGTTTGGCAGGACTATATGGCGATGGTGGCCGCAGGAATGCTCAGAGCTGAGGTTGCCCTGGGCTGGCGATTCAATCTGCCGGCCCAAACCCCTGAGCAGCAGGCCGCCATCCGGGCAAATCTGATGCCCGCAAATATTGTTGATGAAGGTGCGATGTCGTAAGATACCGCGCTTTTTTCATACCCACGCCGGGGTGTCGTTCATCACCCCACCACCTTACCGGAGAAAAACCGGAATACAAATTCTTTTAGGAGGAAGCAATGAAAAACATCTATGAGATCCTGGCAGACTACGGCATTGCCGTAGACGAAGAGCACCGTGAGGGCTTTGAAAAGCAGCTGTTTTCCAGCTACAAATCCGCCGCGGAAATGGAGAAAAAGGACAGCAAAATCTCCCAGCTGGAGGCGGCGCTGGCAGAAAAAGATCAGCTCCATGCCACCGAACTGGCAGAGCGGGATTTCTCCCAAATGCTGGACACCGCCATCCACGGCGCAAAGGGCAGAAACCACAAGGCCATTGTGGCCCTTTTGGATCGGGAGGCATTAAAGTCTGCCGAAGATCCCCGGCAGGCGGCAAAGGATGCACTGGAAGCCCTGCGCAAAACCGACGGTTACCTCTTCGAGCAAACAAAGACCCCGCCTCTCTACGCAAGAGGCACCGGCGCCGATACCGGCGCACAGAAGAAAGCACCTGCCACTCTGGCCGGCGCATTACAAGAACGATTTATGAATGAAAGGAATTAAAAAATTATGGCAATTACTTTAGCAGAAGCAAAGGTCGGCATGGCCGACAAGGTCGATCAGCAGATCGTAGATATGTTCCGTCGCAGCTCCCTGCTGCTGGACAACATGGTGTTTGATAACGCCATTTCTCCCGGTACCGGCGGCTCCACTCTGACCTACGGTTACATCCAGTTGAAGAGCCCTTCCACCGCATCTGTGCGTACCATCAACGGTGAGTACACCCCCGGTGAGGCAAAGAAGGAGAAAAAGACCGCTAACGCCATCATTATGGGTGGTGCATTCCAGATGGACCGCGTCCTGCAGAACACCTCCGGCGCTGCCAACGAGCTGGCGTTCCAGGCAGAGCAGAAAATCAAGGCCACTGCCAACTATTTCCATAATCTGGTGATCAACGGCAGTGGCGAGGCTGCTGACGAGGGCTACATCGCAGGCACCTTCGACGGCCTGAAGAAGCTCCTTTCCGGCACTGCCAACGAGATCGTCTCTCAGGTGAGCCTGACCACCTCCGAGGAGCTGGATCAGAACTACAATGCTTTCCTGGATGAGATGGACAGCTTTATCAGCTGTCTGGACGGCACTCCCTCTATGCTGCTGATGAACCGGGCAATGCTGGTCAAGCTCCGCTCCATCGCCCGCCGCGCCGGCTACTACGAGCGTTCTCAGGACGATTTCGGCCGCACTGTGGAAACCTACGCCGGCGTACCTATGATGGATATGGGCCAGTTCTTCAACGGCACCTCTATCGAGGATGTTGTCCACACCGAGGACGGCAAGACCGCTATTTATGCAGTCTCCCTGGGACTGGATGGCTTCCACGGCATTTCTCCCCTGGGCGACGGTGTGATCCAGTCCTACCTGCCTGACCTGAATTCCCCCGGCGCTGTCAAGACCGGCGAAGTGGAACTGGTGGCAGGCGTTGCCTTGAAGAACACCCTGAAGGCCGCCGTGCTGAAGGATATCGCCATCGGCGCTTAAAAGCTATGGTGAACTACGATTTCTACCGCAATGACTACCTGGGCAGCCAAATTCCCGAAAAGGCTTTTTCCCAGGCGGAGGCTCAGGCGGTGGCGTTTTTGCGGTACTTGCAGCGCAATTTCCGGGTGAACTCCAGCGGCGAGGAGGCGGAAAAACTAGCGGTGTGCGCCATGGCAGAGGGCATCCACAACTACGAAAAGCGTGGTACTGTCGCCTCCGCCAGCGCCGGCAGTGTGTCGGTGCATTATCGCAATGCGACCCAAAAGAGCCTGAAAAGAGAATTGCTGCAAAGAGCATCCATTTATCTGGATATTTATAGAGGAGTGAGCGGATGATGCACTATGATCTGTGCCGGGATACGGTGACGGTCTACCGATTGCAGCCGGAGGGCGTTGTCCGGCAGGTGCTGGAAGATTGCCTTCTGACTTGGGAGGAGCAGACAGTTACTGACATTTACGGCACCCGAAAAGGGGCAGAATTTCTGCTGATCCACCCGGGAAAGACCCAAGAGGTCTTTCCCGGCGACCGGGTGTTCGCAGGTGTTGGCCCCGAGATCTCGAAAGAGGAGTGGGGCAGCTTTATTCCTGCGGCAGTTCCCGGCCTGGGTCAGGTGAGCTTTGTGCGCCTCTACCGCTGGGACGGAGAGTTGCAGCATATCGAGGCGGGCAGCCGACAGCCGGTGCGCCCCCAACTGTAGGAGGAGTTATGACAGATTTGGAAAAAGTGATTTCGTGGCTGTATCTGTGCCCGTATTTGCAGACCGATGCCATGTATTTGGATACTACCCAGGATTGGCCCATCAGCGCAGGCCTTTATCCCCAGGGACTTGAGGTGCTGAAAGCCACCCGGGATGTCACGGGTGAGAGGACCTGGCAGCTGCGGCAGAACTATCTTCTGCGCTGCGCTATGCTGGAGGGCCGGGAGGCTGCTGATCGGTTGCAGCAGATCCAGAATTGGATCTTTACCCAAAATATCAATGGCATCACCCCCGGCCTGGGCAGCAATGAGTCTGTCCGGGGAACCGATGGCCGTCTGGAAAAGGCAAGTCAGGTGGGTAAATCCATCTATGTCATTGGCCTGACGGTGGAATATGAAAAAAAGAGCGAAGGAGTGTAAAAATGGCAAAAATTGAACGAAAGTACCTGGCCCATTATATCGACACCGCTACCACCCAGGGTATGGCGGCATATGAGCGACTGGGCAAGGATCTGGAGGAGTACAGCCCTGAGCTGTCTGCCCAGGTGGAGACCAAAAAGAATATCCTGGGTGAAAATTCTGTGGTGATCTCCGGTTATGAAAAGACCGCCCAGGTAGAGACCTACTATGCCGAGTCCGGCTCCGGTCTCTTCCGGCGTCTCCAGGAGATCATTGACGAGTCTCTGGTGCTGGAGGACCTGAAGACCCGTGTGGTGGAGGTTAAGCTCTGGGATGCCCAGAGTGAAGGCGTGTATCCTGCTGTCTGCGAGGAGGCCTATATCGAGGTCAACTCCTACGGTGGCGACACCACCGGCTATCAGATCCCCTTTACCCTGCACTTTACCGGCGCCAGGGAAAAGGGTACCTTCGACCTGAGCACCAAGACCTTTACCAAGGCCTGAGAGGTAGGGTATGGAGAAGATCACATTTGACAACGGTGTCCGGGAGTTTTGCGTTAACGGCCGGGGTGTGCTGCGGTTTAATCCTGCCGATCCCAATGTGTACCTGCGGCTTTCCCAGGCAGAGGAAAAGATTCGAAAGATCGAAGAGAGCCTTTCCCGAAAAGGGGAGGCCGATGCCCGCAGTCTGTGGGAGGCGGATCGGCAGCTCAAGGAGATCCTGAACTGGATCTTTGGCCCTGAAAACGATTTTGAACAGATCGCCGGTAATGTAAATCTGCTGGCGGTGGCAAAGAACGGCCGTCAGGTCGTGGACAATTTCTTTACTGCCCTGGAGCCTGTGTTGACCCGGGGTGTCCGGGACAGCATCCGTTTGCAGGTGGAGGGGGCAAAAAATAAGGCAAAGGCCCGAAGGGCGGCGCAGAAATGAATCTGTGGCAGTTGCCCCAAACCGCCCGGATCGGGGAGCGGGAGTACACCCTCCATACGGACTACCGGGATGTTTTGGAGATCTTCTCGTACTTGGACGATGAGGAGCTTCCGGTGGCTTTTCGTTGGCGGATCGCTCTGGGACTCTTCTTTGAAGAGGAGATCCCGGAGGAGGATCTCGGGGAAGCAGCTTCGTATTTTTCCTGGTTTATCTCCTGCGGCGAGACCCAGCAAAGGGGCGAGAAACTCCTTTGCTGGCAGCAGGATGCGCCCCTGATCGTGGCAGAGGTGAATCGGGTGGCGGGGCAGGAGATTCGCGCCCTGGAGTACTTGCACTGGTGGACCTTTCTGGGGTGGTTTCACACCATCGGGGAGGGTAGACTTTCCACTGTGGTGGCGCTGCGGAAAAAGCTTCGCCGGGGGCAGCCCTTAGAGTCCTGGGAAAAAACTTTTTATCGGGAAAATAAAGCTGTTGTGGATATACAACGGCAGTATTCCCGGCAGGAGCTGCAGGAACGGCAACGATTGCAGCAGCTCCTGCAGTAGACCCAAGGGCCGCCAACCGGCGGCCCTTTTTGGAGGGAGTGAAACAATGGATAATAAAAATATATTTTCAAACAGAACCGACCGCAAATCGTTCCTGAGCAGTTTGAAAGACCTGCTGAAAAAGACTTTCTCCAAGCAGGAGCAAACCTCTGCAAAAGCCACTGCAAAAGCGGTGGGCAAAGCCCTGGCCGCCTTCGATGAGGTGAACATTCTGAAAATGCCCTCCACCTCCTCCGGCCGCAGCGGCAGCGCAGCAAAGTCCCAGACCCAGGAGAAAGATTGGACGGCAAAGTTCAAAGAGGGAATGAATGGATTTGCCAAAAGCTTTATGAAACTCCTTTCTTTTGCCAATGTTCTTGAGATGCTCAAAAGCGTCCCAGTGGCGCTGTTGGGATTTCTCGATCCCGGTGAGCGGGCGATTGGCGTACTCGGAAGGATTTCGGATGTGTTTCGCAAAACGGAGGCTTCCGGCGGACTGCTGGCGGGAAGGACCGGGGAGGTGTCTAAGGCGGTGGGGAAGATGGCAGGTGCCTGGAACGGCGCCAGCATTTCCCTGGACAGCTGGATCAGCACTACGCAAAAGGACCAAACCCCGAAAATGAGTCAGGGTCTTGTGAATTTGGCGCAGGAGCTGGGTGCGCTTTCCGGTAGCTTTCAAAACTGCCGTCTTGCGGCGGATACGACGCTGACATCCATTAAAAAGGATTGGAGCCAGATGGATGGTTGGTTCCGCATCAATGTGGCAAATCCACTGATGGATACGATCAATTCCTTGTTTTCCGGTTTTGCGGCCGGATTCAAGCAGTCTGCTTTCGGTGGCTTCAGCGGTTCGGTCTTTGGCGTTACCGGAGTTCCGCAGCTGGCAAACGGTGCAGTGCTGCCTGCCAACAAGCCTTTCCTGGCGGTGGTGGGCGACCAGAAAAACGGCACCAATGTGGAAGCACCTCTGAGTGTGATCAAGCAGGCGGTGTCTGAGGTGGTGGGTAACAATGATGTGGTAATCCAGTTCAACGGCGACCTGGCGCAGCTTGCCAGGGTGCTCCAGCCTGCCATTAGCAGAGAAAATCAGCGCATTGGTACAAGCATGATCACAAGGGAGGTGGTGTGATGGAGCTGTTTATGATCGATGGGGTGGGCTACCGGGTCCATGTGCTGAAGCTGACCCGAAAATTCACAGTGCTGGATACGGAAAAAACCGGCCGCACTATGGACGGTCAGATGTATCGCGAACCCATCGGCACCTTCTATAACTACTCTATGGTAGTGGCGCCTTACGCAGATGGTCAGGATCTGGAAAAATTCTGGGAGGTGATCTCTAATCCCTGCAAAAGCCACGAGTGCCGTTTCCCTTACGGACAGACCACTCTGAGCCAGAAGATGTATATCACCGGCGGTGAGCAGGATCTGGTGCGGGCAGGGAGAGACGGTAATTTCTGGGGTGAGATCTCCGTAAACTTTATTGCGATGGGACCGAAGGTGGTGCCTGAATGATCGAGCTTCATTATTTGGATATTGCTCCTGATATGGAGAAAAACCTGACGTTTTCTGCAGAGAATGTTCAAAATACAAGAGAACTTGATTCTCTGCACCAACTGGGTGAGCGCCCGGTTTTTGCCACCTGCGAATGGGACGGATGGCCTTTGGACGGCTCCAGAAAACTTATGGATGCGGACCATCCTCCGGTCTGGAGCCGGGAAATGAGCGGTGTCCGGTCCGGCTTTCTTGGCGCAGGTGCGTTGGGTAGCTTCACCCTGGATAGCGCCGATTGCGCATTGGAGACACCGCCTTTTATCGAGGTAAAAGTCTCCCGGAGCTGCACTGTGCCGGGGATTACTTTTGTGTTTTCTCCCCGGGGGCACTGGTGCAGAAAGCTGGAGCTGCATCTGTATCTGGGTGAGGAGCAGGTTTATGGCAAGATCCTGTATCCGGATGCCCCTCGCTGGATCTTTCCGGCCCGGGATCTGCGCTTTGACCGGCTGACTGTCCGCCTCTTGGAGACGGATACCCCCGGTTGCTATGCAAAACTCAGTCGCTTGTATCTGGGTCGGGCATTGGTGTTTGGCTATGGAGAAACGGAATCGGTGCAGCTTGTCAACGAAGCGGATCCTACCCTGGATGCACTGACGGTGGATACCATGACCGTGGAGGTCCAGGATCTGCAGCAACGGGAGTTGTCACCTAAGCAGGATCAGCGGATGGAGCTTTACCGGGACGGACAACTCCTTGCCAGCCATTACATTGAAAGCTGCACCCGCCGGGACAGACATCACTATACTTTCCGATGCCGTTCCCTGGTGGGACAGCTGGAGGATACTTTCTTGGGGGGCATGTATGAAAAGACCCCCATAAAGACGCTCCTGACCGAAATTTTGCAGGATGTACCCTTTGAAATGGATGCAGCTCTGGAAAATATCAGGATTTCCGGTTATCTGCCGGTGTGTACCCGCCGGCAGGCGTTGCAGCAGGTGGCCTTTGCAGCCGGTGCTGTGGTCAGCACCCGGGGCGTCCGGGGCGTCCGTCTCAGCGTTCTGGCGCAACAGGTCAGCGGCACTTTTCAGGCACAAACCCAGTTTCGGGACGGTGCGGTGGAGACGGTAGCCGGCATCAGCCGCATCGAGGCGGTGGCCCACAAGTATACCCCCAGCCGGGAAGAGGTGACCCTGGTAGAGGAGGAATATTTCAACGGCACAGATATTCTGCTGACATTCACAGAACCCTACCACAGCTATAAAATCTCCGGTGGCACCCTTTTGGAGCAGGGGGTCAACCATATTCGCCTGTCGGCGACGGGAGAGGTGACGGTAAAGGCTTGTCCTTACCGCCATACCACCGTGCGCCACAGCCGTATTTTTAATCCCGGACAAGGTACAAACCGGAATCAGATCCGCAAAGTGGAGCAGGCGACCCTGGTTCACGCCGGCAATGTGGTTCAGATTCTTAATCGGCTGGGAGCGGTGTATGCCCTGCAGCAGACCCTGACCCAAACCGTGGTGGTGGATGGGCAATTTGCCGGTCAGCAGGTGGTGCTGGCAGATCCTTTCGGGGGTCTGGTGAAGGGCTATATTACTGCCATGGAAAGCGAATTGACCCCCGGGGGGCAAACTGCCCGGATCACCTTGATGGGACAGCTGGCGGTGCCCCAAATTGCAGTGGGCTACGCCGGTATGCTATATGCGGGAGAAAAGGAGGAGATGTTGTGAACCTGATTACGGACAGAACACGGACAGATGTGCTTGCGGGAAACGAGAAGGGGCGGTATACGCCCCGGGATCTGGATCGGGTGGAGCAGACTGTGCAGGCGTTGTGTCAGCAGATGCACCTTTTGGATATTCATCTGGAATTGCCTGTATACACCGAATGGCAACGAACGAGAAATGTCCCCGACATGAGGACTATGGAGCGCTATCTCCAAAATGTCCGCACGGTTGCGCAGTGTCTGAAACTGACCCCAGAATTGCCGGAAAGTATGGAAAAATTGGATCATCAGGGTGCAAACCGGATCGAACAGACACTGGAAGATGCCCAGGCTAAAATCCGGAGTATCCTGCAGATATTTCAAATGAGCGGCGAAATTTTTGCCGGAGAGGAGAATAAAATATGAGAGACAGAGTACCCGGCGCGCCGGGTCAATATCAGGCGGTGATCACCCCTCAGGAGCAGGCAAAACTTATGGCGTCAGAGCCCTTTGTTTTGACCCTGACCAGAGATGATCACCCTATCACAGAGGGAACGCCTTACAGCAAAGCGGCAGTGCTGCCGGACGCCCTGGCGGCGTCTCTTTGCCCCAATCTGGAGGATCCCACACCTGCCGACGCTTTTGCGGCACTGCACGAAAAAGCATTGGAATCAGAGGAATTTCCCGGATGTTACTACCGCATTGTCGGCAGTGAAATGGAATGGTGGAACCCTCCGTTGGTACTGGGTGAGGAGTATCGTACAACCCAGAGATACAATGGTAAAACAGTCTATGAAAAAGCGGTGGATCTGGGTGCAGTGCCTACCTGCAATGCCGGAGAACCCGGTTACAAATGGACCAATATCGGAGTCAACGCCGACAAGGTTGTCTGTTGGGAAGCTACGATTCACCGCCGCGCCGGTCAAGTAAAGGTCAATGTGACCAACAGCCTTCCCTATGTGGCAGTCAGCACCGGAAAAGTGATCGCAAATCTCTTTTTTAACGGTGATGCGGTGGCTCTTGCGGTCAATGAGAATATTGACGATGCGGTAAATGTAGAGCTTGTGGTGCGTTATACAAAGGAGGTGCTGTGATGAAGGTGATCGAATATGCTCGTGTGTGCGGCAGAAAGACAGTCCTGGTAATTCTCAGCTATAGCGAGGACAATCTGCAAATCGCGGAAGGTGAAGCGTATAACGGCGAGTACACCATTAAGGAGGTGGCGGACGATGGCGTATGTTAAGCAGAATTTTACTGACGGCACCGTCCTCACTGCCCACCATCTGAACCACATAGAAGAGGGGATCGCAGAAGCGATCCCCCAGGTTACTCACCAGGATGCGGGCAAGTTTCTTCGGGTGTCTCAGTCCGGCACCTGGGAGGCCCAGTTTTTGACAGATGTTTCGGAGGTGGGAGCTTGACCGATTATGTGCTGATGCCCGGTGCGCACTACCGTCAGATCTGCGAAACTGTCCGTGAAAAGACAGGAAAAACCCAGCTTTTGCGTTCGCAAGATCTGGCTGAGGAGATCAGGAGTTTAGGTTCTGACGGCTGTTACGATATGTTTTGGGATACCTACCAGCAAAACGGACAGCGGACCAATTATTATCAGATGTTTGTGCAAAATGGATGGGATGATAGTACCTTTTGCCCGAAATACCCCATTACTTGCAAAAATGGCAGCAATAACGGTTGCGCGGTGTTTTACAACAGTCGTATGACCCAAATTCCAGTACCCATCATCGTTACGAATACGTCTGCCCGGGAGATGTTTAATCAGTGTACGAAACTGGAAACGGTCTCCCGGTTGGTTCTGGAGGGCGTTGCGGATTGCAACAGTATGTTCAGCGGTTGTTCCCAGCTGAGAGACTTGAATATTGAAGGCAGTATCGATGTGAATTTCAGCCTTGCAGCTGCAGGTGCTTTGTCTGCTGAGAGTGTGCAAAAGGTGCTGGATTGTCTTAGAGATCTGACGGGTGACACCACCCAGACTCTGATGCTGCACAATGGGGTGGGCAGTGCCCTGACAGAGGAACAAAAGACTGCTATTACCGCGAAAAACTGGACGCTTGCGTATTAAAGGAGGAGGAAAATGAGAACACAGATCATAAGCCAGAGAATCCTGACGGCAGACCGGGGGTGCTGTCTGACCAACGGCGAAACCTACGCCAAAACCGTGGTGCTCCCAGAGAGCGCAGATGATACCGTTTGGTGGGAGATCCCGGAAGAGGAGGCACCTGATGAGCTTTAAGATTGCTTACGGAGCCGGGCATTTTCGCTATACCCTCGGCAACAAGGTTTCCAAGGAGCTGGATCCGGGTGAGACCCGGGAGTGGGTGCTCAACGATCGGGTGGCAAGACATTTTCAGGAGGCCGCAAAACAGTATGAAGGCGTGGAGCTTTTGCGTACTGATGACATTACCGGCCAGACGGATGTGGGCCTTGCGGCACGGTGTCAGAAGGCCAATGCCTGGGGTGCGGATTTTTGCCTTTCCATTCATCACAATGCCGGTGCGAACCTGACAAATGCCGGCGGTGTCGTGGCATTTTCTTACCCCGGCAGCTCAAAGGGTGCGGATTACCGCAACGCCATTTACGATGCCTGCCTGGCAGCCGGCGGCCTGCGGGGCAATCGGGCGTTACCCAAGACCACGGCGGGCTTTTATGTGCTGCGCTATACCGATGCTCCCTGCGTGCTGATGGAGTATGGCTTTATGGACAGCAAGATCGATGCGCCGGTGATTTTGCAGGAGGAGTATTCCCGCAAAATGGCCTACGCTACTATGGCGGCCATTGCAAAGGTAGCCGGACTCGAAAAGAAAAACGACACAGCTCCCGACTATTCTTCCCAGGCGTGTATTCGGGATGTGCAGACCGCCATCGGCGCGACTGTGGACGGCATTGCCGGCCCTGAGACCCTGGGAAAAACCGTGACCCTTTCCGTGGAAAAGAACACCACGCACCCCGTAGTGGTACCGGTGCAAAAGTATCTGTATGCTCTGGGCTATACCCAGGTGGGAGAGCCTGACGGCATCATCGGCCCAAAATTCCGCGCTGCGGTGATTGCTTTCCAGCAGGACAACGACTGCTGGCGGGATGGCATTATCACCGCCGGCAACAAGACCTGGCGAAAACTCTTGGGTCTGGAGTAGGGGAGGCGTACCAATGAGTGAAGCGATTGCTGTGGCGGTCATTACCGGAGGGTTGAGCCTTGTGGGTGTGATCGTCACTTGCATGGCTACCGCCAAGAAAAACGAGAACGCGGTGCGGATCAGTCAGGCGGTGACCGATACTAAAATTGATGAGCTGACCCGGGAGGTGCGGGAGCATAACGGATTTGCCCGGCGGATGCCGGTGGTGGAGGAGCAGATTAAAGTGCTGAACCACCGGATCACAGATTTAGAGACAAAGGAGAAAATATGAAAGAACTCAAGACCCAGCTGGCGCGGTTGCTGAAGGTGAAAACCATCGTAACCCTGGTGGTGATCGGAGTGTTTGCGGCTCTGGCTCTCAGTGGCAAATTGCCCGGCGACAATGTGATGATCGTGGTTTCAATGGTGGTGTCGTTTTATTTCGGCACCCAGCATGAAAAGAAGTAAAAACAGCCCCCACCGTCAGGTGGGGGGTGTTTGTGCGTGTCAGAGAACACCGGCATTCAGGATTTCCGCCAGCCGGCAGATGAATTCTTTGTTGGTGGGGCAGGCTGTTTTGCCCCGGGAATTGATAATAAAATACTTCCGCCAGATAGCATTGTCCTTTTGCTGCCAGGCGGCATGAATGGCCTTTCGGATGGAATGTTCC
>JAZRZW010000036.1:0-5562 GCA_045601585.1 Faecousia sp. | reverse complement strand
TGGACCACCGTTCCTTTTACGATTCCCAGTGCTTCCATTTCCCGTCCGGGAACATGATCAATATTGAGCAGCAGCATCTTCTTCTCCTCCTTCAATTTCTTTGAGTCTTGTTTTGAGTAATATCCAGACAGGGATGATCATCCCCAGTTCCAGCAATCCGGCAATCAGCATCACAGCGCTCCAGAAGCCTTCCGGCACATAATAATGTCGGAACAACAAAATCATTGATGCTGACAACGAGTTTCAGTCTTTCTTCTTTTATGCACTGTGTAGTGGTTACCACCAAAACCGACACGGCCGTATTTTATCTCATAGAGAATGCAGGTAGGATTACTAATATTTCGTAAAATGCAGCACCATTCCGGTTTGGAATGGTGCTGCGGTCATCTATACGTTACTGTATCTGCATAATTACCAAGTGAGCGGAAACAGGTCGGGTACCACCTGCTAGAGGTGTAATAGTCAGTGCTGCAGCGGTTCCTTCCGGATTTCGCACCGTCAGGGTGGAATTGATAACAGTAGTTTCCACAATCGCCATTCCAACGATTTGCGAGGTTCCTGTTGCGCGGCCTGCTACTGTATATGCCAAATCTTCGCCATCTAAGGTCAGAATCAGCTGTCCAGCCTCGGTCACGCTTACCTGGAACAGCACCAGATAAGTGCCGATCTCTGCCAAATTAAACGAACTGGGCCCAGATCGAGCAATGCCGGAGCCGCTGTTGGGTCCATCCTGCGGGAAGCTAACATCCGTACCAGGTGCAACTGTTGCAGAGTTATCCGGCGGCATTAGCGCAAAGAAATCTGCATAGTTCAGAATGCCACCGGCAGGTCCCTGAGGACCAACAGGACCGGTTTCACCGGCAGGACCCTGAGGACCCACAGGCCCAGCTACACCGGCAGGACCCTGAGGACCAGCGGGTCCGGTTTCACCAGCAGGACCTTGCGGACCTACCGGACCGGCAACACCTACGGGACCCTGAGGACCGGCGACACCGGCAGGTCCCTGAGGACCAACAGGCCCCGCTTCACCAGCAGGACCTTGGGGACCAATGGGACCAGCCACACCAGCAGGACCTTGGGGACCGGCAGGTCCAGCAACACCGGCAGGGCCCTGAGGACCTACAGGACCCGCTTCACCCGTTGGGCCTTGTGGACCAACAGGACCGGCAACACCGGCAGGACCTTGGGGACCGGCAGGTCCAGCAACACCCGCTGGGCCCTGAGGACCGATAGCACCGGTTTCACCGACAGGACCCTGAGGGCCAACGGGACCGGCTATGCCTTCGGGACCTTGCGGACCTACCGGGCCTCTGACTCCAGGAATACCCTGGGGACCAGCTGGACCTCTCGGACCAACCGGACCCTGCGGGCCTGCAGGTCCCGGCAGACAATTTGTACAGCAGTAACATTGCTCCCGATCCGTGCAACCAAGCTCTTTTGGATGGTGACGTTTGCATGAATTATCATCGAATTGGGAGTCACAGTTCCTGTCATCGAATCCATTGTATCTGTTCAATATAACCCCTCCTCATATTCAGTTTGTACCATATCATACGTGTTTTCGACGCAATTTGACACAGGCAGGCAGACGATAGCTATTCTGCCCTCTCCTTTACGGCACCGTCTCAGTATATGAATTAGAGATTGCAGTTGTGCCTGTACTCATTTCCGTCATTGCTCCATAGGCAAAATCCCCCCTGCATCTGATGCAACAACCGGACGGCGAATACCGAATCGGTATCTTCATTGACCATCTAAACTTGTTGGAAAAGAGAACAATACCTGCTAAGTCACCGAAGCGTAGAAACCGACACAAAACCGTAACGGGCCATAAAAAACCGACACAAAACACCTACCGCAAGCTACAGTAAGGAACAATAAGTAAATCCGAAAAGTCCTTGACACACAAGGGTTTTATCCAATAATTTACGATAAGCAACGCAAGGCGAAAATTGATCCTTGACAGCATCGCTAAGTACAATCACAACCTGGCAGAACTGGAGGCATAAAATGGCAAAGCTTAAAAAATGGATGCTCTCCCCTATGCACCGCACCGGTTGAGGCTTTTTGTTGATCATCATTTTTAGACCCTTGACCATCGTGTTCCCACCCTTTGCGGTACTGGTTATTTTCGGTGCGTTGCTTGTACTTTTCTTCGGTCAGTACGAAATGGAACCCTAATATGCCGGCAAGGCGTTTTCTTGTCCTGTCTGCAATGAATTTACTTATTCACAACTTGTGAAATTGCAGGTTTATGCATTTCCCCTCTTCCTTTTATTGGAAGATTCTTACGCATCCCCGTCGGCAGTAAGTACTATCTGGTCTGCGGCAAATGTCTGCACACCCACTTGGATGAGCAGGATTTTGAGAAGATGCTGGCCATCTCAAAGGGCGGCCTGGCATACATAAAGGAAATATCCAAGCAGGAATACAACGAAATACGCAACATGTAACATAAGGAAAACCCCGGCTGTCTGAACAGACAGTCGGGGGTCGTTTTTTTCGCAACGGAAAGAGGTCGTGTCTCTATATGTTTACTTTCTCACAGATTTCATCCAACACGCCCAGGTCCCACAGCAGGCGGGTCAGGACATACTTATCACGAATATCCTTGGTGCACTTGAGGGTCATGGGCAGCTTTTCGTTCTCAATGCCGATATCCGCAAGGCTGGTGGGGAGATTCAAAGACTTCAAAAGCTTTTCGAACTCCTCTGCCGCAGGCAGCTCTTCATCGATGATCTTCAGGATTTTGTCCCAGTTTGCAAGGATCACTTCCAGACGCTTTGCGTGCTTTTCGGGGCAGTATTTCTTTTCCTTATATTCCAGAGAGATCATATTCTCTGCGCCCTTACCGATAAATGCACGGAGCTGTTCGCTCCAGTCGGCAAAGTCGAAATTCTTAGCATAAGCCAGGGCTTTTTCCTTATCGGGAACGATATTCTTCAGTTCCTGATAGCAGCGGATGGCATACAGAGTGCCCAATGCGCACTGAACGCCGTGGGAAGCCATGGGCGTACCGAATTCCAGAGCCCGCATATCGCAGATCTGGCAGAAATAATGCTCCACACCGCCGCCGGGACGGGATACGCCGGAATAATCGATGGCTTTGCCACAGTTGATCAGGCCCGTAAAGAGCTTGCGCATACTCTCATGGTCCTGCTCCATCAGGCCTGCTGCGCCGGAGACGCAGGCATCCCGGGACTGACGGGTAAACTCAGCCACGCGGTCACAATAATACTCGCCGTAGATCAGGTTGGAAAGCCGCCACTCGCAGATACTGATGTACTTTGCCATCATATCACCCAGGCCGGCTGCTGCCATATGCTTGGGCGCACCGGTGAGGATATCCAGGTCGCCGATGATCACCTCGGGACACTTGGAGGGAATGGTGGTCTTAATTTTATCTCTAGGCATCGTGGAGCTGCTGGCGGCATAACCGTCCATAAATGCAGCAGAAGCCACAATGACATAGGGTATCTTGGTCTGATAAGCAAAGAGCTTACAGATGTCATTGATGACACCGGAGCCGATACCGATCAACAAATCGCACTTGCCGTCAAAGTGCATCATCAGGGAGCCAACTGCATGCTCATCGGGCTCCAGGCGGCGCTCCTTATAAATATAATGGGCAGAAGGAATGCCGGCGTCGTTCAGCATTTTCTCGATCTTCTCACCGGCGATGGGATAGGTGTTTACATCCGCCACGATGAATGCCTTGGTGGCACCGTACTGCTTTGCATACTGGGGGATGGTGTTGATCGCACCGGCTTCGATAACACAATTTTGCACATTGGTCTTATGCACCTTGCCGCAGGCGCATACCTCATTAGGATCAAAATTCAGATTCATTTGGATGCCTCCATTTTCTGTTTTCTGCCCCACTATGGTAGCACAGAATCCATAAATTGTAAACCCGAAAGTCAACTTATCGCCTGTATTTTCTTGACTTCCCAGGGTTCTGGACTTATAATTTTAACAAACATGAGAACTATGAGGTGTCCTTATGAAACATTATCTCGGAAATGACAAATGTGACTGCGGTCGTTTCCATACCGCACAGATCGATGATGTGATCATCGGCAAAGGCGTGATTGCAAAGCTGCCGGAAATTTTAGCCCGGTACGACGCAAAAAAGCCCTTCGTGCTCTGCGATACCAACACCTTTGCTGCTGCCGGCGAGGCAGTTTGCAAAATATTGAAGGATGCCGGTATTCCATACTCCTGCTACGCGTTTTCCGCAGAGCATCTGCCCCCCAATGAGAAGACCGTGGGCTCTGCCATTTTGCATTTTGATAACAAATGCGACATGGTGATCGCTGTTGGCTCCGGTGTGATCAACGACACCGGTAAGGTTCTTGCCAGTGTCAGCAAACTCCCTTATATTATCGTAGGCACTGCCCCCTCTATGGACGGCTATGCCAGCGCCACCTCCTCGATGGATCGGGATGACCTGAAAGCCTCCCTGAACAGCCGCTGCGCCAATGTGATCATCGGCGATGTGGACATTCTGAAAAACGCACCTGCTCATATGCTGGCAGCCGGCCTGGGTGATATGCTGGCAAAATATGTCAGCATTGCCGAGTGGCGGATCGCTCACATTATTACCGGTGAATATTACTGCGAACGGGTGGCGGAGCTGGTACGCACTGCTCTGAAAAAATGTGTAGACAACGCCGACGGGCTTCTGAAGCGGGATGAAACCGCTGTGGCTGCCGTATTTGAAGGCCTTGTGATCGGCGGCATAGCTATGGCATATGCCGGTGTCTCCCGACCTGCCTCCGGTGTGGAGCACTACTTCAGCCATGTATGGGATATGCGGAGCCTGCAATTCGACACACGCACTGACCTCCACGGCATCCAGTGCGCCATCGGCACTTACATCGCCGCAAAGCTCTATGAGCAGGTGAGGACGGTTACTCCCGATGAAAAAAAAGCTGCTGCCTATGTGGAAGCGTTCTCCTATGAGGACTGGAAGGCGACCCTGACGGAGTTCCTGGGGCAGAGCGCTGAGACTATGATCGCCGCGGAAACTAAGGAAGGTAAGTACATTAAAGAAAAGCATCCTGCCCGCTTTGCCATTATCCGGGAGCACTGGCCGGAGATCCTGCAAATCCTGAATGAGGAGCTGCCTGCCGCTGAGGAGATCGGCAAGCTTCTGGATGCTATTGGCATTTCTCGCTCCCCCGCATACCTGGGTGTGGATGCAGATGCACTGCGAACCACCTTTAAAGCCACCAAGGACATCCGGGATAAGTATGTGCTGAGCCGCCTTGCCTGGGATCTGGGTATTCTGGACGAGCTGTGCGACTCTCTGTAAAAAGAGGCCGCCCAACGATGCCTCTTTTCATTCTTTTGCGCCCTTGACGGCAGAAAAAAACTGTGGTATGATTGCGTAACTACCTGCCGGCATGGTGGAATAGGTAGACACAAGGGACTTAAAATCCCTCGGAGTAAAATCCGTACCGGTGCGATTCCGGTCAGCGGCACCAAAAACACAGATACCCTAATGGGTATCCCAATTTTTGCTATGCCGCTCGGAATCGAACCGGAGGGGAGATTCTG
>JAZRZW010000035.1:0-7692 GCA_045601585.1 Faecousia sp. | reverse complement strand
TCGAACGCATTTGCGTTCGGGATTTTTACTCTTTACCTCTTCCCTATTCACTCCCCACTGAAATGCAAATCCTTGCTTTTTTCTCGGTTTTATAGTATAAATTTATAAAAGAAACCTTCCCGGAGGAGCTATGAAACAACTACAAAAAACCTACTCCAAAGCCGACCTGCTGCGGCAACTTTCTGCGCTGGACATCCCCCGCGACCGGGTAGTGATGGTCCATTCCTCTCTGCGCCTGATCGGCAATGTGGAGGGCGGCGTACAGACAATCTTGGATACCCTGATCGAATATTTTACCGCTGAGGGTGGCATCCTCTGTTTCCCCACCCACACCTGGATGAATCTGGGTGTTAAGGACATCACCCTGGACATGAACGACCCCACTACCTGCACCGGTGCTCTGTGCACTTTGGCTGCCGCAGATCCCCGGGGCGTCCGCACGGAAAACCCCACCCATTCCACTGTGGTATTCGGCGACCGGGAAAAAGTTCTGAAATTCGTGGCCGATGAAACCTGTGTAGACTCCGGTACAGCACCGGAGACCTGCTGCGGCAAGCTTTATACCCACGGCGGCTATGTTTTGCTCATTGGCGTAAACCAGACCAGCAACACCTTCCTTCATACCGTGGAAGAACGGCTGGGTGTCCCGGACCGCCTCACCGACAAAAAATACCGGGTGAGGCTCAAACGGAATAACGGCGAAATCGTGGAACGGAAAATGCGATTCCACTACACCTCCTACCACCCGGATATCTGCCTCCGCTTTCACAAATATGATCTACCTTTCCGCTATTACGGCGCGATCACCGACGGCTTTTTCGGCAACGCTCCGGTTCAGGCCTGCAATGCAGTAATTATGAAAGATGTTATGGAGCTGATTTGGAAGAACAACGGAGAAAAAGATCCCCTTATGGAGGAAGGTCGTTTCCCCCCTGCCCTCTACTGCACACAAAACGGCCGGTAATCCCACTTGCAGGTGGCGCTTCCAAGCGTTCTGTGCCGGAAGGCTTTGCAAGCTGCTTCCCGGATTGGGATCTGCATCCCCCTGTAAAGTAAGATATCATACCGCAAAAGGCACTTGCTTATGCAAGTGCCTTTTCGTTTTTGTGCGCGGGTTGTGGGCGATACTCCGTGAGAAAAAGACATTTTTCTGCTGTTTTCGCCAAAAAGTGATTGCCTTTCAAAAAGATCCGTGTTAAAATATTTATATTATTTGCTGAACTATCCTATGGGGGAATTTCTATGGCTGAAATACTTGTTATTTTACTGATTATTGCGGCCGTTGTGGTGCTGATTGCCCTGGTCAAGGCGCTAAAAAACACCGATGCGCCCGCAATGCCCAAACCCACAAGCATCACCACTACCGCAAAACCCGCCGGCGCTACACCCGCCAGCAGCACACCGAAACTGATCTCCACCGTGGGGCCCAAACACAGTCCCCAGGTCACGGTGTACACCAATTCCGCACATCCCAACGCTTTCCGTTGTCCCGTTTGCGACAGCAAGCCTGCTCCTTCTGCAAGACAATGCCAGGTTTGCGGTCAGTCTTTTCAAATGAAGGGAGTTAACTGATATGATCTGTAAACAATGCGGCGCTGAAATGGCGCAAACTGCTACCAAATGCAGACGCTGCGGCAATAAGATCCCCCCAAAGTCCGACTGCGGCGGCTTCTATGACCTGGCCTCTGCCGGCACCAAACTGTGGGAAGATAGCAAACCCGTTGCCCCTGCTCCTGCTCCTGCTCCGGTTTATATCCGCGAAACTGCCCCGGCAATTCCCCCCACAAAGACCAAACCCTTTATTTTGATGTCTGTGCTGGCCGCTGTGCTGGCTGTTTGCCTGATCGTAAGCCTTCTGGTTGACTCCAAAGGCAACGATGCACCTCCTACCGCAGGTAGCCCCACCGGCCCGGCTGCGGAAGCCCCCACCCTGCCCAACGGCGAACCCAATCCCGATGCTACCCCCTGGCAGCCCAGCTTCGAAACTGCCAAAACTTTTGTAGTATTCGAAGGAGAAAACTTCAGCATCACTTATACGGCTGAAAAGCTTGTTTACCCCTTTGCACCTAAGGTAACTTTCAGCAGCCAATGGCGCTACGCCACCATGGAAGACTTTAACGGTCTGGGTGAGAATTTTACCTATCCGGTGGAAGAAGACCTGGCAAAGTATGTGGTGCTGGATTTCAACCTGGATGTAGACGAGAAGATGTTTGGCGCTGTGAGAGAGAAAACCGAGGAAGATTCTGAGGATTTCCAGCCGCTTTCTTACGACTGGGGTAACAACAAATCTAACTTTTGGTCTCTGGTAAACAGCAATTCCATCATCACCAACGGCAATAAGGTGATTTGCAACATAGAAGAGATCGACGATCTTGCCGAAATCACTTTTTATGTAGAAATCCACCGCCATGACACCAAGGGTGGCACCATGGTTGTTGCCGTTTCCAACATTCCTTACGAAGCACTTCCCGTGCAGGAGGAAGCCACCGATCCGGAAGGCGAAACCGAACAAGAGGGTGCAGCCGGACAGGAAGGCACCGCTGAGCAGGAAGGTTCTGCTGAGCAGGAAAGCACTCCCGAGCAGGAAGGCTCCGGCGAACAGACTCCCAAGCCCGACGACAACATCCCCGACAACGCAAAACCCGATACTGACAACGGTCTCAAGACCGGTGACGACACCAACACCGATACCGTTGATGCCGCCGAATTAGAAATGTAATTTCAGGAGGATCTCACAATGTCTCAAGATCAGATGAATTATCAGGCTCCCCGCAGCCAGACTTCCATGGACTACACCGTTGATATGGTGTTCTGCATCGACGCTACCGGCAGTATGGAGGACACCTCCGGCCGCCACACCAAGATCATTAACATGGTTAAGGAAAATGCTCTGCATTTCTATACCGACCTGAACACCGCCATGAGCGCAAAGCGCAAGGCGGTCCGTCAGCTCCGCGTCCGTGTGATCGCTTTCCGTGATTACCTGGCAGACGGCGCTGAAGCTATGCTGGTTACCGATTTCTTCAATCTGCCCCAGCAGTCTGCCGAGTTCGAGGCCTGCATCAACAGCATCCACGCTGACGGCGGCGGAGATATCCCCGAGGACGGCATGGAAGCTCTGGCATACGCCATCAAGTCCAACTGGACCTCCGATAGCGCTAAGAAGCGCCATGTGATCGTGGTCTGGACCGATGCTCCTACCCACGACATCGGCTACGGCAAGCGCTCTCCCCACTACCCCAACGGTATGGCTCAGAGCCTGGGCGAACTGAGCAGCTGGTGGGATGACATGAATGAAAACGCAAAGCGTCTCATCATGTTCGCTCCCGACGAGACCCACTGGGATTACATTTCCCGCAACTGGGACAATGTTGTCCACTATCCCTCTGTAGCCGGCAACGGCCTGGCCGAAACCAACTACTCTGAGATTCTGAACGCCATCGCTAACTCTGTGTAAAAAGGGGCTTTTGCTATGCAAGACCGACTCCCTCTGAATTTTATACTGTCCCTGTGTCACGACATGATCCCCGAACACGGCGAAGATTGCTATTGCTACAGCTTCTGCGACAACGCAGGTCTGCTGGGCGTGTTTGACGGATGCGGCGGCGCAGGCGCCAGAAAGCATAAGTGCTACTGCGACAACACGGAAGCTTATATGGCCTCCCGTCTGTGCGCCGGCGCATTTTATGATGCATTCCGCACCGCTTTCCCCTGCGACTACCCCGCCGAATATCTGGTAGACAGCCTGTTCTCTCCTGCTGTGGAAGAACGGCTGACCTACTGCACTCCGCCCAAGGACGCTTCCCACACCGCTGTGTTGGGTTCTATGGTCCGCACACTGCCCTCCACTGCTGCTGCAGCACTGCTCAAGCAGGAATCCGACGGCAATGTGGCTGTCACCGCCATTTGGGCCGGCGACTCCCGGGTGTATATTCTCAATGCCAACGGTCTGATGCAGCTTTCCACGGACCACACCTCTGTGCCGGATCCTATGGATACCCTCTACGAAGACGGTGTGCTGAAGAATCTGCTGAGCTGCGGCAAGGCGCCCAAGTTCCAGACCAATACTGTGCGCGTCAAGCCTCCCTTTATGGTGCTGACCGCCACTGACGGCTGCTTCGGCTATCTGTCCACACCGATGGAATTTGAGGGGCTGCTGCTGCGCACCCTGCTGGAAAGCGATTCCCCCTCTGCCTGGGAGCAGGCAATGGATCGGGAATTCGGTGCCATCTCCGGCGACGACTACACCCTCTGCCTCGCTGCCATCGGCTACAACAACTGGCAGCTGATCCGGGCCGGCGCGCGCAAGCGTCTTGCCTACCTGCAGGAATACTACCTTGACAAGGTAGCCGGTCTTCCGGTGGATGACCGCCAGAGCCGTACCGAGCTTTGGGAAAGCTATAAAACCCATTATATGATGTATACAAAGGATGAATCCTTCTGATGGAAATCTTAGGAACCTACGAACTGACCACCCCCATGACCACCCACAACAGTGGCTATTCTATCTGGGGCTATGGCAGAAAGAACGGAAACGAATATTTTATCAAGCAATTCCTCAGCCCCAAATTCCCGGACAACGACAAGGTCTCTTCCCCTGAGCGCATCGCCAAGAAGACCCGCCAGTGCCGGCAGTTTGAGGCCCGGAAAGTTGCCCTTTACCAGGCACTGAACGCCCATTCCGACGGCATCACCGTGACTGTGGATGAGTTTTTCCGTGTGGAATCCAAATACTTCATCGCCACCCGGAAAGTCAAAGCACTCCCCTGGGAGGTCTCGGACATTGCCGGCTTGTCTCTCAACAACAAAAAGTACCTGTGCTCCATCATCGCCCACGGCATCACCTCCCTGCACAAGGCCCGGGTGGTCCACGCTGACTTAAAGCACGAGAACATTCTCTTTACCGGCACACCTTCCGGCTATGTGACCGCAAAGATCATCGACTTTGACAGCGGCTTTTTGGAGACCGATCCTCCCGGCGAAGATGAAGAGCTGATCGGCGATCAGGTCTACTTCTCTCCCGAAGCCTGCCTGACCTTTATGGGCGAGCGGCCCAAGCTCACCTGCAAAATGGACATCTTCGCACTGGGCATCCTGTTCCACCAGTATATGTGCGGCAAGCTGCCTGAGTACAACGAAGAACTTGGTTGCTGCGCAGGCGAAGCAGTTGCCAACGGCGACCATGTAAAGGTCAGCGAAGAAATCCCGGATATGATTCGCCAATTGCTGATCCGGATGCTGGACTCCAACCCCGACCGCCGTCCCACCGCAATGGAGGTATACTGCGCCCTGACTTCCCGCAAGGTCCCTCAGTCCGAGATCGATGCTGCAAAGCCCGATTACAACGCACCCATGCCCGGCTCCACCCGAGAAGAAAAGAAGGTGTCCACCCCGGTGTACGCCCCTGCGCCCACCCCTGCTCCTTCCACTACAAGTGGCAATCCTTTCAGCAAAGCCGGCGATCTGTTCTAATAAAAAGACCGCCATTCTTTGGAATGTCGGTCTTTTCTAATCTAAATATCAGTTGATCTCGGCTTCGATGGTCTCGTACGCACCCACGATGCGCTCGAGCAGAGCTTCCTCGGTAATGCCGGTGATCTCAGCTGCAGCAGCCTTCACGCCCAGGTCACGGATCTTCTCCTGGAGTGCCAGGCTCTGAGGATCGCCCTCGTAGCTAAAGCGCAGGCCGGCTGCAATGCCCTTAATCAGATTGTCCACTGCAAAACCACGGCTGTAGGCGTTCATCATGGGACCAACCAGACGGTCGGTGGCAGACAGCTTGCGGTTGGGTTCACGACCCACACGCACCAGCACATCCTGCAGATAAGGATTGGTATAACGCTTCAGGCTGGTCTCCAGGTATTCCCAGTGTGCCTCAGGCTTGAAGCCGTGCTTGGCGATCAGGCCGTTGCCGCTTTCAGTCATAGCGCCACGGACGATGGCATAAATCTTCTCGTCTGCGATAGCCTTGTCGATGGTCTCATATCCCTTCAGCACACCCAGGTATGCGGTAATGCAATGGCCGGTGTTCAGGGTGAAGAGCTTGCGCTCCAGGTAGGCCATCAGGTCGTCTACAATGTGCATTGCGGGAACATTGGGAATCTCACCGCAGAAGCCGGAACGCTCCACGCTCCACTCGTAGTAGTTTTCTACAGTCACATCCAGAGGATGATCGGGATCATTCTTCACAGGAGGCACGATTCTGTCCACAGCACAATCGGGGAAGCCCACAAACTCATCGGCATAAGCTGCGGTCTTTTCATCCATTTTCTCGTAGACTGCCTTTTTCAGCTGGGAGCTGGCACGGATTGCGTTCTCACAGGCAATGATGTTCAGAGGCTCCTTGCAGCCGGCTTCCATTCTTGTCTTGATGCCGTTTGCTACGGCACCTGCAATGCGGGGCAGGATCATCAGGCCAACAGCGGTGGTCACCAGATCAGCAGTAGCGATCTCGTTGACTACATCCTCAGTGGTGGAGTTGACACCGCCAACATTATTCACCACCTGCTGGCGGCAGACAGTATCTACAATATGTACAGTATAAGTGCCCAGCTCGTTGAGCTTATTGATCAGTTCCATATTAACATCGGCAAAAACCACGCGGTAATCTGCCTCAGCCAGCACGGCGCCGATAAATCCGCGGCCAATGTTGCCGCCGCCAAACATAACAGCTTTTTTCATTTACTTTTCCTCCGTTATATGATTGATTTATAAGGGGTTTTCGTTCCTTTTCGATTATAGCACACCTATCTTGCGTAAATCAACAGTATTTACAAAAAAAGGCAACCCGAAAGGGCCGCCGAACACATTTATTTTAACACAACAGTTTTGCAACTGTCAAGAGGCTTTCCTGCATTTCTCCCTTTTGAACAGCTAATTTCTATATATTTTATACAACTTTACATCTTGCAAATTTCATTTTCTTGTGCTAAATTATAGTCAAGAAGAGGTGATACCAATGTACACGTAGGTAAAAGACACAACTTCAAATCCAAATAAAATTCCAACAAACAGGTAAGCTTACTTAAAGCAAAAATGAAATTGACAACAAATAAATTGTTAGGAATGAAAAAAGAGGAAATGAAGTAGATGTCGATCCTGCAGAAAGAGAGGTTAACCAATGATGTTAGATACTAAGATAGAAGAGAAGTAGCCCATAACTGATAAGACTAAGAAAATCACTTATGGGTTACTTCTTTTTTATCTGTTCCCTCCACAAAAGGAGCGCCGGAATTGATTTCCGGCGCTCTTTCTTATTACAGCAGACTCATAATGGCATCGCCGTAGGCCTGGCAGGTTGCGCCTGCCTTGGTGCCGGTGACGGTGATGGGGCAGGTCTCCAATGCCTTTTCCAGCTTCTCGGCCAGAGCAGGCTTACAGATGTGCCGCAGAAGCATTGCCTCCGCTTTCAGGATGCTGGCGGGGTTGGCATAATTGCCCAGGCCCTCTTCCAGCATACGGGGTGCGGAGCCGTGGATGGCTTCAAACATCGCGTACTGATCGCCCATATTGGCGCTGCCGGCAGTGCCCATACCGCCCTGGATCTGGGCTGCCTCATCGGTAATGATATCACCGTAGAGGTTGGGCAGCAGAAACACCTGGAAACCGTTGCGGATATCCTTATTCACCAGGTTGGCAGTCATAATGTCGATGTACCAATCGTCCACGGTAATCTCAGGATAGTCCTCGGCT
>JAZRZW010000034.1:0-3282 GCA_045601585.1 Faecousia sp. | reverse complement strand
GCCCGATGGTGCGTTGATCGCGACCCAGACGGTGGAGCACGGTTCCGACGCCCAGGAGCCTGCCTGCAGCGAGATCTATTTTGACTGGAACACTCTGAAGATGGGCAGCTTCTCCGGCTGGGATTCCTCTTTGAAGGATATCAAGGGCCCCAAGTCCATTTACGCACAGTACAAAAACGACTTTAATCAGCCGGTAATTTCCATCAGCACAACCAAGAACAGCGCATCTATTAAGATGTATGCTCCGGCAAATTGCTATTTGTACGCCATCGACTTTGGCTTCAATTGGACCGGCAACATCAGTATTGTCAGCTGCGATAAGAACATTGCAAGTAATCTGTACAAGGGCAATGACGGCGCATCCAACATTGACTTTAGCAACAAGTACAACAATTTCCATTACACCTGGACGAATGCGGCCGGCGTAAAGCTGGAAGGCGCATATACCACCGTTCTGGACATTCAGTTCGTAACCGACGGTGACCAGGCAGTTAGCCAGGATGTCCTGAAACTGTTTGAAGACTGCTCCATCATTTTCAGCATGGAGCGGACCAGCAACATGGACGAACTGGAGACGGTGACTCCCGTCATCATGATGAAATAAGGAGGTGGAGAACATGAAAAAATTCACATTTCGTCGTGCGATCATTTCTGTGATCTCCTTTATTTTGGCTTTTGCAATCGTGTCCTCCTTCCTTCAGCCCGTGGCTACGGTTTATGCTGCTCCAACGAGCGGCACTACGACCGGCGGCAGCCAAAAGCCCAGTGGCAATAAAATCACACCTGCCCAGAAGCAGATCGTGCAGACCCAGCTGAACGCTATGAAAAACCAGACGGCGCAAAAGGCCCAGACAACCCAGCAGAAGAGCCTTGTGGAGCAGGAGCTGGAGCTGTGGGCAAAGGAACGGAAAGAAGAACGGGATAAGAATCCCAATAAAGAGAAGTTTGAGTCCGCTGAGCAGGTGCTGAACATCGTCAACGATGCCATGCCCCTGATGATCAATACGATCAAGGACATCGCGGACGGCGGCGACTTTGATACTGCCAGCTTTGTCTCCGGTGTGGCGGATCTGGCCTGCGGTATTTTGGCCTGTATCGCGCCATGGGGTACTGTGGCGGCTGCCGGTCTGAAGATCGCAATGAGCATCTTCACTGCCTGTATGGGCGGCGCAGAAGCACCCTCGGAGACCCAGTTGATGGAAGATCGCCTGAACCAGCGCCTGGACGAGATCGCAGACCAGATCTCCGAAGTGCAGGAACAGCTGTCTGAGATCTCCGATCAGATCAACGAGTCCACCGAAAAGATCATTGCCTCTGTCAGCACCTCCGTGGAAAACGAGAGCGACAAGAATCACCTGCGTGACTTCATGCTCAGCTCCGGCCAGGGTGATTTCAGCTACAACCAGCTGAGAAACTACATCTATGGCACTGTGGAGAATAACAGCAACGGCATGACTGCCTACTACGCACTGGTGCAGGAAGCACAGTTTAGTGGCGGCAGCTCTGAGGAAATCAAGCACTACTACGACCTGCTGTACAGCAGCCTGGTGGACAACCGTACCAGCTTCCATCATTACATCACCGGCGATGGCTTCGGTAAGTCCATCGTGCAGACCTACTACGATGTGCTTAGTATGCGGCCTGACCTGACTGCAGAAATGGGCAAGAGTGCAGAGATGGCAACCGTTGAGTTTGCCTGCGATCTGTACACCACCGAGATGATGATGGATCAGCTGATCCTGGCCTGCAATAACTACCAGTATATGCAGATGCTGATCTGTGAGGAAGAGTCCTACGATTACGGCACCGGCACTGTATTGGCAAGCGATATTCTGAATGCACAGAAGCAGTCCAACATTGCCCAGTCTCTGAAAGTCGGTATCGACCAGCTGCGTATGCAGTTTGCCGAAGACCTGGTCAGCGTTCTGAGCGTCACCGACAGCTTCGTGGTGATGCAAAACGGTGAATCCTACTACCACGTCACCGCAGAAGTGGACGGCGTACCTTATGCACAGGTCCTGGAAGGCCAGACCCTGTATCTGAACAACATTTCTGCCTTGGTGTGCGAGCAGTTTGACCTGGATGCAGAAGGCTTCCATTACAGCGGCAACGGTGTGATCCACGAGGACGGCATCGTTATGGTCACTGACGTAAGCAAGAATGAAACCATCAGCCTGGTCTATACCGATACAGACGGCAGGAGTCACGCGATGGGCGCCATCCAGATGATTGATGCTTCCGGTTCTGCCTTCAGTGGCGGCTACGGCACTGTGGAAGCACCCTATCTGATCAGCACCCCGGACCAGTTCCTGAACATCATGAATGAGGAAGGTATGGATCAGCACTATCGCCTGGTCAATGACCTGAACTTCGGCGACGAAGAGATCCTTTCTCTGGGCTGCGGCACCAACAGCTCCGATTCCGAGGTTTACCAGGAGTTTACCGGCACTTTGGATGGCGACGGCTTTACGATCCGTAATCTGAAGATCGCCGGCACCATCAACAGCGGCCTCATCGGCAAGATCGGCCAGGGGGGTGTTGTGAAGAACCTGACCCTTTCCAATATTGAAGTGAATGTTTCCACCTCTGAGCTGGGCAAGTCCTCCGCAACCTTCACCGGTGGTACGCTGGCAGGCATCAACAACGGTACCATCGACTCCTGTATTGTCACCGACAGCCAGGTGATCGCAAAGAGCAACACCACCAACGAGGACGCTGAGAGAAATGTCTATCATAAGTACGGCGGCCTGGTGGGCGTGAATGCCGGTCAGATCAGGGCGGTCCTGGTCAAGGATACCACCGTGGATGTATTCTCCCACCATAACTTTGAAGGCGCCGGCACCAGCAGCAACCAAAACAACGTTTTTGCCGGCGGTGTTTGTGGTACCTCCCCCGGCTTGCTGGATTATGTCGGCGTGAATGACGGCGTGGTCGTCAAGGCCCACGCCAAGTCTGAGCTGAATCCCAAGAGCACTGTCAATCCTTATCTGAAGGCTTATGCAGGTGGCATCGCCACCCAGGAAGGCCTGAAGATGGAAAATGTCACAAATATTTACTCGGACATTCAAAGTGATAATGTGGTGGCTCAGCGTTCGCTGGAGATCAACTCCGGCTGGGGCAAGCATTGGAAGAATGCCAAGACTGCAGAAGGCGATGAATTCCCCAGCATCAAGCAGGCTGAGATCGATAATGTCACCGTAGATCCCCAGGTGGTGCAGGATGCCTTCTTTGTGGACGAAACTTACGAGGTGACCCTTATCGACAAGACCGAAAAGTATCCCG
>JAZRZW010000033.1:0-7542 GCA_045601585.1 Faecousia sp. | reverse complement strand
CAAATAAATTTTTTTGCGGGTTCCTTCCCCCGCCCGGTAGATTTTTTATTTTAAAGGGGATACATTATATAATATATAGAATGTTGAGAATAGTTTATATTTTATAATGTATAACGCAGATGTTCGGATTTTGGGGAAAATATCAGATTGACGGCGAAAAAACGGTGTGTTAAAATGTATAAGTAAAAGTATGACCTTCTACAGAAAGGGGCAGTGTTTATGAAAAACAGAACGCGCCGGACTCTGTCGATGATCCTGGTTTTGGCTATCGTCGTCAGCATCCTTCCCGCTTTTAAGCTCGCTGTTGAGACCGCAGCAGCGACTACTGCGGAGAATAAGACGGCAATCTATGACTTCGTGGCAGACATCAGTCCTTACCGCGTAAAGACTGAGGCCCACGATGCCAATAACAACAATGGGTTCGATATTGGCGCAGTCTACACCGACTATCCCGCCAAAGAGGGATATGTCTTTGCAGGTTGGTATACCGACCTTGTAAACCTGACGCCTTTGGCCACTACTGCAACCTCCGGCGGTGCTTATGCCAAGTTTGTACCCCAGGAACTGATGCAGGCTGTGGCTCAGGTCAGCACCAATATCGATTATGCCTCCAATGCCGCAGCCTTGCGTTTTGTGGCAGCGGTGGACGGCCTGGATTACAGCCAGGTGGGCTTCCTGCTCAATCGGGAAGGTTCTGTCAGAACCTATACTTACGGCGCAACCGGCGTGTATGACACCCTGTCTGCTGCTGTGGACGGAGGCTCTCTGACACCCAGCTATTTCCACAGCTCTGCAGCCCATATGTTTGCCCTGACTGTTACCGGCATCAAAGATCAGACTGCCGGCTATACTGCAACTCCTTTCTGGATCACTATGGACGGTACCAAGGTCGACCACATCCCCACCGCACCCAAGACGGTGCAGATGGGCGTCAGCGCCAATATGGCTGCCGGTAAGACCGAGACCAATCCCGAAACCGCCTGGTATAAGAACACCGATCAGGTGGTCTATATCCACACTGCTCAGGAACTTCTGAGCTTTGCCCGGATGTCTAGGTCCTATAATTTTGCCGGCAAGACCGTGAAATTGGCTGCGGACATTACATTTAACCCCGATACGCTGAACACCCAATCCTGGTTTGTGCAGGATACCTCCAACAACACCTGGTCTGTGAAGGACGGCGTGGAGATTTGGCCCGGTATCGGCTCCGCTGCAACCCCCTTTGCCGGAACGATCGATGGCCAGGGACATACCGTGCAAGGCCTGGCAATGCTGGGCACCGGCAAATTGGGCTTTATTTTGGAGTCTAACGGCGCCACTGTTAAGAACCTCCGGATCGAAAAATCCATCTTCCGCAACACCGAGGCCGGCGATGTGAACCAGTCCTGCACCGGCGCAGTGGTTGCTTTGGCAAATAACACTACTATTTCTAATGTATATACCGATGCCTACCTGGCTTACGGCAAAGCTGTGGGTATGGTGGGTCACGCCAAAGGCACTACCAATATCAGCAACTGCTGGTTCAGCGGCACTCTGAACGGTGCCTGGGGTAGTATCTATGCCGGCGGTTTTGTGGGCTTTGGCAATTCTTCCGGCACCACCATCAACCTGACCAACTGCCTCTTTACCGGTGCCGGTGCCGCTACCTTCAATACCGGCGCATATGTGGGCGGTCTTGTGGGTTTTGGCAACTATAGCAACACCATTAAGATCACCAACTGCCTTTCCGCCGGCAACCTGAATGCCGCCGCCTTTAAGGGCGCAGCCAACGGCGCTGTGATCGGCAATACCCCCGGCAGCGGCAAGGGTACATACACCAATGTCTATGTCACCAATGAGTGCTATAAGGATGCAAACGGCAACGCCGTTGTGTTCGGCAATCCTACCACAAAGCATACCGGCGAACCCGTCCTGGTGGCAAAAGCAGATATTTCCGGCACCAATGCCAAGGAGCTGCTCACCGGATTAAGTTTTGCAGACGGCACCTGGATCACCGTTTCCGAAGGAGTTCCCGAGCTGGGCGCTGTCAGCGCAAATTGCAATACCGCCTGGTACGATCCCCAGGCCGCTGAGTATGTGCTCTACACCGCCGCAGATCTGCGGGGTCTGGCAATGTTGTCTCAGACTCTGGATTTTGCCGGCAAAACCGTAAAGTTGGGTGCAGATATCACCCTCAATTCCGGCAATGCCGCCGACTGGAGCACCACCGCTCCCGCCAATGCCTGGGCCTATATCGGTTCTGCAGAGCTGCCCTTTGCCGGCACTGTCGACGGCCAGGGCCACACCCTCAGTGGTGTTTATTTCAAGAATACTGCCGGCAGTGTTTCCACCGGTATGTTCCCCGTGGTCAACAATGCGACCATCAAAAATCTGACCATTACCAATTCTTTTGTAATCTCCACTGCCGGTTCCGGCAACCTGGGCCTGTTGGCAGGCCTTGCCAACGGCATTACTGTTGAGAATGTCAAGGTTGGCAACGATGTTGCCGTCAATGGCGCTACAAATGCCGGCCTGGTGGGTTATACCGGCGGTGCCACAGCGATCATTTTCAGGAATGTCTGGATGGACGGCACGGTTACCAACGGCATGTGGACTGCCAGAATCGGCGGTCTGCTGGGCACAGCGCCCAGCGTGGCAAACCAGACCGTCACCGTGGATAATTGCCTTTTCACCGGCACATTGAAGCTGACCCACGCCACCTCCACAGCTGAGAACTACATTGGCGGATTTGTGGGCGGTCTGGGTGCAGATGTGAAGATTTCTGTTCAGAACTCCCTCAGTGCCGGCACACTGACCTTGGCAAACACTGCCAATACCAAGAATTATGCCGGCTCTCTTGTGGGTGTCGCCTCCTGGCGCGGTGCAGCGTACACCAGCTTCACCAACTGCTATGCCACCACCGATACCTACCCTGTGGTGACCTACCGTGCTGCAAACACCTACACCGGCACCCCCACCCTGGTGGACAGAAGTGCCGTCACCGGTGAAACTGCAGCCACTACCTTGTCTGGTTTCGATT
Source organism: Faecousia sp. (assembly GCA_045601585.1). GTDB lineage: Bacteria > Bacillota > Clostridia > Oscillospirales > Oscillospiraceae > Faecousia. Next base: position 4,523 of record JAZRZW010000033.1, on the reverse strand, counting down.
TCAATGTTCTGTGGCAGACCCGCCAGAATGATGTGCCGAAGCTGGGCAACGACCAATGTGATACTTCCTGGTACAGTGAAAGTGCTACCGAGTATGTCCTCTATGACGCAGCCGACCTCTATGGCTTCAGCGTTCTGCAGGAAACCCTGACCTTTGAGGGTAAGACTATAAAGCTGGGTGCAGACATCCTCCTCAATGAGGGCGACGCCAAAACCTGGGCTACCAATGCTCCGGCAAATATGTGGAACCCTATCGGCAAGAGTGATGCTTCCCTTGAGTTCGAAGGTACTTTCGACGGCCAGGGTCACACCATCAGCGGTCTGTATTATGATAGCGCCCTCTACGGCGGCGGTCTGTTTACGGTCACCGGCCATAAGGCAGTGATCCGGGATCTGCGCCTAGAGAATTCCTATATCCGTTCCACCCACGGTGCAGAGTGGAGCGCCACCGGCTCTATTGTCGCTTTTGTGAATGGCACTACCTTGCGTAATGTTTATTCCGATGCCATCATCGATTCCAATTCCGGTTATACCGGCGGTATCGGCGGTCGTCCTCAGGGTTACGGCGTTACTCTGGTGAACTGCGAATTCGCAGGCACACTCACCACTACTGGCTCTGTGGCGAAATATGTTGGTGGTCTGGTGGGCGGACATAACGGCAACATCGTGGGCGATTCTCTCTATAAGGATTGTGTGGTTTCCGGCACCGTTACCGGCTCTGCCGATTGTGTGGGCGGTGTTTCCGGCAGAAACAATGGCGCGGCAGGAGAGACTGCCACTACTGTAGAGAATTTCCGGCTTACCGGCTCCGTTTCCGGAACCGGTACCCAGGTGGGCGGCGTATTTGGTATGACTCAGACTGTTCCCGCAACCATCACCAATGCAAATATCAGCGGCAACCTGACTGCAACTGCCGGTATTGCCGGCGGTATGGTAGGCCGCGTGGGTAATTCCACCGTCACCATCGATCAGTCTGTGTTTACCGGCACGATCAACGGCGGCACCAAGCTGGGTGGTTTCGTGGGCCAGACCAATACCGCAGGCTTTACCACCACCGTAAAGAATTCCCGCTTTAACGGCACCGTCCGTGCAACCAACACCAATGAGTCTGTCGTTGCAGGCATCGTTGCCCATATGAATAACGGCAATGTTACCATCGAGGACTGCCTTACCGAAGGTACCTTGGTGGCTCCTGGCCCCTACGCGGCAGGCGCAGTTGCCAATATTGCGAACATCTCCGGCATCGTGCTGAAGGTCGATGGCGTGATCTCTACCACCGATGTGCAGTGCGCCTCCTCCAACGCCGGCGGTATTATCGGCCGTATTCTGGGCACCAATGTGGATGCCACCGTGCAGAACACTCTGGCAAAGGCCACCTTTACCACTGATTCCTGGTGCACCTCCCAGATCATCGCCCACGCTCAGGGCAATGGGGTGAAGGCCTATAACAACTTCTTTGTGCAGACCCCCAATTCCGCATCGGTGGGCGTGGAGTCCTCCGGCGGCAGCCTTACCGAGGCACCGGTGAAGGTGGATGAGAGCCTTTGGAATCACCTGCGAACCCTGTTTGAATCCGGTATCAAGCCTGACTTTGACGGCTTCAGCAACCAGAAATATACCATCAAGGACCGGGATGACTTCTACGGCTTTGCAGTTTACAATGAGGTCAAGGGCTTTGCCGGTAAGACCGCAAAGCTGGAGGCCAACATTGTGATCAACGAGGGCGAGGCTGCCCGGTGGGCCACCGATGCCCCCAAGTATAACTGGCGTCCCATCAGCTCCTTTGCCGGCACTTTTGACGGCCAGGGCTACACCATCAGCGGCCTTTACTGCGGCCTGGCTAACGGCAACGGCTTAGGTGTTTTTGACGAAGTTACCGGCACTGTGACCAATTTCCGTCTGGAAAATTCCTATCTTGCCAATCTGACTGAGAGTAACTACGGCTACAACGGCGGTGTTGTTGCAAACCTCAACGGCGGCACCGTTTCCCGGATTTATTCCAATGCCATTGTGGAGACAGTGGATTCCTATGCCGGCGGCATCGTCGGTTGCACCAGCGGTGCTTCTGCCACCATCACCGAATGCCAATTTGATGGCAAATTGGCAGCCCGCTGCTCTCTGCACAATGGCTGCGTCAATTCTACTAACATGCGCGAACACGCCCGTTATGTTGGCGGCATTGCAGGCGCACTTGTAGCTACTACCAACAACATCACCGATTGCGTGGTTCTCGGCTCTATCTATAATGAGGACAAGGGCACTCACCGCACAGGTGGTATTGCCGGCGGCGCACCGGAATCCGGCAAGGCAATTACCATCGACCGCTGCTTCTCTCTGCCGAACTTCCGTACCCTGGGTCATACCGGCGACAGCTACCATTTCAATATGATAATGGACTGCCGTGGCGAGAGCGGCATCACCACCAAGCTCACCAATTCAGCAACGATGTTCAAGGATAACTACATCCTGAACACCAAGGCTTATCAGGCAGACGGCTTAACGGTTATCAACGGCAACACTGCCGTTTCTGGTGCTTACAGCTCCGGTGTCTCTACGATTCGCTATACCCGTGAGGATATGGCAAAGAAGATCTACGATGATCTGATGGCCGGCACCAGCAAGCTGGACTTTGGCAGCACCTGGATGTACCAACCTAACGAGATCCCTGCTCTGCGTCTGGGCGACACCAGCCGCACCGTGGTTCCTTACCACCTGACGGTAGGGGAGGATAAGATTCTCTGCCTGTCCATTACAGATCTGCCTGTGGCAGAATTCAAGGACGCAAATCTGAAGGCCACCTTGCTGGAGGGTCAGACCAATGAAAATGGCTGGCAGCTCTACTCCCTGGCCTATGAGTATCCCGAGAATGTAGCGTTCAAGGACATCGACTACACCGAAGGTGCTTATATCACCAAGTATCAGAGCGCGAAACTGGCAGACTACACCTGGTATATCCAGGAACTGCAGAATTACGGTTTCCAGGTCTATGCAAGCAATGTTGTCAACACCGATGATGCCTACTACACGGCACTGACCAACTCCGGTTACACCTATTCCGTCACCTTCTTTGCAAACACCGGTGAGCTGTATGTGACTGCATCCAACGAGATGAATTTCTCTCCCTATATGGATCCGGAATACTATAAGACGGCAGACGACGGCGATCCGAAAAAGACCACCTATAATGATATTACTGTCACTATGGTGGAGCTGAGTGATGGCGGTTTGTGCCAGATCATCCGGTTGAAGAATGGCCACTACATCGTTATCGACGGAGGTACCGGCACCACTGCTGCCGGCACGACCATCAACGGCACTACCTATACCGAAGCAACCAAAGACCGTGCAGAGCTGGCGGCAGCCCTGGGCGCAAGCCTGGACGCTTACTCCTCCGGCAATAAGAACAATCCGCAGATCATCGTGGATGCCTGGGTCTTTACCCACGACCACGCGGACCATGTGGGCTGGCTGCGAGGCGGCGTCTATGGCGCAATGCAGGTGGATGTCTATGTCAAGGGTTTCTACTACAACTTCACCGGTGAGTTCCGTGTAGATGCAGAATTTACCGTTGGCAGCACCACTGTGCAGGGCTATGGCAATCAGCTTTATGCCTATTCTGACTCCAAGGGCGAAGGCGGCACCAACCGCTACTACAAGGCGAATTTGGATAACGGCAGCTTCTGGGTAGAGTATTCTGCTACTAACAAGATGGCCAACAATGTCAACACGCCCTCTTGGGGCCAGAAGGGCATTCCTATCTACCGTCTCCAGGCCGGCCAGAAGTACTACTTCGACGGCGTGACTATGGAAGTGCCTTATACCCAGGATCAGGTGATGCCTGCAGATTATGAAATGGATGTCAATGGCTCCAGCGCCTGGCTGCTGTTCACTGACGACCACGGCAACACCTATCTGGAAGCCGGTGATACAGAAGAGCACAATCAGGATGATGTGATCGCACTGTATGACGACTACTATGATGGCGGCAGCGGCCCCAACTACGCTCTCTTCGGCGCAGATCTGGTCAATGCTTTCCACCACGGTCTGAATATGCAAATCAAGGGTGAAAATGACTACACCCGTCAGAACATCCTCTTCGGTATCCAGAATGCAGATGGCAACCCGGCAACTGCCAACACTGCCACCAATGCAAAGGATGGCAGAACCAAGTTCATCTTCTATACCCGCGGTTCTTTGAACACGCTGTTTGGCTATGTGAGCAACAAGACCGACTGGAACTCCAGAATGCAGCGGGGCAATCATTACCTCACCGGTTATGTTTATCCCGGTCTGGGCTCCAGCAATCTCAGTGCCGCCAAGGCTTATCCGAATTTGCCCTCGCCCATAGCCTTCGCCAGTTATTCCACCAAAGCCGATGATAAGGGTTATAGCTGGCAGGGAACAACCGTGGTTTCCTTCAGCGCCTCGGGCATCAGTTGGAATAAGCAACAGACCTCCAGCATCTACCCCTAACCTGACAGAATCCCCGGGGGCTTTTGCCGCCGGGGAGTTTTCGGTTGTTGT
>JAZRZW010000032.1:0-1525 GCA_045601585.1 Faecousia sp. | reverse complement strand
TCGAAGTGTTCAAAACCTCTTGCGCCTGTTCTATTTTGCCATCGGCCAACAATCCATTCAGCAAATTGATATGATGGCGTACATCGTGCCGGTAAACTGCCATTTGCTGATTGGTTTCATTTAGCAGAGCAATCTGATCTTCGGAGGAGGAGAGGGTCTTCTTTAGTGCATTCCTGGCAGACTTGAGCACCATCTTCTCTCTAAGGGTCTTATAGATGTAGGGCAGTAGGAAATAGAAGCCAAAGACTTCCAGATTGGGCAGCAAGCGGACCAAAAAACCGGAACGGGAATCCAAAGAGGAAATATCCACATTCATATACGCAAAGATGTAAATATAGTATACCACCGGAACCAGAGAGAACAGTAGGAAGAAGGAATTGTTGCTGTAGGCAAGCAAATAGCCAAAGACGCTGCGGAACACAAAAAATGCCATCAGAAGCATCAGCAGGTAGACGATGATGTGGCTGATCAGTACACCCAGCGCACCGACAGAGAACCGGTCATGCAGTATGTTGCCCACGATCATAGGCGGTGCGGAGAACACCAGCGCAGTCAGGATCATAAAGCCGGTTTTGATAACGCCCCGCCTCGCGATGTACAGATACAGCAAAAACATAGGCAGATGCATATTCAGAAACAGCAGCCGTCCGTATGCGGAGGAAGGGATCAGCGCGGAGAGCACCTCGTTGTACACGCACAAAAGCACGATGGCACCAAGACTCACCCAGCGCTTTTTTCGGCTGAGGGCTTTTATATCCACGCCCATTAAGATCCAAAGAAGAACAAACACATAAACAAGGGTCAGTGCGGAGGACGATGCGGAAATATTCATAGGATCACTCCTTGCGGCTTCCGCATTGTGATACCTGACCCAGTTCATTTCTGCGGAAATCATAAATATACATAGTAATTATATCATGGGCGGAATGGGTTGCCAACGACATTTCAGGACAAAAAAAGTACATTTCATACAGCATAGTGCAAAATGTGAAAAAATATGATATAAAATATTTGGATTGCTATACGCAAAATTGTAGCAATGATCCTTTGAGGCAAGATAGAGGTGATATGGTGTGATCAAGATAGCATTTTGCGACGATGACCTGTCTGTTCTTAACGAGTTGCGTGTGCTTTTGGATAAATACCGGGTAGAGCGCAACCAGGAGATCGAATATACCGCATTTAACAGTCCTCTGGAGCTACTCAACGAAGTAGAAAAGGGTGCTGCCTTTGACATTCTGTTTTTGGATGTTCTTATGCCCGGTCAGACCGGGATCAACGCAGCAGCAGAGATTCGGAATTTCGATAGCAATGTGAAGATCATCTTTTTAACTTCCTCAACAGAATACGCAGTGCAGTCTTATACGGTAGGTGCGTATTTTTATCAGATTAAACCTATCTGGGAGGAAAGCTTCTTTCGCTTGATGGATACCGCCATTGCAGCCTGCGAAAAGGAACGGGGAGAAAGCCTGGTTCTGCGATGCAAAGACGGAATCACCCGAATCGAGTTAAAGCATTTGGAATA
>JAZRZW010000031.1:0-2370 GCA_045601585.1 Faecousia sp. | reverse complement strand
GTGGATGCCGGTGGAGGGCAGGGCGATGACCACGTCACCGGCTGCCATACTGGTATTGTCCAGAATCTTCTTCTTGTCCACGATGCCAACAGCGAAGCCCGCCAGGTCGTAGTCTTCCACGGGCATCATGCCGGGATGTTCTGCAGTTTCGCCGCCGATCAGAGCAGCGCCGGACTGAACACAGCCCTCTGCCACACCGCCGACGATCTGGGCGATCTTCTCGGGGACGTTTTTGCCGCAGGCAATGTAGTCCAGGAAGAACAGAGGCTTTGCACCGACACAGATAATGTCGTTGACGCACATTGCCACAGCGTCGATACCGATGGTATCGTGCTTGTCCATCAGGATGGCCAGCTTTACCTTGGTGCCGCAGCCGTCGGTACCGGAGACTAGAACAGGCTCCTCCATACCGGCGATAGGCAAGCCGAAGCAACCGCCAAAGCCGCCCACATCATCCAGGCAGCCTTCGTTGCGGGTACGCTTCACATGCTTCTTCATCAGTTCTACTGCACGGTAACCGGCAGTAATATCTACGCCGGCAGCGGCATAGCTCTCAGAAAAACTCTTTTCAACCATGTCAAAAGCTCCTTATCATTGTTTAACCTTTGCCGTTCCAGCAGTAGGTACAGATCTTTTCTTTATCAATACCGATTGCATCCAGCAGGCCGTCCAGAGACTGGTAGCCCAGGGAATCAAAGCCCAACTTTTCGCAAATTGCCTTGGCGAGACACTTGCCACGCTCGGTAGTGGACTCAGCATATTCTGCAATATGCTCCACAGCCTCATCACCTTCCAGCTCCTGGATGGTCTGACGGGCAATCAACTCCATTGCAGAATTGCTTCTGGAAAAGTTCAGATATTTGCAGGGATAGAACACGGGGGGGCAAGCGGAACGCATATGCACTTCCTTGGCACCACTATCGTAGAGGAATTCTACAGTCTCACGCAGCTGCGTGCCGCGAACAATAGAATCGTCCACCAGCAGAAGCTTCTTGCCCTCGATCAGTTCAGGGACAGGGATCTGCTTCTTCTCTGCGATTTGATTGCGGATTGCCTGGCTGGCGGGAGTAAAGGAACGCGCCCAGGTGGGAGTGTACTTCACGAAAGGCCGTGCAAAGGGCTTGTGGCTGTAGTTGGCATAACCGATTGCATGAGGCACGCCGGTATCGGGAACGCCTGCCACATAATCCACGTTGGGCATCATGCCGCTCTTTATCTCATTTTCAGCCATGATCTCGCCGTTGCGGCAGCGCATGACTTCCACATTCTTACCTTCGTATCTGGAGTTGGGATAACCGTAGTAAGTCCACAGGAAAGCGCAAATCTTCATCTCGTCCCCCGCGGGCAACAGGGTCTCTACGCCGTCAGCCGTGATCTTTACGATCTCGCCGGGACCCAGCTCATAATAATCGTCGTAACCCAGCTTCTGATAAGCAAAGGATTCGAAGGATACGCAGCAGCCCTCCAGATTCTTGCCAACCAGCACCGGCAATCTGCCCAAACGGTCACGGGCGACGATGATGCTATCCTTGGTCAGCAACAAAACGGTGGCGGAACCATCGATCTGCTCCTGGGCATAGCGAAGGCCCTCTTCCAAAGTGTCCTTCTTGTTGATCAGAGCAGCGATCAACTCAGTGGCATTCACCGCACCTGAGGACATAGCCGTAAACTGGTGGCCATGATCAGAGAAGTACTGCTCCACCAACTGCTCAGCATTATTAATAATGCCTACAGTGGAGATACCAAACAGTCCCAGGTGAGAACGCATCAGCAGCGGCTGGGGATCAGAGTCACTGATACAGCCGATACCGCTGTGGCCCTTGAATTTTACGATATCCCCCTCGAACTTGGTTCGAAAAGGTGTGTTTTCAATATTGTGGATCTGTCTCTGGAAACCAATCTTATCGTCATAAATCATCATACCGGCCCGGCGGTTGCCCAGGTGGGAATGATAGTCTGTACCGAAGAAGATATCCATCACACAGTCCTTGCGGGTTATTGCTCCGAAAAAACCACCCATGGTTTTCTCCACCTTTTAACTTAGGCAAAGAACATCTTGGAAAGAGACATAGGATCGATATATTCACCGTTCTTATAAACACGCATATTGCCGGAAGCAACTTCGTCGATCAGCATAACCTTGCCCTCGGGATCGTAGCCGAACTCAAACTTGATGTCGTACAGCTCCATGCCCTTGTCAGCCAGGTCGTCAGCAACGATCTTGGTGATTGCCTGAGTCTGAGCCTTCAGGGAGTCGTACTGCTCAGCAGTCATAACACCCAGATCTACCAGGCCGTCCTTGGTAACCAGAGGATCGCCCAGAGCATCGTTCTTGAAGGTGGTCTCAACATAGTAAGGCAGATCCTGACC
>JAZRZW010000030.1:0-1755 GCA_045601585.1 Faecousia sp. | reverse complement strand
AATAAGATTGCTGAACTGAAGGGTGTTCCTGCTGAGGAAGTGGAGCGAATAACAACCAACAATGTAGTCCAGTTATTTCAAATTCAAATTGAGATATAAGAATGTCGTCCATGGTGAATAACCGAGGACGACATTTCTTTTAGAATTGGGGTAGGCGTGATACAAAGCTTTGCCTAGATTTCAGTGACACTTGTTTCGCCATAGTGATTCGGATAACGACAAATCATTTTCAATATATACTCATGCTTTTCGTCATACTTGTCTTTGCAACTCATGTTTGCTAGTAGAATCAACTCGTCTTTTTCGCTAACAGATGGGGAACTTAGTTGAAACTCAATTTGCTTTGCAGGGTTAATAGCCGGAGATCCGTAGGTGTCGCTGGATTCCCATATTGTCTCTGTTCCATTTTTAAGACGAATGTCATAGACGTGAATTTCATAAGCAATGTTATTGGAGATGTTCTTGATAACAAGCCCTAGTTTTCCACAGTATCCCGATGCACTACGGAGATGGAAATAAAACTTAGGCATATTTTCCAGGCGCTCTTTCTCTTCTAAAAGAGCAGATTTGTTATCAGAATCAAGTTTGATTATATGATTCTGGTACAACGCCAATGCACCTAAAACGACTGTACCTAGGAAGGATAGAACTGCACCATAATAACCCAAAGCATCACCAGCGGACCATTCTGCCTGCAAAAAGCATATGTTTGAATTGATCTTAAATAAAAGATTGATGTGGTTATCGGCTTTAATCAGCAAAGCACAAGATATAGGATCAGCCAGCGATAGCGACTAAGAGCCTGTCAAAGATAGCACCACCCATTTTTCTGCGGTTGAAGCGATAGCAGAACTCGCTGAGATACATTTGCAGGTGCTTGGTGCTGGTGCCGTGATAGGTGCCGTTGATGAAAGTCTTGGCATTACCGATCATGTGGTGCAGCCATTTGAGCAGTTCCCCATCCGGATTGAATACTTCCCACTCATGTTTATAACGTTTGGCAAGGGGTTTCCGATACGCGTTGAAGCCATCGGTTTGCACCGTGGAGCCATAGGCGATCCGGGTTTGGGCAAAAGCATCGATGGATGTGCTTTGAACATTGGGGGTCAGCTGCATTCTAAGATAAGCAGGATTACCCTTCTCATCCTTGGAAACTGCCACAAAAACCGCTTGATTTCCTCTGGCGCGCCCGCCTTTGCCGGGAATATTTCCTTTTTTGCCTGCGCCAAAGTAAGAATCATCGAATTCCACAATACCCTCCAAGACGTAACGCTCCTCACGCATCTCCATGGCAGCACGGATCCGGCGCAGTATATTCCAGGCAGTTTCGTAGCAGACTTCAATCTTGCCTGCCAGCGCCAGGGCAGAGATACCCCGCTTGTCACAGGCTACCAGGTAGATTGCCCAGAACCACTTGGTTAGGGGCAGGTGGCTGCGGTGCATGACGGTGTTAGCGGTCAGAGAGGTCTGGTGCCGACAGCGGGCACACTGATACTGTCTGCGACTCTTGAGGGCATAGCCGTGACGGCAGCCGCAAACAGGACATTCAAAGCCCTGGGGCCACTTGACACGGTAAAGATATTCCACACAAGCTTTCTCGTTAGGGAAACGCTTAATAAACTGGGCGAAACTCAGCATCTTTTTCTTGGACATTTCTAACACCTTCCTTTGGTGTTAGTATACTTGATGAATTGTCCAATAAAGAGAACCAATTACAAGATTTGGTGTCGTGCTGATTAAAGCCGATAACCACAA
>JAZRZW010000029.1:0-2380 GCA_045601585.1 Faecousia sp. | reverse complement strand
ACTGGACAGAGGGCGTAGGCCCTACTGCCGCTCTGGCTACCATTGATAAGATGGAGCGCACCCGGGTGTGGGAGTTTGTGGAGCAGGTTGGCAAAACTGTGCAGAAGGACTGGGCGGATGCTGCGGTTCGTCACGGATTGGGCTTGCATGTAGGCGGTCTGCCTTGCCTTTCCCACTTCCGCTTTAAGGAATACACCCTGCCTATGAAGACGCTGTATACGGTGCTGATGCTGAAGGAGGGTTTCCTGGGTAACAATGGCTTCTATCCCACACTGGCGCATACAGAGGAAGTGCTGGCACGGTATCGGGAGGCGATCGATAAGGTATTCTATCAGATGGCCCAAATTAGCCGTTCCGGCGGAGAAGAGGCTATTTTGGAAGCTATCGGTGGCCCGGTGTGCCAGTCCGGCTTTAAGCGTTTGATTCAGTAAAGGTTGCAATCTGCCGCTTCTTTTGATATGATGCCCCCAAAGGCAGGTGTTGGTGATGAAACAGAACATGAATGCTGTGATTCTACAGCTTGGACAGGAACAACTGCAGCTGGTGGGATTGGACAGACTGAATCAGATGCGCTATCGCTGGGATGAGAAAAGACACAGCAATGCCCAATGGGAATTGCATCTGATTCTCCAGGGAAGCTGCCGGGTGGACCTGGAGGAAGGCAGCTGCTGTTTGTGCAGCGGGCAAGCATTACTGATCCCACCGGGACATCATCATCGCCCCCAGGCGAATCCTGGAGCGTTTGAACGGTTTAGTTTGTCTGTTTCTCCAGAGCCGGGGATGCTGGTACGGCAGCTGCAGGAAGCATGTACCGGCAGCCGGGTCTTGGAGCCTACCGGTTATATGCTGCAGCTTGCGGCAAGAATTCTGCGGGAGGATATGACCCAACGGGCGTTTCGGCAGACAGCGATGGAGGCAATGCTTACATGCTTCTTAGTAGAAGTATTCCGGTTGCTGGAATTGCCGGGAAGCGACCCGGTTGGCGATAACAGTACAATCAGCCGGCTCACAGAAACGATAGATACATACTTTGAGCAGCATTTCGCGGACAGCGCAGGGGAGCAGGTCTTGGCGGATAAACTTCATATTTCCCGGCGACAGCTGGTACGTTTGCTGCAAAGCAATTACGGTATGAATTTTCGGCAGAAGCTGATCCGTACCCGGATGGACCGGGCAGCGTGGCTGCTGCGCTCCACGGAGCTGCCGGTGAGTGATATTTGCGGCGCGGTAGGCTATGGCGCGGAGTCTGCGTTTTTTAAGGCGTTCCGCCAGCAGTTTGGTATGACACCCAATCAGTATCGACAAAAACACATGAGGTGATCGTTGAATGTACAATGGTATCAATGACTATAAGCAAATGCCTGGGCCTTTGAATCTAACCTATGAGGAGCATTTTAAATCCCACCGTCCCGACGGCCGGCATGTGGGAACATTTGCTGGTTTTTTGGAATCTCTGCGGCACATGAAGCCGGATCTGTCCTGCCCGGAGGAGTTGACAACGGAAAATTTTGCAGCTTTTCAGGCGGCGGTGAAGGTGCGTGCTAAGGAACTTCTGAATATGCCCGAACCCACACCCCAGCCGGATCCCGTGATGCTCAGTTCTGTGCAACGGGATGGCTACCGGGTAGAGAAGTGGGAGTTTTATCCCGACGATTACACAGCCGTTCCTTATCTTGCCTTGATTCCGGATGGGGCATCTCCGGAGAAACCGGTGCCTGCGGTGATGTGTTTCCTGGGCTCTAACCACAGCAAGGAATTTGTCTCCGGTGAGGAAATGCCGGAGCATCCCAATTATATTACCAACAGCTATCCGGAGCGGAATCAAATGGCGCTGTATATGGTGAAAAACGGTATGGCGGCCTTTGTGTTTGACAATCCGGGCATTGGCGAATGTTCCATTATGACAAACCCGGAACTGGGACAGTCTCAGATGTACACCCGGGCGGTTATGTGCCACGGACTTTTGGAGACGGGACTTCCCTATGTGGGACTGACTGTGTTCCAGCGGATGCGGTTTATGGAGCATCTGCGTACGCTGACCTATGTGGATCAGAAGAATATCGCCATTTCTTCCCATTCTTTGGGAACAGAGGCAGCTATCTTCATGGGCCTTTTGTGTGACGATATCAAGGGCATCGTTTTTAATGAGGATCTTCACGATGACCGCCGTCGGTTTATGTGTATCACGGAACATCCCGGCCCCCGGATGTTCCAGAATTACGGCAACTGGCATATCGTTCCCGGACAGTTCCGCAGCTTTGGCTACCAGGATATGTGCGCGGCCTTTGCGCCCCGGTATCTGGGTATGACCGAGGGTGGCGCAGATGAGTTTATGCATACCATTGAGCGTGCCTATAAATTCTGCAACGCGGAGGATCAC
>JAZRZW010000028.1:0-12117 GCA_045601585.1 Faecousia sp. | reverse complement strand
GGGGTCGATTGCGGCACATCGACACGCAAATGAAAAGGCTTGACTAAAACGGTCAAGCCTTTAAGTTATTGTAAAAAACAAATAGTATTTCATTCCGAATTTAATGAGATATATTTATCACATTTCTCTTGACAGGAATATATTATATGATATAATTATCACAAAAGAGATAAATATATCACATAGCGGAGGTATTTATGAAAAAGGAAGAAAGGCGTATTCCTGTTGGTACAAAAATATTTTGGGGACAAACGGTTATGGGAATATTGTGGATTGGTGTAGGTTTGACTGGCATGTTTGATAACTTGATTTGCAATATCCTAAAAATATTGTTTCTCATGGCGGCTAGTGTTGTGTGGGTCAAGGTTGCCAAAATTGGTCGAATTGGAGATGATGGTGACGAAATGGCCGAGTACAACTATACTAAGGCGCAAGCAAAGGCCGGTGGAGCATTATATATGGTGCTATGCGTTGCATCAATCGTGTCTGTACTAGGGTTTGGGTTACTGCAAAATATGGATATTAGTTGGTCGAGAATTATCCCTCTTGTTTTCTTCGTTCTTATGGGTATTCATAATCTGCTGATCGGACTATTCTTCCGGAAACTGGAGGCAGAATAATATGCCTGAATTAACTACGAAAATGTATGAATTCCGAAAAGCTTTGAATATTCAACAGGCGGAGCTTGCTGACCGGGTGGGCGTCCGTAGAGAGACGATAGGAAAACTGGAAAATGGCAAATATAATCCGTCACTAAAATTAGCTATGGATATCGCAAAAGTTTTTGGTGTGTCGGTTGAAGAAGTTTTCTTTTTTACTGATGAGGAAGAATAAAACGATTTAGTCCTAATAGAACACGAGCATATGGGTCCTACTTGACCACAAGCAGAGGGCTTCATCCTGGGTGTCGGCGCCAAGATGTTCACCATCGCCGGCCCGGTGATTGTGTATGGTGTGAGTGCCAGTGTTATTTATGGTTTAATCTATTGGATTACTACACTTTTTTGACTGTAAGTAAAACAAGCCAATGAGGAATTCTCACTCATTGGCTTGTTTGCGTAAATATTAGTGTCTACCCAATTCTTCATAAAGTTTTTTGTAGATGTAAAATGGCTCTTTCCAATTTTCGTAGTATCTAAGTATTACATCTCGTGAAGGTAGTCCCACTTTCGATAACTCATGGCTGTTAGGGATATCGTGACCTTCCTTAACCCACTTTGAAATAATGTCATCAACCTCGCGTTTGCTGTATTTTGCTTTTTTGCTTACAAGAACTTTAATACCGTGTTCTTCACAAAATGCAGCAAAAGTTCCGTATCGATGCAAAATGGTAGATTGGGAGTAAACGAATGTCTCATAGAAAGCACTTTGTGACTCAATAACACGCTCTTTTTTACCAAAATACTGATCGACAGCCTGTGTAATAGCATCTTTGGTTATAAACTCATTTCTTCCCAACACTTCAGTACCAACTGCTGCTTGATAATTTGCCAATGAACCGAATAAGTTATAAATGACTGTTGTAGAGGGAAGATTGTTTTCTGCTCTTAAATCTTTTTGAGTAATTTTTCCGTTTTTGTTTGCGAATTGTTTTCCGTATTCAATAGCAATATCTTCTGTCCAGCAGATTGAAGTGGCTAAATTACAAATGACTCTTTTTATGTCTGTGAAATTTTTACACTCAGGATAATAATTAAGTACACATGGGAGAGAGGGCAACTTATTTGCTTTTTTCATATCTTTTTGTGTAATATCGCCATTTTGCGCGACAAAAGAGATTAAAGCTTCTTTAATGGATTCACGATTCCAACTGTATGATAGATCTTCGATGCCAAATGTTGTCTTGAGATTGTTTAGCCCACCATAGTAGAGAACCACATAACGGAATGAGGGCAACTTGTTATATTCTCGACCAAAGTCAACTTTACTAATATTACCTTTCTTTTTAATGAAAGCGGCAATCGTTTCATCAAACAACTCTTTAGTCATTTCGTCGTTTTTGAAATTTTGGGGAATTTCAATTGGTGCAGGCTCTGAATCAATTAAAGCACCGCCTTGTAAAAACTGTTTGGCTTTCTGCTCTAAAATAAAATCCTTTAGTTCCTTGTCGTTCTTCTTTAGATTGCAGTCCGCACATAATAGCTGGCAGTTCTCTAAAGTGGATTTTCCGCCTTTGGCAAATGGATGAATATGATCAAAGTGACAATCCTTTATTGAAGATAGCTGGATGCCACAGACCTCGCAGCAAATTTTGCCATTGTATTTTTCAAGGTTTGCTTTTATTACCTCTAACTTGATGGAGTCAGAAAAATCTCTATTACTCATGTATAAACACCTTTCCGCATCTTGTTTGTTATATAGTAGCATAATCTGCGGAAAGGTGTCAATAAGTTGTTTTAATATAATTGGCGCGGTTATGGAAGCGTATCTTAAGCTTGTTAATGCTTTTGGATTCGACCGGCTTTTACCTATTTCAAAATAATTTTACTGGTTTCGACAAAAAACACTGCGTCCTAAGTTGACACAAGCAGAGGGGGTCATTCTCGGCATCGTGGCGAAGATGTTTATCGTCGCAGGACCGGTGATTGTGTACGGTGTCTCGGCGTCGGTAGTTTATGGTTTAATCTACCGGATAACAACATTATTTTGACGGGCGGTTATTAACCGCCCGTCATGAATAGAATGGTTCCGAATTCGTCATCAATACACTGCCTTTGTCGCAACAATATCACTATCACAGATATCTTTCAGAATCACATCACCGATGTGAACAGGTGCTTTGATTTGGGTTTCTCGCAAAACCCTCATCACATCCATCATTTTGTCCTTTGCGACGGGCGTACTGGTTTTTACGCTGGCCATAGTGTTGCATCGGTTTAAAACCCGAACTGTAGCGGTTACAGTGCGCACAGGATTGATACACTCGGTAACAGCATATTCCCGGCCTCTGGGGCAGGCGTTTCCGGTAACTGTTATCTGATCAGTGTGAATTTCGGCGCAAAGAGAGCAACCTCTGGGACAAATAATGCATATCATATTTCGTTTCATGCCAGTTCCTCCAGACTAACCGTGATAGGGCCGGCGGCCTTTTGTAAAACAGCCCCCTTGATTGTGATTTTTTCCATCTCACCGGGCGTAGCTTTCAATTTTGTTACGGTGGTCAGGACGTTTTTGCTATCTGAAACCGTAAATTTTACTTTACCGAAGGGCTGCGTAACACGCAAAAACACAGAAGCATCTTCCCTTTTATTGCAGATCGTTTGAGGTATGACATAACGAACACCGTAACCTGCCCCTGTTTCAATCGCATCGTTTCTGTTGTTACAGCCGTTTATATACGCCACGGCTCCGCGTCCGGCCTGTTCGGCTTCTTCAGAAACATAGTCCACCAAATCGTGAACTTGCAGTACGTTTCCACAGGCAAAAATACCGGGGATTTTGGTTTGACAGTTTTCGTCTACAAATGCGCCGTTTGTAACAGGATCTATGGGAATCCCCGCAGAACGGGTCAGTTCATTTTCGGGAATAAGACCAACGGAGAGAAGTAGTGTGTCGCAGGGGATATAGCGCTTCGTTTCCGCAACAGGCTGGCGCCGATCGTCCACCTGCGCAATGGTAACACCTTCCAGTCGCTCCTTGCCATGGATCTGCACAATGGTCGTACTTAAATACAGGGGGATGTCAAAATCCTCCAGGCATTGGGCAATATTACGGGGTAACCCGCCGGAGTATGGCATAATTTCGCAAACGGCTTCCACTTTGGCGCCTTCGTAACTCATTCTGCGGGCCATGATCAGTCCAATATCTCCGGAGCCAAGGATGACGACTCTTTTACCGACTTGATAACCCATACAGTTGACTAGTTTTTGGGCAGTACCCGCGCTGTACACGCCAGCAGGACGACTGCCGCAAATATTCAAAGCGCCTCGGCTCCGTTCCCGGCAACCCATGGCCAAAATCACAGCCTTCGCTTGGATTTTTAAAATGCCGTTACGGTTTTGGGCAGTAACAATTTTATCAGCAGAGACCGCGGTAACTGTGGTTTCGGTATAAACCTGAATGTTTCTTTTGCAGACCGCCTCTTCATAAGCTGCTGCATATTCCGGACCGGTTAGTTCCTTGCCCAGTTTATGCAGACCGAAACCGTTATGGATGCATTGCATCAAAATGCCGCCTAGTTGAGGCTCTCTATCCAAAATGACCACATCGATGCAGCTTGCGTCATATGCTGCTACGGCAGCGGCCATACCGGCGGGTCCTCCGCCAACGATTACAATGTCGTGATATAGCATATCATTCACCGATCCTTCCAATTACCATACGGGAGTTTCCACCGAATTTCGTTACCTGTTCCATAGGGATAGATAATTCCCGGGAGATCAATTCCATCACATACGGGCCGCAGAAACCACCCTGACAGCGCCCCATACCGCTTCTTGTGCGGCGTTTTACGCCGTCAATATCCGTTGCAGGGGGATTGCTGTGGATGGCAGCGAGAATTTCTCCCTCCGTTACGGATTCGCACCGGCATACAATTTTGCCATATTCCGGATGATTCTGAATAAAAGTATTCTTTTCGTCGTCGGTCATTTCACGCAATGCGTGTGGATTTTTTCGTTGACCATTCCAGTTTTCTTTTTTTTCTAAAACAAGTCCCTGTTCCTTTAAAATGTTGATCAGATACTTGGCGATGGAAATGCAGCAGGTTAGCCCAGGGGAGTCAATGGCACCGGCATGGACAAGGCCGGGAACGGAAGCGGAGGCTTTTAAGATGAATTCACCGCCCTTGGTGGAGGCACGAACGCCGGTAAATGAGGTAATCACTTGGCGGAAATTAACGGAAGGCACGCTTTTGGCTGCCAGCCGCTCCACTTCTGCCAAGCCTGCGGCGGTAGTGTCATTACTTGCGGCAGTTTCCACTACCTTAGCGGTAGGGCCAACCAGCAGATTGCCGTCCACAGTGGGGGAGACAAGAATACCCTTGCCTTCCACTGTGGGGCATTGGAACAGGGTGTGGCTGACACGACTACCCTCTGCTTTGTCCAGCAGCATATACTCACCGGCTCTGGGAATGATTGTGAAGAAATCGTCACCGGCCAGTTTGGCAATGGCATCCGAATATCCGCCTGCACAGTTCACAAGGAATCTGCATTGCACCTGTTGACCGCCGGCGGAGCTAACTGTAAAAATGTCATTTTCACAGGAAATGGAACACACCTTGAAATTGCGCAACAACGCAACACCGTTGTCCATCGCATTACCCACAGCGGCAATGGTAAGCTCGTAGGGACAGATGATGCCGGCATTGATAACATGAAGGACCTTAGTTACAGCGCCAGAGAGGTTCGGTTCAATTGCTCTTGCTTCGTCGCCGGATAAGATATTCAAGCCGTTGATGCCGTTTTTTTGCCCTTGTTCATAAAGCTCGTGGATAAGCATCTCTTCTTCTGCAGAAAAAGCGCAGACCATAGAGCCGTTGCGTTTGCAAGGAACACTTAATTCTTTTGCGGTTTCAAACAGTAGTTCCACACCTTGAGAATTGAGTGCTGCCTTCAACGTTCCCGGGACTGGGTCATAGCCACCGTGTATAATGCCGGAATTAGCGCGGGATGCGCCCATTGCCACATCATTTTCTTTTTCCAATATGCAAACGGACAGCTTGTATTTGGACAGTTCCCTGGCAAGCATGCCTCCAATGACACCGGCGCCAACGATTACTACATCAAAGATCATGATAATGCTCCTTTCAAATATAAAAAGAGCGGACAAAACAGAGGTGCACTTTCATGCATCTCTATTTTGTCCGCTCTCTAAAATCTCTGCGGAATATTTAACTATAGGTACCAAAGATCACAGTTGCCTGTGGAAACAGCGACTGCACCGTATCGCAATGCATCTGTAACTTCGTTTTTGGTTTGTATCAGTCCACCGGCAATAACAGGTATGTAGCCGCCGCTGAAACGAGAAATGACTTTTCCAATAACACCGGGCATAATTTCCATTAAGTGAGGATTTGTACTTTTTGCCATTTCTCCAATGCTGTCTATTCCCTTGGAATCCAACGCAAAAAAACGCTGCACGGTTATGAGATTTTGTTCTTTGGCGTATCGGATTAATTGGGATTTTGTGGAAATTATGCCATCAACTCCACACTGCGCTAAATAACGAATTCCGGCGCGGTCTTTGCCGATCCCTTCAGCCAGGTCTATGTGAACAAAAATATATTTGCCGGCATTATGAACTTGAGAAATGACATTTTCTACATCAATTAAATTTATGCCTAAATGAAAAATGATGGAAACAGGCGCGCTCAATGCGGCGTGTAAACCTTCCTGCTGAACTGCAGCAATCACGGGATTACATTCCAAGCAATCCAGAATTTCCCCTGCTCGCATTATCGCGATCACCTCTTCCTGCGTCAAATTATAAAGTATCAAGTTGTTGAAGTCAAGGCATTTCGATGGACAAAATCAGAATACTTACGCAGATTTGTCGGAAATTACTGCGTCCTGCTTGAACACAAGCAGAAGGCCTCATCCTTGGCGTTGGTGCAAAGATGTTCACCATCGCCGGCCCGGTATTCGATCGAATTGCGTTGAATGCCGTTGCAATTTTGCGGTTTTATCATATAATAGAAGCGGTGATTTTATGTACAAAACCGCAAATGATTACTATAAGGAAAAATTCGGGTGCAAGGTATATAAGCTCTCCCTGGATGGAGGGTTTACCTGCCCCAATCGGGATGGCAGCGTTGCCACGGGGGGCTGTATCTTCTGCTCTGCCTTAGGGGGCGGCGAGTTTGCAGAACACGGTGCGGATATCGCGAGGCAGCTGGAGCAGGCGAAAAAGCGGGTAGCGGCCAAAATAAAGGGCGGCAAATACATTGCCTATTTTCAGTCCTTTACCAATACATACGGGCCTTATGAACGGCTGAAAAAACTGTTTTATGAGGCCATCGCGCCGGAGGATATTGTTGGATTGAATATCGCCACCCGGCCGGATTGTCTGCCGGAGGACACGGTGGAATTGTTGGAAGAAATCAATGCCCGAAAGCCGGTGACCGTGGAGTTGGGACTCCAGACCGCCGACGACGGTGTGGCGGCATATTGCAATCGGGGATATCCGACGGCAGTTTACCGGGCAGCAGTGGCGCGGCTGAAAAAGGCAGGTATTGCGGTGATCACTCATATTATTATCGGCCTGCCCGGGGATGACCCGGTGGCCAGTACAAGATATGCGGTGGATTGCGGCACCGATGGAGTAAAATTCCACCTGCTGCACATTCTGAAAAACACCCGGCTGGCAGAGCAATACGATGCCGGCAGGGTGGAGGCTTTGACCATTGAAAAATATGCCCGGATCCTGAAAGACTGTATCTCGGTTTTGCCCCGGGAGGTGGTGGTCCACCGCATTACCGGCGACGGCGCCAAGCGGGACCTGATTGCCCCCTTATGGTCAGCAGACAAAAAGAAAACGCTCAACTATCTCAACCGATATCTCCACCGCAGCGATACATTATAAATGTATAGGGGACTATGCAAAATGCGGGGGATATGATATAATTATAAAAAAGGAGGCGTTTTTATGAGAACCTTAGAATTTCCTTACGGCAAAGAAAAACTGACTTGCTCTATTCCTGAAGAGAGATTGGTGGGCGTGCTGACCTCTAAGATCGGCCAGGAGCCCCTTCCCAAGACTGCACCGGTGGACCTGGTGCGAAATGTGATCGAGAATCCTATTGGCACCCCCGGCCTGACAGAGCTGGCAAAGGGCAAGAAGAATATCGTGATCATTGCAAGTGACCATACCCGTCCGGTGCCCAGCAAGGTGATCATTCCGCCTATGCTGGAGGCGATTCGTGCCGGCGCACCGGATGCGAATATCACCATCCTCATCGCCACAGGCTGCCATCGCGGAACCACCAAGGAAGAACTGGTGCAGAAATTTGGCGAGGAGATCGTAGCCAAAGAGAATATCTACATCCACGACTGCGATGAGCGGGAAAAGCTCCGCAATATCGGGACTTTGCCCTCCGGCGGTCAGTGCGAGATCAACACCATCGCGTTGGATGCGGACCTTTTGGTGGCTGAGGGCTTTATCGAGCCCCACTTCTTCGCCGGTTACTCCGGCGGCAGAAAGAGCGTGCTTCCCGGCATTGCCGGCCGCACCACAGTGCTGGCAAACCACTGCTCTGAGTTTATCGCAAGCGATTATGCCCGCACCGGCATTCTGGAGAACAACCCCATCCACCGGGATATGCTGTGGGCAAGCAAGGAGGCTGGATTGGCATTTATTGTCAATGTGGTACTCAACGAGGACAAAGAGGTTATGTGCGCCGTCGCAGGTGATCCCGAGATGGCCCATGCTGCGGGTGTTGCTTATTTGGAGAGCGTCTGCGGTGCGCCTGCTGTGCCTGCGGATGTGGTGATCTCCACCAATGGCGGCTACCCCCTGGATCAGAATGTGTACCAGGCGGTTAAGGGTATGACCGCTGCGGAGGCTACCGTCAAAGAAGGCGGCGTGATCATTATGCTGGCAAAGTCCAATGACGGCATCGGCGGCGACCATTTCTACCATCAGCTGGCAGATGAGCCGGATATCCGCAAGACTATGGATCTGTTCCTGAGCCGGGGTCGCAACGAGACTGTGCCTGACCAGTGGCAGACTCAGATCATGCTCCGGATCCTGATGCGGGCGAAGGTGATCTACATCTCCGAAATGGACGATGAGACTGTCAAACAGATGCATATGGTGCCTGCCCACTCCATTGAGGAAGCTTTGCAGATCGCAGGTAAGCTCCTGGGTAAGGATGATTTCACTGTGGCTGCGATTCCCGATGGCGTTTCCGTGATCGTAAAATAAGAAAATTCCCTCTCATACGAGAGGGAATTTTTTACTTTCCGTATTTTTCTAAATGTCTCCGCATGGCCTCAAAGGACTCGTCGCTGATGGCGTGCTCCAGCTTGCAAGCGTCCTGTGCGGCAGTGGTCTGGCTGACACCCAGGGAAATCAGCAGTTGGGTCAGCAGAGTATGGCGGTCATAGATCTTTTTGGCCACGGCGAGGCCGCTTTCTGTCAGGCGGATCAGACCGTCGTCATCAATTTCAATATAGCCGCCGTTTTTCAGGATGCCCATGGCGCGACTGACGCTGGGCTTGGGGTAGCCCATATGCTGGCTCACATCCACGCTGCGGACCTCGCCTTTTGTGTGCAGGAGTATATGGATAGACTCCAAATACATCTCGCCGGATTCCTGAATATGCATAGCAAAATCTCCTTTTGGGAACTCTTTTACACAGTATAGCATATTCCGGTGGGTTTTGCAACTTTCACAATAACTCTTGAAAAGCAGGATAAAATTGGTATAATAAGAAAAACGAAAGGAGGTGCCGTGATGGGCAAAAAGAAGAAGTTGCGCCGCAAACAGCTGAGTGCTACCCGCACCATTGCATTGGTGTTTTTCTGCATAATTGCGCTGGGAACGGCACTTCTGACGCTGCCGGTTGCCTCCCGCAACGGTGAGAGTTGCGGCCTGCTGACGGCCTTGTTTACCGCAACCTCCTCGACCTGCGTTACCGGCCTTGTTATGGCCGATACCTACGCTCAATGGAGTGCCTTCGGTCAGACGGTGATCATTTGCCTGATCGAGGTGGGCGGCCTGGGCTTTATGTCCGCGGCTTCTGTGGTGGTGTTTATGCTTCGCAAGAAGGTGAGCTTGCGGCAGAGAATGGTGATGGCACAGGCCCTGAGCGTTTCTGATATGGATGGCATTGTCCGGCTGCAGAAATGGGTGTTGGGCGGCAGCCTTCTGATCCAGGCCACCGGCGCGTTGTTGCTGTTTTTCCGGTTCTTGCCCGCTTACGGTCCGACTACGGCGGCGAAATGGGGCGTGTTCCACAGTATCTCCGCTTTCTGCAATGCGGGCTTTGATATTTTCGGTCAGTTCACCCCGGGACAGAGTGTGGCGCCGTTCCAGAGTGACCCGGTGGTTCTCATTACCTTGATGGTGCTGATCGTGCTGGGCGGCCTGGGCTTCTTTGTTTGGGAAGAGGTAGCGACGACCCGCTCCTGGAAAAAATATTCCGTGTATACGAAGCTGGTGCTGCTGACCACCGGATTTTTGATTCTGATCGGTACCGCACTGACGCTGCTTTTGGAGTGGAACAATCCTGCCACTTTGGGCAATATGACCCCGGGAGATAAGATCATCAACGGATTTTTCCAATCTGTGACCATGCGTACCGCAGGCTTTGCGTCCTTTGACCAGGGTGCATTGACCGATGGCGGCAAGGTGGCATCCATTTTGCTGATGATGGTGGGCGGCTCGTCCGGATCCACTGCCGGCGGCGTTAAGACCGTTACGGTTATGGTAGTGGCGCTGTTCCTGCTTTCCCGTCTGCGGGGCAGAAGCAATGTCAGCGTATTTTACAGAAATGTACCCCGGGAGAAGATCCTGGATGCTATGACGATCCTGATGATGGTGGCCGGCCTTGCAATGGTGGGCAGCCTGGTGATCTGCACCACCTCCGGTGTCAGCTTTGTGGATGCGCTGTATGAAGCAGTATCGGCGTTGGCAACGGTGGGCGTGACCACCGGCATTACTCCAAACCTCAGTGTTGTGTCGAAGATCCTTTTGATCGTCTTTATGTATTTCGGTCGGGTGGGTATCCTCACCGTCAGCCTGGGCTTCCTGATGGGCGACCGGGCGGTGGAGCGTTACCGCTATGCCGATACCAACCTTTTGATCGGATAGGAGGAAAATATGAAATCTTATGTTGTCATTGGCCTGGGCCGATTCGGAACGGAGCTGGCAAGACGGCTTTGCGCCCTGGGCTGCGAAGTGATGGTGATTGAGAGAAGCAATGAGCTTGTGCAGCAGGTGAGCCAGCAGGTGACCCATGCAGTGATGGGCGACGCCCGGGATCTGGGTGTGCTGAAGGCTTTGGGCGTGCAGGATTTTGACTGCGCGGTTGTCTGTATCGGCGACAACCTGGCAGATTCCGTGCTGGCGACGATGAATCTCAAGGAGCTGGGGGTTCCTCAGGTGGTCTGCAAAGCCCACGATGAGACCCATCGCCAGGTGCTTTTGAAATTGGGTGCGGATCAGGTAGTGATCCCGGAGCAGGAGAATGCTGCCCGACTGGCCAAGAGCCTTTCCAGTCATAATGTGCTGGACTATATCGAACTGTCCGATGCCTACGGCATTATCGATGTGCCTGCGCCTGCGTCCTGGGTGGGCAAATCCCTGAAAGAGCTCAATGTCCGGGCTAAGTTGGGCGTGAACATCATTGCAGTGAAGCGTCATGAGGATATCAATGTATCCCCTGCGGCAGACTATACCATTACCGCAGAGGATGTGATGGTTGTGCTGGGCGATAACAAAGCCCTCAATGCGGTGCAGAAATTATGAGTCAGAGAATCACATCCAGAATAAACCCCTTTATCCAGCAGGTGCGGCGGCTGCTCTCCTCCCGGAAGGAACGGGAGAACGCAGGACTCTTTGTAGCCGACGGCACCAAGCTGCTGGAGGAGGCGGGGAAATGGTGGCCGGGATTGGAGACGGTGATCCTTTCCGATGGCGTGGAAACGGCTTTGCCTGCGGGCGTGGAGGCTGTTCGGGTGCCGGCGGAAATTATGGAGTACATTTCCCCCATGCAGACCCCTCAGGGCGCGCTGTTTCTTTGCCGTCTGCCGGAAAAGACGGCGTTCTGCCCCCAGGGCGGCATGCTGCTGCTGGACGGCATTCAGGACCCTGGAAATTTGGGCACCATCCTGCGTACGGCAGATGCCTTGAGCGTGCCGGTGGCGCTGCTGGAAGGCTGTGCTGATCCTTATAGTCATAAAGTGGTGCGGGCAAGTATGGGTGCGGTGTTCCGCAGACCGGTGTGTCAGGTCAGCTGGCAGGAGGCAAGTGGACTGTGCAGACAGGCCAACATTCCGGTGGCAGTTACCGCGCTGAATGAAAAAGCCAAAGATTTGCGCCAGGCCCCCTTGGGACAGATGGCGGTTGTAATCGGCAGTGAGGGGCAGGGCGTGCGGCAGGAGATCCTGCAAAGCGCGGATCAGTCGCTGATCATTCCCATGCATCCCAACTGTGAATCTTTAAACGCGGCCATT
>JAZRZW010000027.1:0-8816 GCA_045601585.1 Faecousia sp. | reverse complement strand
ATCATTTCATTTATACTAAGATAATTTCAAGGGTGCCTTTATACAGTTACCTTTGTGTAAAAATTTGCGGCACACTACAAATAATAGAATATGGAGGTTTTATCTATGAGTATTGATCCCAAAAAGGGAGGGTTATGCTGGTCTTGTACATATTGTGAAGATATTGCTACGCAAACTGATAATCCATCCGGTTCTTATTACCGAAAGTGCAACAAAAGCGGACACGAATATGTGGACACCTGCAGATTCCATTGTGGTGATTATGTTTGGGACGGCAAAACGGAAAGACATTATGTTCCATCCTCATCAAGTTCATCCTCCAGCACAAGCAAACCCGCTCCGAAAGCCACAAGTACTGTGGGATTTAAACTGATTGCCATACTGATTACCACTGCCGTTTTCGGATATTTAGGATATTTATTAAAGGGCTCTATTGACAGCGGTATTTTCTTTCTTGACAATGACAACGCTTCCCTAATCCAAACACTTATTATTGTCATTCCTTTGGTTCTTTCTATTATTTTAGGGTGGATTCGCCGTCGAAAAATATGGATTCCCTCTCTTCTGACCATTTTAGCATGTACCGGAATTAACACAATACTCGGGGATGCAACCACACCAAAACATATTCCGCTTTATGTTGCGTGCTTAATTTTACCGTACCTATTTGATCTTTTCGCAATACTTAAAGAAAAGAACTGCGAATAAACAAAAAGGCTTGACCAATCCGGTCAAGCCTTTTTCAGAGTAAAGTAGTGATCCAATAGATAAATCCATATACTACGCTTGCACATACGCCATAGACGATAACCGGACCCGCTATTGTGAATATTTTGGCACCCACACCCAGAATGAAGCCCTCGGTTTTATACTCCACAGCCGGAGCAGCAATGGCGTTGGCAAAGCCGGTAATAGGCACCAAAGTGCCGGCCCCTGCGTGCTTTGCAAGGTCATCGTATAAGCTCAGCCCCGTCAGCAGCGCCGAAAGGGCGATCAGAGTCATGGACATAAATGTGCCGGCAGTCTCTTTATCCAACCCAAAAGAAAGATACAGATTCATAATTCCCTGCCCCAGGGTGCAGATGCCGCCGCCAATCAAAAAAGCTTTCAGGCAATCCTTCCAGATCGGCGACTTGGGAGCTAATTCTTTTATCAGTGCATCATACTGTTTTTCCGTCATAAAATCCCTCCGGCAATAGGATTTCCGGGATTTTCTCCCCTATACACGGTAGACAAGGGGATTTTTTGAGGTTATAATAAGAAAAAACGAAAGGAGGCGGCATTTTGAAAGCTTTGGAACTAAAAACCGAAGATCTGATTCCCCTGCTCCTGGAGCAGTTAAGCAGCGGCAATGCCCGACTCGGGGTCACCGGCACCAGTATGCTGCCCCTTTTGCGAGCGGGTCAGGATAGTGTGCTGCTCTGTTCCCCGGAATCCCCAAAAAAGGGTGATATTCTCCTCTACCGCCGGAAAAACGGACAATGCGTCCTCCACCGGGTAGTGGGGCTGAGTGAGACCAAAATGCTGTGCTGCGGCGACAACCAATGGCGCAAAGAGCCCGTCCTGCCGGAGCAGGCTCTGGCAAAGGTTTGCGCCTACTGGCGGGGTGACAAAAAGCGCCCGGTCTCCGGTTTTGGTTATAAGTTTTATGTAAATCTATTACCCTTGCAGCGCCTGTTTTGCCGTCTGCGGGATCGACTTTTTGCAAAAAAATAACCCGGACAGATCTGTCCGGGTTTTTCTTATATTTTCCCCTGAAACACCAGCAGAAGCAGCACGCAGATGGCCAGCAGAAATACCGCCAGCAGATAGATTCCGGGCTTTGCGCTGCCACGGCTTTGGGCGGGCGGCAGTAATTTCGCTCTCCGCAGTGCGCCGGTCAGGGGCTTGTAAAGGCCCAGGGTCAAAGCGCTGTTCAGGCCGGCCTTCAGCGCATTAAAAGGCAGAAACACCGGGATCAGCATTTCCTCCACCGCTGCTCTTGGCGTACCCATATACAAAGGCGTGATCAGCCAGTTCCACAGCAGCATCGTCGCAATCATCGCCACCGAACCGGCCAGCAAACCCCAGATCGCACCCCAGAGGGAGTGCTTTTTCTTATAGATCAGCGCCGCCACGCAGGCAAAGCTGCAAGTGGAGACCAGATTCATCACACAGCCGATCGGGCCGGTCTGGCTGATGGTCACCATCTCCAGCAGCGACACCAAAAGGGAAATCACAAAGGATGCCAGAGGCCCCAGCATAAAGCCACCGACGGTGATCACTACATCCTTGGGCTCATAACTCAAAAACAGCACAACCGGGATCCGCACCAACGCCACGATAATATAAGCAATGGCAGCCAGGAAGGCCATCAAAACCATTTTTCTTAATCTTTCATTTCTGCCCATACTCTTTCTCCAAACAAAAAACGTCCTGAGATACACTCAGGGCGCAAAATAAGCACAAAAACCGCCTATCTTCTTCCATCCAGACTTAAGGACACCTGTGAAAACTATTTTTTAGTCAAATGGCAAGGAATTTTGGTGCAAATCAAGCAGAAAAAGTGAAGAAATACTTGTGTGTATTTCAAGATTTTTCTGCGCAGAATTGCGGCAAAAGAACTGTCATTTTGGCAGAAAAGAGTTTTTATAGGTGGCCAATAACTGTCGGTATCGGAATCTCACCGATTCAGCACTTTCGCGCTCGCGGACTTTACCGCCGGTCGGGAATCACACCCTGCCCTGAAGATATCATTAGAGTACCACGAGGACCCGCCCTTGTCAAGGTCGGCAATTTATGGTACACTTAATCTGTAGTTTTTTTGAGGCTCACGATCTTCCCGCCGGGTGCCGTATCCAGCACATCGCCGCCAACAATCTGATCTTTATACACCAGGAGCGTCGCATACACCGGCTCGGTGCTTTCGTGGTTATTGACCTTGTAGACATAGCGCATCACGGTTTTCCCTGCGTATTGGGTCAGATCATAGCCCGCCTCCTTCTGCAGATCGTTATAGCGGCTGTAGACCTCGGAGGATTCTGTGGGAACTTTCACCTGCCCGGACTGCACCGGGGAAGCGCTGACACTCCACCCTAAATCCTCCAAAAATTTCACCCTCGCATCGTTGGCAGACATGGCTGCTGTTCCGGTGGGTTCACTGCGCCCCCCGCCCAGCAGGAATATAAGTCCCAGAATCACACCCACCACTGCTGCCAGCGCGATGAGAATTTTCTTTATATTCACCTTTGCGGTCATCACCATCATAAAAACCCCTCCTGTCTGTTCCAGTCTATGTAACCGGCGGACAGGATAGAACGGAGAAGCTATGGAACGATTGGATAAATTCTTGTGCGACTGCGGCATCGGCACCCGCAGCCAGGTTAAAGTCATCTTAAAAAGCGGCCGGGTCACCCTGGACGGGCGCCCGGAAAAAGACGGCAGCAAGAAAATCGACCCCGACACCTGCGCCGTCTGCGTGGACGGCGAGACTGTTAGCAAAATCGGTCGTGTTGTTGTCCTGCTCAATAAGCCCGCCGGCTATATCACCGCCACGGAAGACCCCACCCAGGCTACTGTAATGGAGCTGCTCCCGGCCCGGATGAAGCATTGGGACTTAAAACCCGTGGGTCGGCTGGACAAAGAAACAGAAGGTCTTTTGCTCTTTACCAATGACGGAAACCTGCTCCACGACCTGATCTCTCCCAAAAAGCAGGTACAAAAGGTCTACTACGCCCAACACGAAGGCACTGCCACCCGGGAAGATGTTGACGCCTTCTCTCAAGGTCTTACTTTGGGAGATGGCACACAATGTCTGCCCGCAGTTTTGGAGCCTTTGGGGAGCGGTGAAAGCCGCATCACCATCTGCGAAGGTAAGTATCATCAGGTACGCCGGATGATGGCCTCCCGAGGTATGCCGGTTCTTTACCTGGAACGGCTCCGGGAAGGTGCCCTTTCCCTGGGGGACTTGCCCCGAGGCCAGGTACGCCAGCTCACCGAAGAAGAGATCCTCGCTCTCAATAAATAAAAAACTGCTGTTGCGTATGCAACAGCAGTTTTCTTTTCCATTAGTCGTCGAAATCGTCCAGTGCAACATCCATACCGGCGAAATCCTCGAACTCAGGCTCGCCCTTCTTGAAGAATCTTCTCTTCACATACTTTGCTGCTTTCTTAACGCCCTCTGCGATCTTATCGCCGTAAACCACCACAACATAAATGATGCCGGCAATGGCCACGATGGCAGCCAGAATCTTCAAAATCATACTCAGGTTTTTCATATGGATCTCCTCCTATTGGTTTTTCTGATTTCAGTATATCCAATGATTTCATAAATTGCAATAGAAAATTCAGGAAATTGCAAATTTTTCAGGCATATCCGTACATTCCGCGGACACTGACCTCACCGGAGGAAACAGCTTCCTGCCGGCCGTCGGAGTATTCCACCCAAAGGCCGCCATCGTCGGCAACCGTCTTTGCCACCGCAGTTTTGCTGCCCAGGGGGGTAATGACCTCCACAGTCTTTCCGGTAGTGACGCAGTGTTTTCGGTAATCATCCATCCAGCTTTTTCTGTCCGGGATGCAGGTTTGCGCCAGAATTTCCATCTCCTGCAGCACCGCATCTGCCAAAGCTTCAGGGGTACACGCTCCGCCGGCGCTTTCCAGGTCGGTGGCAATGTGTGCAATCTCCGGCGGGAACCCTCCTTGCGGTGCCCGGCAGTTGATGCCGATTCCCACCACCGCCCAATCCACTTTGCCATCCTTGGCGGAGACCTCCGTCAGGATGCCGCCCAACTTGCGATTTCCCCAAGTCAGGTCGTTAGGCCACTTGATGCCGCAAGCGAGGCCACAGCATTTTTCTATAGCCCGGTGGACTGCCACCGCCACCGTGCAGGTCAGGTGGATGCAATCTTCCACCGGTGCCTGGGGGCGCAGCAGTACAGAAAGGTACATACCCGTGCCTGCGGGGGATTGGAACACTCTTCCCAATCTGCCCTTGCCGCCGGTCTGGGTGCGGGCTGCCACAGCAGCGCCTTCCGGTGCGCCTGCGGCAGCTGCATTTTTCAGTGCGTCGTTGGTTGAACCGAGGGTGTCAAACCAACGGATTTCCCACGGCTTTTCCATCAGTCGATGTCCTGCACCAGCTCTTCGGGGATCTGATCCAGAATCTCAGGATGCCGCAGAATATTGCGATAGTGCTTAAAGAAGGTAGCATAATAATAGCCGTCGCAGATTCTCTCGTCCAGGCAGAACTTGATATCCACATACTTTCTCTGCACCACGGTGCCGTCCTCCTGCACCTCCAGGGCCCGGCGCTTACAGCCGAATGCGCCAAAGACGGGGACATTGCCGAAGTCATAGAGATGGTGGTAGATGGGCGGGATGCCCAGGCTACCCATAGAGGTGAAGAACACACTGCCGTGGAAGGGACTGACCTCCGTCAGGAATCCGGGAAGCAGGCCGAAATAATCCAGGAGCTTGAGCAGCCAAACGGTGAACTTCAGCACCACGCCGGGAATCAGCAGCAGATAGTTGATCACATTGTCGATACCGCCGTCCAGCTCCTTGGTAGCCTTTACGCCATCCACAGCAGCATTGAGTTTCTCGTAGACATCCTTTGCGGTATCTGTACGCTTCAGGTGGACCTTGATGGAAGTATCGGGAGATTCCACAGTCATTTCCTTCTTGATGACCATGCAGTACTGAATGTCCTCTCCACGGGAGTAGACCTTCTGACCGGAAATGAAACGGTTGAGTTGCGGATACTTGCAAAGGCCACGGACATAAGCCGCCAACAGCACATGGTTAATACCGAAATCGGTCAGACCCTCTCTGCGCTTCTGGCGGATATAGCGCTCCACATGGGAGGTCTCAAAGGCTTCCTCAAACATATTGGTGCAGGTATTTCTCTCCACCTGGAAATAGGCGGTGATCTGCGCCATAGGAGCCAGCGTCCGCACCCGGCGGCCGTCCTTGCGGTCACCCCAGGTGGGATGATAATGGCCTGCGGGGTGAATGCGAATAGCAAAGGGCAGCAGCATCAGACCCAGGGTCATCAGCACATCGGGGAGATATTCCTTCAGACCTGCAATGTTCAGGGCGTGCTGCAGATAGAGCCAGCACAGCAAAGGTGCTGCCATCAAGGGAAACAGCAGGATCGTAGCAGGAAATTTGCCGCTGGTGATCCGGGTATACACCATAGCCAGGGTGAACATCAGCGCAATATAAAGGATGCCGATCATCTTATCCCAACCGCTGAACTGGAACTGCCAGAACAAAATAGCAAAGTATGCGCTGTACAGCCATACCGGGAGCGCAGTCTTATAAAACCGCTCCTTGCCGTTGAGCAAAAGGATCCACGCAAACCATATGGCGGCTACCACCGGCAGAACGATTTGACTCCACGTATCCGCGCCTCCATCGCGGAAAAGAATGCGGGTCACTGCCGAGCCGACCATACAAAGCGCGATCAGCCATGTCATAACATTCTTAATGCTGACATAAAAATCAGTTCTCTTTTTCATAACAAAATTATTATACAAAACTTTCCCGATTTTTGCAAGAAAAAAAGCTCCCCGGTGCATCCGGGGAGCTTTGGGCTCGTTATTCTTTCACGCTTTCCACCAGGCCGCTGGCAAGACCTACAAGGCCCTGCATCTGGCTGGGAACGATGATCTTAGTCGCTTTTCCGTCTGCCACCTTCTCCATCGCCTGAATACTCTTGAGCTTGAGCACCTGGTCGTTAGGCGCCTTGTCGTTAAGCATTTCCATAGAATCGGCCAGTGCCTGCTGCACAGTACGGATCGCCTGGGCCTCACCGTCTGCCTTCAGGATGGCAGCCTGCTTTTCTGCTTCTGCCTTGAGAATTGCGGCCTGCTTTTCTGCATCGGCACGGAGGATTGCGGATTCCCGCTCACCTTCTGCGATCAAAATGGCAGATTTCTTCTGACCCTCTGCCTGCAGGATGGCCTGACGGCGGTCACGCTCTGCCTTCATCTGCTTTTCCATGGAGCTCTGGATATCAGCGGGAGGCAGAATGTTCTTCAGTTCCACTCGATTGACCTTGATGCCCCAGGGGTCTGTGGCTTCATCCAGGATGGCCCGCATCTTGGTGTTGACCACATCGCGGGAAGTCAGGGTCTGGTCCAGCTCCAGGTCGCCGATGATATTACGCAGGGTAGTAGCAGTCAGGGTCTCCATTGCTGCCATAGGCATTTCCACACCGTAAGCGTAGAGCTTGGGGTCAGTAATCTGGAAATACACAACCGTATCGATCTGCATGGTCACATTATCCTTGGTGATCACAGGCTGAGGGGGATAGTCCAGCACCTGCTCCTTCAGGGAAACACGCTTTGCAATCCGGTCGATGAAGGGGATCTTGATATGCAGGCCCACACCCTGCACAGAATGGAATGCACCCAGCCGCTCAATGACATAAGCCCGGGACTGCTGCACCACGAAAATATTGCTGATGACCAGCACAAGAATCACACCGATAATAATAAAAATCGCAGTCATGAATCATTACCTCCCAATTACTTTTTCTTCTACCGGAGAAACGAAAACCTTTACGCCTTCCACCCGGTCCACTTTAATCTTGGTATCCACAGTCAGGGGATCACCGTCCGTGCTTCTGGCCGCCCAGTACATACCGCCGATCTTCACCCGGCCCTGAGCAGTCAGGTTTTCGATTTCCTCTGTCACCAGACCTTCGGCCCCGATGACAGAATCCACATTGGTCTTTGCCAATTTCGGAGTAAAATACTTTCGCAGCACCGGCCGCATCAGTGCCAGCAGCGCACCGGAGACCACAAGGAACACCGCGATCTGCAGCCACAGCTCACCGCCCAGCAGCGCCGTGACCATAGCCGCCAATGCACCCAGGGAAAACCACAGAGAGATCACCGCCACAGACACGCCTTCCAGGAAAAGAAACAGAACTGAAAGGCCCAACCATACATAACCCATATCAGGCATATTCATCACTCCTTTTATGTTCCTTTTCAATTTATATTATACATTGTCGTCCGAAGAAAATCAACTGTCCTTCCTTTGGAGTGATTGTAAAATTTTTATTGCCATTTCCAGATTTTTCGTGTATACTTATGGCGTTAGAAAACGGGCACAGCCCGGAGAATTGGAGGAATTTTGATATGTTTAACGCAATGATCGAAACCTTGCGCGCAAATCCCCGCAAGATCGTATTCACCGAAGGCCACGACGCCAGAATTCTGGAAGCCGCTGCTCGCCTCAACGAGGGCAAGTTCCTGACCCCCATCCTCATCGGCAATGTGGACGAGGTTAAGGCTAACGCCGCTAAGGGCGGTTTCAACATCGACGGCGTGGAGACCCTCGACCCCCTGACCTACGCAGGTATGGACGCTATGGTCGAGAAGATGGTAGAGCTCCGCAAGGGCAAGATGTCCGCTGAGGACTGCAAGGCAGCGCTCTCCAAGGGCAACTATTTTGGCACCATGCTGGTGAAGATGGGCTACGCTGACTCCCTGCTGGGCGGCGCTACCTACTCCACCGCTGACACTGTCCGCCCCGCTCTGCAGCTCGTCAAGACCAAGAAGGGCGTGAACCTGGTCTCTTCCTGCTTCATCATGGTTCGTGGCGACGAGAAGATCGCTATGGGCGACTGCGCGATCAACCTGAGCTACGAGGACACTCTGGACAAGGAAGGCAATGTGGTTCTCTCCGGCGCACAGAAGCTGGCTGAGGTTGCTATCGAGACCGCAAAGACCGCTAAGGTCTTCGGCATTGACCCCAAGGTTGCAATGCTGAGCTTCTCCACCAACGGTTCCGGCAAGGGCGGCACTGTGAAGCTGAGCCACGAT
>JAZRZW010000026.1:0-15672 GCA_045601585.1 Faecousia sp. | reverse complement strand
TTTTTAAAATTAACTGACAACAATACTGTTGCTCTGGCTGCCTAATTAGGCGCCCATCCGCCCCGGAAGGTCCACGAGCCGGGCTCGGGTGTGATCGAAGTGGAGAACGTGCGTACAGTAAGCTTTGCCTGTGCCACGCATTAAGAAGCTACTGATTCCCGTAGGGTGTTTGTTCCCGCCGGGATGAGGGAATGTAAATAACAAACTGCGCCCGGAGAAAGTCCCTCCAAGTTACCTTCGGACAGGGGTTCGATTCCCCTCGGCTCCACCATTGCAGACCACCATTTGATGTAAATCAAGTGGTGGTTCTTCTATTATTACACCGTTACCATTACAGATACGGACATTTATCCTGTGAAGAGCGAGTGAAAGGTATTGCACCAGGTCCATTTCCGACGTGGCAGAATTATGGTTATTTCAAAAAGCAAGATCAGACAGCCGTCAGCAACATACTGGACAGGGTATAAAAAGACAGGTTCACATGAACCTGTCTTTTTGTATGTGCCAACTGTTCGACTTATTGGAATTTATTTATTCTTTGCTTTCACCAATGCCACAAGATTTAGAATAATTGTGACGGAAACTAACACAACCGAAGTAAACAAAATTCCTCGAATGGTATCCTCAATAGCAGCATAATCACCGAGAAGCACTCTCCTATTTATCTCAAATAATTGAAACACAAGAGAAATCCCACTCAGGCTAAAACTAACCATGGTATTTTTGTGAGATGTAAATGCTTTTGGGGCTGTGATTGCCAGGCCTGCAAACAACCATGCACAAACACCCAATATAAAACTTCCTATATTCAACATACAATCACACTCCTTTATTAAATTCTTAATTTACCGCTTTTTCTTACTCACAAATGAACTTATCAGCATAGCAATAATACCGATAATGAGATAGCAACCGCAATACAACAAGAATGCGGTTTCGCCCAATTCGAACAATAGCCATGTTCCTGTCAAGAATAGCCCTGCAGAGATAATAGGAAGTGCCCATAATTGCTTGATATTCTTGCCAGCAAATGCACCGCACACCGCAGCATACAGAGGATTGATTGCAAAGAACAGTAAGAAGCAAATAGCCATTGCTGCACTACCTGCAAATGTTACAACAAGCCAAGGAAAGCCTATCATCAGAATCAAAGCGGATATGGTCCATGTAATCAGTTTTTTCATACAATTAAAACCCTTTGTCAAATACTTATTTATTGAACTAACCAATATGGTCTCAAATTCGAATGAAACCATATCATTATTATCAAGATCATTCAACAAAGAAGCCACTCTTAAGGTTGCTTTTCTTATGCCGCGTCTGGGTGGATATCATTGCGCTGAACATATCCAAAAAGGTTATTATACCGAATCAAAGCATACTCGCCATTGTAGGCCATCACTTGCAGTTGTTCTCCGGAGGCAATCTTTATGATCGCATCTGATGAAGAACCAGGCTTAATGAGCATACTGATAAACCCATCACCACCTGCCAGGTATTTTACGGTTTCGACTGGCTCAAAAGATGTCTCCACAAGGTAAGATTGGGTATCGCTAAAATGCCACCACCCACCGTAATAGGGATTAAAACCATGCTTGACCATGAGTTGCTCCAAGAGCACTGCATTCGTAGCCGCCTCATCACTGCAGTCGCTATAATTCCGGTCTGCAAGCGTTGAAAAATCATCAAACCCGGTAGGCATTACCAGCTCTGTGCCATCTGCAAGAGCAAGGGTGATATCTACGGTGTTTCCGCAGCTGTGCGTACTGTAACCGCTGTTGGGATTGGCCACATATACGGGATTGGGGCACACCTCCCAAAGCCTGAACTGGGCAGAAGGTGGCCGAAAACCATCCCATATTTTCAGACATAACCCCCGCTGGTTCAGTTCCTCCTGAACCAACATAAGTTTTTTCACCGTTCCGTACCGAAGCCACACATCTGTGAAATTATAAATCACATTGCCGGTAAAATTATTCCGGCTTGCATAACGCAGTTCCACAAACACATTCGGTATGTACGCTTTCACCAACACAAAATCAGCATCGCTGGGCTCCGGCTGCTGGACCTCAGGTGCCGGTATTGTTTGCTCCGGTAACGAAGATAGGGTTTCATCGAACATCTCGGTAGCATCCGATGCAGCAACGGTCTGCTTCGTTTGTGATGTCGGCTCCTGAACACTTTTTGCAGAACACCCGGCCATACAAAGCGCAAGGAAAATAACAAGTAATTTCTGTAGTTTCATATCTTCTCCAAACAGGCCTATGTAAACATGAGTTATGAACTAACCCGATTATAGCAAACACAGTGCGCTATTTCAACCTTCTTTCATTTTCCAAACACGAATTGTGCTTGACATCTATTATACCTCGTGTTATGATGTATTGCAGATAAGGAGGTATGCTATGGACACTCAACTCAAACGCGGTCTACTGGACATTTGCGTCTTAGCCGCTATTAAAAACGAGGACTCCTATGGCTACAAGATCATTAAAGATCTGAAGCCTTATGTGCATTTATCCGAATCCACTCTCTATACAATTCTCAAGCGATTGGAGGCTGCAGAGCTGCTCACAGTTCGTACGGCGGAACACGGAGGCAGATTGCGCAAGTATTACCACATCACCGATTCCGGTCACGACCGTATTGATGCATTTCGGGATGAATGGAGCCAGATCATGGAGATCTACCGATTCGTAACAAAGGAGGATGCAGTCAATGACAAAAATTGAATTTCTTGCTGATCTTTACGAAGGTCTGTCAGGTCTGCCTGAAGCAGATCTGGAAGAACAGCTCAACTATTACTGCGAAATGATTGACGACCGAATGGAAGAAGGTCTGTCTGAAGAAGCCGCCGTTGAACAGATCGGAACCCCTGAGGATGTCATTACTCAAATCTTAGCAGAGATTCCTATGAGCAAACTGATCAAAAGAAATCTACGCTTATCCACAGGCGAGATTGTACTGATCTGCGTGGGTTCTCCCCTATGGTTTCCCCTGCTGATTGCTGCCTTTGCTGTGGTGCTCGCCCTCTATGTCTCCTGGTGGGCTGTAATCGTTTCTCTGTGGTCTGTATTTGTCTCCCTTGCTGTCTGCGGTATCGGTGGTGTAATCGGCGGCGCCAGCCTTGCATTTACCGGAGGTGTGCTTCAAGGTTTTGCGCTCATAGGTTTGAGCCTTTTCAGCGCCGGTCTTTCTGTATTTGCTTTCTACGGATGCAAAGCTGCCACCAAGGGTACTCTGGTTCTCACAAAAAACATATGGTTAGGGTGTAAGAAGCGCCTGATGAGAAAGGAGAAAGGAGTATGAAGAAGATGACGAAAATCATTTTAATTGCAGCCGCAGCTCTGGTTGCACTGGGCGCAATTATCTTTTGTATCGTTATGACAAAATTGGGCTGGGATTTCAAAAAGCTCTCCACCGACAAATATGTGACCAACACCCATTCCATAACCGAAACATTCCACAATATCTCCATCGATACAAACACTGCCGACATTGTTTTCATCCCTACCGATGAAACTGAGACAAAGGTTGTCTGTTATGAAGAAGAAAAATCCATTCACGCTGTCTCCGTAGCCGAAGACACCTTGGTGATCAAGCTTATAAACAGCCGAAAATGGTACGATCACATCGGCATCCACATCGGTACCCCTACCATTACTGTTTATCTACCACAGGATGCCTACACTTCCCTGCTCATTGACACCAGCACAGGAGATATTGAGATCCCCGGTGACTTTACATTCCAAAACATTGATATTTCCGGCAGTACCTGCGATGTAAACTGCGCGGCATCCGTATCTGAGAAGATAAAGGTCCATGTCACCACCGGTGATATCAACCTGCTGAACGCAAGCGCCGGAACCCTGGATTTGTCTGCTACTACAGGTGATATTGCGCTGAGCTCTGTCAGCTGCAATAGAGATATTAGTGCCAAGGTAACCACTGGCGATTGCTATCTGATAGATGTTAGCTGTGTGAATCTCCAGGTAACCGGAACTACCGGCGACATTGATTTGAAAAATGTGATTTCCAGCGGTGAATTTCAGTTGAAAGTTGGCAGCGGTCATATCTCATTCGACCGTTGCGATGCTGCAACAATCACCGCAAAAACCACTACCGGCGATATAACCGGCACGCTGCTTTCTGAGAAGATTATCTTTGCAGAGGCTACTACCGGCGATATCAATGTTCCCCAAAGCACCACCGGCGGCAAATGCAATGTCAACACCACCACCGGCGACATTAAAATCCAAATTACTGAATAAATGGGATCGACCTGCAAAAATATCTTGCAGGTCGATTTGCGTTGAAACCCCTTATTTTTCGGTTGCATATCGTGTTAGTTATGATATAATGAAGCTGCTACAAATCTATAAGGATGGTGTTCCTATGATTACCCACGCCGACGGAAAAGTAATATGTGAAAAACGAGAGGATCTGATGCCTGTCAGAATTCTTGCATCGGAAGGTGTTTCCTCCCGGGAATGTCTGCTGGAAACAAAAGCACCTTGCGTATCTTTTAAAAAAGATGGGTGTGCTGTTTTCTCCGGAAAAGGCTCCTATGTGCTTTTAGACTTTGGCAGGGAAATTTGTGGCAGTGCACGAATCGTAATCCGCGCCATCGACACATCCGATAAACAGGCTAAGTGGCGAATCACCTTCGGTGAGTCTGTATCCGAGGCTTGCAGCACTATCGGTTCGAAGAATGCCGGCAACGACCATTCCCCCCGGGATTTTGAAATACTGACTCCTTTTATGTCCGACCTGACCTTCGGCCAGAGTGGTTTTCGTTTCCTGCGACTGGAGCTGCTGACAGAGGCAACCGTCCTGATGCGGAACATTTTTGCAGTGTCCATTGAACCTGATTTCACCGCCGGGTCCGCATCCATCACCACTGACGATCAACGGCTCAACGAGATCATTCACACTGCCGCCAGAACCGTAAAACTCTGCTTCCAGAACGGTTACATCTGGGATGGCATTAAGCGGGATCGTCTGGTCTGGTGTGGTGATTTGCATCCTGAGATCCTCACATCTCTGTATCTGTTCGGTGACACGCCCAACATCCGGAACTCCCTGGATTTTCTTCGGGATGAGACTCCCGCAGATCAATGGATCAACAATATGCCCCCTTATTCTGCCTGGTGGGTCATTAACCTCTGCGACTACTGCAGAATTACCGCAAACCATGAATATTACCATCAAAATCGGGAATATGCCCTTGCAGTGATGGCGCACATCAACCGCTGTTTTGATGATGACGGCAACTACAATTTCAGCAAAACTAACGGCAGCGAAACGTTCCTGGATTGGTCCACCTATCAAACCCCTGACGCACCCTTTGGTGCTGCCGCAGTTTACTGCTTCGCAGCCCAAAAAGTGCTGAAGCAAGAAGAAAACGCTGATTGCCGTGACATTCTCCGCAAGCTAGCAAAATACTTTGATTATGACGGACATCGTAAGCCTGTGCGGGCATTCCAGATAATTGCCGGAAGAAGCAACCCCGACGACCTGACTATGCTGGAAAAGGACGGTCCTGCGGATTTCTCCACCTTTATGGCCTATTATATTCTTACTGCTATGGCCAAAAACGGCGGAAAGAATATGCTGGAGATCCTGAAAACATACTATGGTGCCATGCTGGATTGCGGCGCCACCACTTTCTGGGAGGACTTTGATATGTCCTGGCTGGAAGAAAGCAGCAGAATCGACGCAATGCCCGAACCGGGTCAAAAAGACATCCACGGTGACTATGGCCGTTTCTGCTACACCCAGTTCCGCCATTCTCTCTGCCACGGTTGGTCTGCCGGCGTGCTGGCATTCATAATCGAGTACATCTTCGGCATACGCATCGAAGGCCAAGATATTTATATTCACCCCCACTATATGGGTCTCAAGGACATTTCCGTTATCCTTCCCCTCAGCGATTCCGCATCGCTTGCCTATGAATACAGCGATGGCAAACTTTTTGTGGACGCACCGGATGACTACACCGTTCATTATCTGTAAAAAACACCCCCTGTGCCAAAGCACAGGGGGTTATTATTATTTTTCGAGACAACACACTTCCACCGGAAACGATTCGTTACCAGGCATTTTGCCTTTCACCATTTTCTCTAAGGTAAAGCCAAGCTTTTCGTACAGCCGTAAGGCTGGGAGATTGCCTTCGAGGACCTCGATACTGTGTATCTCAGAAAATTGCACCAGGGCATATTGCGCAAGCTGAAAACCAACGCCTTGACGGTAACGGTCTGGATCCACATAGAGCCAACAAAGCTCCTCTTCATCGCAGGCGGTAAATCCTACGATTTGCCCATCAATCAACGCCACAAACAAGCCAGGATAATCAAACAGTCCCTCACGCTCAGCAGCAATTTCCAAAGGCAGAAAGGCATCCGTCAAACCCGCATAAGTCAATTCCGTCATTCGGGCCGCATCATGGATTCGTGAAATCTCATTCCAGTCCTCTTGCCGGTATGGTCTGATTTCACATTGAGTCATTTCTGCACACCTGTTAATCAATATAATTTTCTCCTGACGCGTCAGTCGTTTAATTGCAATCTCACGGCGTAGTGCCGTAGACTTATCCGGACAAAATTCACTGTAACACAGCTCAAGAGGACTACGGCCGCGGGTATACTTAGCACCCTTTCCGTCATTATGTGCTTTCAGTCGCTTATGAAGATCGTCGGTGATACCGGTATAAAGGGTATCGTCCTTACAACGAAGGATGTAAACTACCCAACACTTACTTTTTACCATTCTTCTTCAGCAGGCCGTACTTGATATCCCACAGCTTCTGAGACAAGTCAACATAGTAGGTGTGGGGATTTTCAAAACGCTTGACCTCATCCCACAAAGTATCCACCTGCTCCAGGCAATACCTTCGGATTGTTTGCAGATCCGGGCAATCGTAGACCAACTTGCCGTCCTTAAAGATGGGAACCATCATTTCTTTGGCAGTGAAGTCGTAGACTTTCTTAACCTTCCAGGTTGCATCGGGGTCAAAAATTTCCATTTCACCACTGTCATCTACAGTCTCATCATAGACGCAGAGATAGTCGGCAATGGCCTTGCCGGTATCGTTGCCGAAGAAACGGTAGAATTTCTTGAAATGAGGCGTTGTGATCTTGCCCACATTCTCAGAAATCTTGATCTTTGGAATCACATTGCCGTCCTGATCTTCCACTCCTACCAGCTTATATACGCCGCCGAAAACAGGTTCGCTGCGAGCAGTGATCAGGCGCTCGCCAACGCCAAACATATCGATCTTGGCACCCTGACGGATCAGATCGCGAATAATATATTCGTCCAGAGAATTGGACGCAGAGATCTCGCACTCTGTCCAACCGGCTTCGTCCAGCATTTTGCGAGCTTCCCGGGACAGATAGGCAATATCTCCGGAATCCAGGCGAATGCCGCACTTGGTAATGCCCAAGGGCTTGAGCACATCGTTAAATGCACGGATCGCATTGGGAACACCGGACTTTAAGGTATTGTAGGTATCTACGAGCAATGTAGCATTATTGGGATACATCCGGCAGTAGTTAGCAAATGCTTCGTACTCCGCGTCAAACATTTGCACCCAGGCGTGAGCCATTGT
Organism: Faecousia sp.; assembly: GCA_045601585.1. GTDB lineage: Bacteria > Bacillota > Clostridia > Oscillospirales > Oscillospiraceae > Faecousia. The sequence continues at coordinate 8,063 of JAZRZW010000026.1, read as the reverse complement.
GCCACCGGCATACACACCGAAAAGCTGATCGGAGATAGTACAAGCAGTGCCGTTACATCCTCCAATATACGCAGCACGGGCACCCAAAATAGCAGCATCCGCACCCTGGGCACGGCGGGAGCCAAACTCCAGCACCTTACGGCCATCAGCTGAACGAACGATACGATTCGCCTTAGTAGCAATCAGGCTCTGGTGGTTAATGCACATCAGAATATAGGTCTCGATAAGCTGCGCTTCAATGGCTGGTGCACGGACCGTAATAATCGGTTCCTTGGGGAAAATAGGTGTACCTTCGGGAACCGCCCAGATATCTCCGGTAAAGCGGAATCCGGACAGATACTCCAGAAACTCCTCAGAGAAAAGATTGCGCTTGCGCAGGTAAGCAATATCCTCCGGACCAAAATGCAGATCCTGGACATACTGGATGATCTGCTCCAAACCGGCGGCAATGGCAAAACCTCCGCCATCGGGACAACGACGGTAAAACACATCGAAATAGCAGATGCGGTCTTTGTATCCCTGCTCGAAATAGCCGTTGCCCATAGTTAATTCATAGAAATCGCAAAGCATTGTCAGGTTCAGTTTTTCATCTAGGGACATAACATGTACCTCTCTTTCTTATTATGGTTTCATTATAAATCAATTAAAATCAAATAGCAATCCCCACAATAAAAAAACCGCCTTTGTATCAGCACAAAGGCGGGAATTTTTACTTTTTCTCCTTAATTTGTGCCTGCAGGTGCATAGACAGCACCGCAAGAGAAGTAGCCATATTCTCGTTTTGTACAAGAATATGCTCGGGAACATCCAGATGAATGGGTGCAAAATTCCAGATTGCCTTAATGCCGTTTGCGATCAGAAGGTCGCAAACCTGCTGCGCATGAGCCGCAGGAACGGTAATGATGCCCATGAGAACATTGTTACTCTTGCAAAACCCTTCCAACTCGGAAATCTGATAAATGGGCTTTCCTGCTCGGGTCTTTTTGATCTCCGGCGCAACATCAAAGGCAGCAAGGATATTCAGCCCGTAAGCATCAAAGCCACCGTATGCCAAAAGCGCCTGGCCCAACTTGCCGGCACCAATTAAAATCGCATCTGTGGTGTTGTCATAGCCAAGGAACTGGCTAATATCCTCGATCAACTGCTGACGCAGATAACCAACCTTAGGACGACCGCCATCAGAAACCATTGCAAGATCCTTACGAACCTGTACCTCACCCATACCAAGTGCATTGGCCAACGCTGTAGCGGAAATATGAGTATTGCCATCCTCGGGCATATTTTTCAGATATGCCAAATATCCCGGCAGACGCTTCAACACGGATTTAGAAATTTCCTTTTTCATAAGCACTCCTCTTTCGATAAAAAAGCATATCGATATAATTTCGTATCGATTATAGCACCTTGAAATTCATTTTGCAAGTATCTATTATACACAACTTGTCTGCCTGATCAGCTCCTTACGAAGGCGAAGCATAATGCGCTTTTCCAATCTCGAAATATAGGATTGTGATATCCCCAGTTTTTGCGCAACTTCCTTTTGTGTCAACTCCTTATAACCATTCAGTCCAAATCGCAACTGGACGATCTGCTTTTCCCTGGGCGGCAGCTCTCCCACCGCTTTTCTCAAGATCGTCAGATCTACATCTTCTTCCAGTGAGCGCATTACCATATCCTCATCAGTCCCCATAATATCAGACAGCAGCAGCTCATTTCCGTCATAATCCAGGTTAATCGGCTCATCCAGGGAGACCTCGTTACGCTGATTTGCTATTTTACGGATGTGCATCAAAATCTCATTTTCAATACACCGTGAGGCATAGGTTGCTAACTTAATATTCTTCTCCCGGCGGTATGTACCGACGGCTTTGATCAATCCGATGGTTCCGATAGAAATCAGGTCTTCCAGGTTGACTCCGGTGTTCTCAAATCGCCTTGCAATAAACACCACAAGTCGCAAATTCCGTTCGATCAGGAGCTGCTTTGCTGCCTCATCACCATTCTCCATTGCTTCCAGCGCCGCCTGTTCCTGCGCTCCTTTCAGAGGCGGTGGTAATACCTCGGGGCCGCCGATATAATAAATATAATCCTTACGAACCCCAAGCACCCCGCGCAACAACTCTCTTAAATATCTCATTACAACGTCCTCCCCACTAAAGCCTGAAACCCACCATTGTCCTGAAAGCCAGCCGGCGCAAAAGCCACCAGTGCACTTGTTGTATTTTTTCCAATCTTTACCATTGGAAAACGAACCGCCATCAACATACCGCTATCTGTTCCCACCGCGCGATATGGAATCAACCTCCCTCCGGGCAACAATGGAAGAGTTTCCATCGGCTGACTGAGTTGCTCCTTAGTAAAACCCATAAATTCCCACGCAATATGCGGGCTTACAACAATCACGCTTTCCCCTGTGATTGGATCACAAAGACCGTTACCTGTGTCTCTTAAAGCCATAGTACGCAACGTTTTTCCACGATAAGCAAGTTCAATCGGAACAATCTGCGTATTACACGCCGACCGCTTTGCAAACAATAATTGCACGATCATACATATAACCGCAACTACCGTCTCTCCGGCACCAATGCCGACAAACGCATTTGTAATCCCCCCAACCGTCAACATAAGAAGAACAAATGTTGCCATCTTCCGAACTGATTTTCCGTAAGCAACCAAAGACATAATCAGCAGCACAAGCACTCTCACGAGGAGCCCGGTCAATATGTGTTCGGAAGCCAACAAGGAAGCTCCGGCATACGCCGCACCCACCGCCGCTGACGACAGTGCTGCTTTTAATTCAGAACTCTCTCCCAGCAGACGGTTTGTTCCGCATATCAACAATAGATCCACCAAACAGTTCAATATCATCACAAATCCAGCATATGCGTGCAAGGGATCACCTCCGGGAACGGTAGTACCGCCAGTATACACCCGGGGGATAAAAAATTCCGTCGGTTGTCAGTGAGCCGTCATCGCCACGAATCGGCTATAGGCTTTGGACTTCCCCACGGTTAATTTAAGAAACAGAAAATGGGGCAGTTGAATTACTCAACTGCCGCAAAATTAGGTCGATGTATTTTCTTCATGAAGTACCTGACGGATATTTTTCTCAATCTTGAACCGCGGAACCATGATCTCATGTCCGCAACCAAGACAGCGAAGACGAAAATCCGCGCCGGTTCGGAGAACTTTCCAGCTCTTTTCACCGCAAGGGTGCGCTTTTTTCATAACCAGGGTATCCCCTACTCGGACATCCATAAGCTACCTCACTTTTTCTTGATAGCATCCCAATAAGCCTTCGCCGCCTGCTCCAGCTTGTTGTCGCCATAGGTGTAGTATTTTGTGTTTTTCAGAGCATCTGGCAGATACTGCTGATCCACCCAGCTTCCGGGATAATCATGGGGATAAAGATAACCTTGATCCCGCTCCATCGTATGGGTGTCGACATGCATATTCTGCAGGTGTCTTGGGAAATCACCTGTCTTGCCCTTGCGAATATCCGCCAGAGCACTGTCCAGAGCCACATGGCCGGAATTGGATTTAGGCGAGGTTGCCATCAATACAGCAGCGTCGCCCAGAGGAATGCGTGCTTCCGGCATGCCCAGCATCAACGCCATATCCACGCAGGATTTCACAATCGGAATAATCATAGGATACGCAAGGCCTACGTCCTCCGCTGCGATCACCATCAGGCGACGGCATGCAGACTGCATCTGGCCCACTTCCAGAAGCCGGGCAAGATAATGCACCGCTGCATCCGGATCAGATCCCCGGATAGACTTTTGAAGTGCAGACAGAAGGTCATAATGGTTATCACCATCCCGATCTGCTCGCATAGCACTTTTCTGAGTAACCGCCTTAGCATCCTCCAGAGTCAGAGGCAGAACTCCGTCTTTTACCCTGCCGGCAGAGAACAGCACCTCAACTGCATTGAGTGCTTTTCGGATATCGCCGCCACAAGCCCGTGAGATGTACTCCAGAGCATCATCCTCAGGCTGGGCGTCAACATGATATTTCTCACCCAAGTGTGTCACGGCGCGCTTGACAGCCTTCAGAGCCGCTTCAGGAGAAATCTGTTTGAATTCAAAAACAGTGGACCGGCTCAAAATCGCGTTGAACACATAGAAATAGGGATTCTCAGTAGTAGAGGCGATCAGGGTGATCTTTCCGTTTTCAATATGCTCCAACAAGGACTGTTGCTGTTTTTTATTAAAGGACTGGATTTCGTCCAGATACAACAGCACGCCATTGGGTGCCATAAATGTATCCAACTGAGCCACAATCTCATTGATATCAGCAGTCGATGCCGTGGTGGCATTGAGCTGATACAGAGTGCGATTGGTCTGCTTCGCTATAATTTTCGCAACCGTTGTTTTGCCCGTGCCGCTGGGGCCATAAAAAATCATATTCGGGATATTCCCGGAATCAATCAGACGCCGTAAAACCGCACCCTCACCCAGAATATGCTCCTGGCCACAAATTTCATCCAGGGTCGTTGGTCTTAAAAGATCCGCTAAGGGCTGATACATCGCACTCACCTCTTTTCTTGGGTTAGTATAGCACAGATTGTGAAAAAATGCACGCGTTTTCTTATTTTCTGTGGAAAATGAAAGAAATGTATCCTGCATTTCATTTCGTTATTAAAAATATACATATAGTTATTCACATTTTCCACAAGTTTCTCCACAAAGAATTAGGGATAAAATTCTTTATTTCACGACAAAATATCGGTATTCAAAACAAAATTACAGTTCTTTCCACCCTTAGCGACAAAGTTTGCATATGTATATACAAGCCAAACTGTATATAAAAATGCAGGAGAGTTTTCCCTCTCCTGCATTTGTTAAATTTGCTCACCTAAAATAGATTTTGTAGCATACGCATTGAGTCCCAAATCGGCCAGATTTCCTGCCTGGAACTCATAAAAAGCCTGCGCTCCAATCATCGCTGCATTGTCACCGCAAAGTTTCAACGGTGGTAAATATAGTTCTGCACATAATCGGTTTGTCATAGCTTCCAGATCTTTGCGGATACGGGAATTAGCTGCAACACCGCCGGCAACAGCCAGTTTATTATAACCGGTCATTTTCAGTGCCTGCTCTGCCCTGGGCACAAGCGTGTTAGAAACACTTGTGCTAAAAGATGCGCAAAGACTTGGAATATCCAGGGACTCTCCCACCTGCTCTGCATGGTGGATCAGGTTGAGCGTTGCGGTCTTCAGACCGGAGAAGCTCATGTCCAGAGGATTCTCACCGGGTCTTGCGCAAGGCAGGGTATATTTATCGTCCGCAGCGCCTGCTGCCATTTTATCCAGTGCTGCACCGCCGGGATAAGGCATACCCAGCACCCGTGCCACTTTGTCGAAGCATTCGCCTGCTGCGTCGTCCAAAGTCGTACCCAAAATCTCCATCCTGGTATAGTCCTGCACATCCACAAACATAGTGTGGCCACCGGACACAACAAGACAAACAAAAGGCGGCTTGAGATCAGGATAAGCAATATAGTTAGCTGCGATGTGCCCACGGATATGGTGGACCGGAATCAGAGGCTTATCCAGCACAAGGGCTGCGGCTTTGGCAAAATTCACACCCACCAGAACTGCACCGATCAAACCGGGAGCATAGGTCACCGCAACGGCATCCAGGTCATCCCGGGTCAGAGCTGCTTCCTTGAGCGCCTGATCTGCCAAGCCGTAGATGGCCTCAATATGCATGCGGGATGCGATCTCTGGCACAACGCCACCATAGATCCGATGGAGATCCACCTGAGAGGCAATACAATCCGTCAGCACCTTCCTGCCGTCTCTGACGATAGAGACCGCGGTTTCATCGCAAGAAGATTCCACAGCAAGGATATTCAATTCTACCACTCCTTTCGCAGAATCAATGCGTTCTCTTTGGGGTTGCGATAGTAATTGGGTCGTACACCAACCTGCACAAAGCCAAGTTTTTCATAGAGGGAAATCGCAGGCAAGTTGGACTGCCGCACCTCCAAAGCAAGGCTGATCGCCCCTTTTTCACGAAGGCACATCACCAGCTGGTTCACCAGTGTCATTCCAACGCCTTGATTGCGATACTGGGGTAAAACAGCCAGGTTCATCATATCCGCGCCTCCCAGAACCGTCTGGGAGCCCACATAACCAACCACACAGTCTCCATCCAGCGCCACCAGCCACAAAGAAAGAGGGTTATTTAGCTCACCGCTAATAGAATTTACACTCCAGGGGTCAGAAAAACAAAGTTTTTCAATTTCAACAATGGCAGGGACATGGGCTGCCGTCATCCGTACATATTCCATCATTTTGCCTCATACCAGCTTGCACCCCACTTTGCTTCCGCTAACAGCGGAACACGCAGAGTTGCAACCTGCTCCATTTCCCTGCTGATCAGTTCTGCAACCATAGGTGCGATCTTCTCAGGGCTCTCTACAATCAATTCATCATGAACCTGCAAAATAAGCTTCGCCTCAGGGTAATGCTCCAAAAGCGCATTATGCACACGGATCATGGCGAGTTTGATTAGATCTGCCGCAGTACCCTGGATAGGTGTATTGAGCGCAATCCGCTCTGCAGCCTGACGCAGGTTGAAATTGGTATTCTTGAGTTCCGGGATATATCTGCGCCGACCGTAAAGAGTTGTGGTATAACCAATACTTCTGGCAACATCTACCACATTCTTCATATAAGCGCGAACACCCCGATAGTTGTTAAGGTAGTTTTCAATATAGGCCTTGGCCTCATAACGGCTGACGCCGATATCCTCTGCCAAAGAGAACTCGGAGATACCGTAAACGATCCCGAAATTAACCGCTTTAGCGTGTCTGCGCTGGAGCGGAGTTACCTGCTCCTGGGATACGCCGAACACCTGAGATGCAGTAACGGTGTGGACATCCATTCCCTCACAGAAAGCGTTTTGCATCACCTTATCATCAGCGATATGGGCCAGCACACGAAGCTCGATCTGACTGTAGTCGGCATCCACCAACACACAGCCTTCCTTGGGAACAAACATCTTGCGGATCTCTGCACCTAAATCGGTACGAACCGGAATGTTTTGAAGGTTCGGCTCAGTGGAAGACAGACGACCGGTTGCAGTCACCAGATTCTGGAAAGTGGTGTGGATGCGACCGTCCTCTGCAATCACTTTTAAAAGGCCATCTGCATAGGTGGATTTCAGCTTGGTCAACATTCGATAATCCATAATTGCAGGAATAATCGGATGCTTATTTTTCAGCTTTTCCAGTACATCTGCGTTGGTGGAATATCCTGTTTTGGTCTTTTTAACCGGAGGCAGACCCAACTTATCAAACAGTACCTCGCCCAACTGGCGGGTAGATTGAATATTGAAAGGCTCACCGGAATAGCTGAAAATTATGCTTTCGCAATCACTGATCCGTCGGGTGAGCATGGCACCGAAATTCTCAAGCTGCTCCCGGTTAATAGAGATACCCTCTTTTTCCATGCTGTAAAGCACCCGGCAAAGAGGCAGCTCCATGTCATAGTAAAGGGCGATCATATCCTGACGCTCCAGCTCCTGAATCAGGACACCTTTCAGGTGCCAAAGCGCTTCAGCACAGCCAGCCGCATCATCCGGCGCATAACCGAGATAGGTGGTGGCCAGTTTAGAAACCGCGTAGTCGGACTGGGAAGGATTCAGGTCATAGGCTGCCAGAGCGGTGTCAAAAGAAACCGCGCCATGGCAAAGGCCTAAATTATCCAGCACATGAAGGGTGCTTTTCAGATCATGGCAGGTACCGTCGGTACTGTTTTTCAGAAATTCTCCCAGGTACATAGCCTCCATAGGAGTCACTTCACATACACCATTATCCCAGGCAACGCCGATGCTGCCATCATCGTGGATATAAAGCGCATAACCGTCGCACCTTTCAGGCAACGAAGTGCAAACCGGAAGCCTCTCAATCTTGGGACAAGCCTTGGGGGCATCCTCCTGGGCGCACCGCAGGCCATATTTATCGATCAGCTTTACAAATTCAAGCTTCACAAAGATCTCATAGAGTGCTTTACGGTTATAGGGCTGGATGATTGCATCTTCCGGCGAAAAATC
>JAZRZW010000025.1:0-1858 GCA_045601585.1 Faecousia sp. | reverse complement strand
TCAGAAAATCTGCGGCGTGGAGCTGGTGTATGACAGCCCTGTGGATCCCGGCAGCGTGGCTTTGGATACATACTGTGTTAAAGACCGCAATATTACCGATGTTACCGTCCAGGAAAACAGCGTGATCATTTCCCTGAATATTCGCGACAGAAAGGCCGGCATTATTGCCGAGCCGCCCCCCTTTAAGCCGGGCAAAGGTCCCGGAGGCCCGGGTGGCCCCGGTGGTCCCGGAGGTCCTCCTCCCGGTGGCCCTCCCAAGCTGCCCACTGCAGTTCGTGAACCCCGAGAAGCACGTGTTGCACAAGTGAAGGATATCTTGGCTGCAGATGGCACCGTGATTCATGGCAGTGAAGAAATGATGACGACCGAATCTGCCGTAGAGCCCATCATCGAACAGTTTCAGCAGTTTGAATTTAAGGGCCTTGGCTACAACCTGTACATCCCCGAAATCTATGACGGAACCAATGCAATGCCGCTGGTGGTGTTTATCCATGATGCAGGACCCTGTGGTCCGGATACAAAAATCGCTCTTTCTCAGGGCAACGGTGCCATCAATTTTGCAAAGCCGGAATGGCAGAATGAACATCCCTGCTTCGTGCTGGCACCTCAGATTCCCCGGCATGTGAAGCTGACAAATGACCGCTTCGAGGCATCGGAAGAACTGTACATTATCAAGGCGATGATCGACGATGTGATTGCGCGGTATGGCATCGATCAGAGCCGTGTCTATACCACTGGTCAGTCCATGGGTTGCATGGCATCCTGCGAAATGAACATCCTGTTCCCGGATTTCTTTGCAGCATCCCTGTTGGTTGCAGGACAGTGGTCTCCTGAGCGGATGGCGGCAAAATGTACGAACTGCAAGCTCTGGATTCTGGTGTCCAACCATGATGCCAAGGCATTCCCTGGTATGAATGCGGTAACGGAAGCAATGGAGCAGGCTGGCGCGAAGATCGGACGCTATGTCTGGGATGCAAAGGCAGCTCCTGAGGTGCTGGAAGCGGCGGTTTGCGATGCACTGAAGGATGATGTGGGCATCCGCTATACGGTGTTCTCCGGCAGCTCCGTTGTTCCGGAATACAAGGATGACAATCCGGCTACGAACCATACAAGTACATGGCCGGCTGCATATGAAATTAAAGGCCTGAAGCGCTGGTTGTTCTCTTGCCAGAAAGAAGGATAATGATCGAACAGCCGCAGGACCACCTGCGGCTGTCACAGTAAATACCCGGGAGGGATCATGTTGGATAAGGTTAAGATAAAGCAGGGCTGGGTGATAGGTAAACCCGGTAAGCTTCCCGGAACCATGGCTTTCTTAGGTGTTCCCTACGCTAAACCACCGGTTGGGGAGCTTCGCTACAAGGCACCGCAGCTTCCGGTAAGCTGGGAGGGTATCCGGGATTGCAGCGAATTTCAACCCAGTTGTATCCAGCCTCAGCGTGGTGAGGAGTTCCCGATTTCGGAGGACTGCCTGTATTTGAACGTGTACACGCCTGCCCGTTCTTCTGAGGAGCGGCTGCCGGTTATGTTCTGGATCTATGGCGGCGGCTTCAACGGTGGACGGGCGGGTACCCCCATTCTGGATGGAGATGAGCTTAACCGACGAGGTGTGGTACTGATCACCATCAATTACCGCTGCGGTGTGATGGGCTTTTGCGCGTTGCCCGGATGGGAAAATGCGGTAAATGCCGGAATTCTGGATCAGATTGCAGCATTGCGGTGGGTCAGAGAGAATATTAAAGCCTTCGGCGGTGATCCGGACTGTGTTACGATCTTTGGTCAGTCGGCAGGCGGTGTGTCTGTTCGTATGCTGCTGACCTCTCCGTTGAGTCAGGGCCTGTTCCATCGAGCAATTATC
>JAZRZW010000024.1:0-7071 GCA_045601585.1 Faecousia sp. | reverse complement strand
ATCGTTCTGCACGGTTCTTCTTCTGTTCCCCAGGAGTATGTTGCAATGGTCAACGCCAACGGTGGCCAGATGCCCAACGCTATCGGCGTTCCCGAGGAGCAGCTGCGTAAGGCTGCAGCCGTGTCTGTTTGCAAGACCAACATCGACTCCGACCTGCGTCTGGCACTGACCGGCACTGTCCGTAAGTACTTCAACGAGAATCCCTCTCACTTCGACCCCCGTCAGTACCTGAAGCCCGCTCGCGCAAACATCAAGGAAGTTGTTCGCCACAAGCTGATCAACGTTCTGGGCTGCGCCGGCAAGGCCTAATTTGCTATAAAAAAGACCGCCCAGTCGGGCGGTCTTTTTTATGGAAATGTCAATAGTACCACCATAGGACTACACGGTGATATAAAAAGGGGTCGGCAAGCGCCGACCCCTTTTGGATTATGGGTTTAAATTACTCGCCCAGGTTGATCAGGAAGCGGAAGCCCACGCGGCGGGAAGCTGCTTCGTCCTCGTTGCCGTCGGAATCCAGCACGGGGTAGTTGGAAGCATAGCCGATGGGATTCATCATCTCGGTCAGAGCGTCGGCATGGTCGCCGCCAACGCTGACACAGAAATCACGAACGCTTTCTGCACGGTTCTGGGACAGCTCCAGATTGTCGTCGTAGTCGCCGGTGGAGTCGGTGTGACCTTCCACCATGATCTGGGAGATGAAGCCGTCATACTTCTCGTCGAACACGACTTCGCAGTAGATGGTGATGAACTCTTCCAGGAGAGCCTCGCCGTCAGCGGAGATGGCGTAGCTGTTGTAGTCGAACAGAACTTCAGCGTCCATGGTGATCTCGCCGGTCTCTTCGTCCACGGTCACATCCAGGCCTGCTTCTTCGTATGCGTCAGCCAGGTCGTTGAGCAGGTCAGCCTTCATTTCCATGATCTCTTCGATCTCTTCGTCGGTCATGTTCTCCAGCTTGCCCAGGTCCTCATAGGTCAGGTTGTCGCCCAGGTCCTCGCCGTAGCGGTCGCTGTAGCTGGAGGTGAAGTAGATGGTGGTCTCACCGTCGGTGAGGATGATGCCATCATCGCCGCAGAGGAAGTAGACGAACTGATAGGTGTTGACCTGTCTGCCGGGAGCGGGCAGGGAGAAGGTGATCAGGCCGTTCTTCTCCAGAACAGCGTAGCCGCTTCTCATATTCTCAAAGTCTGCGTCTGCAACACTGAAGTGGTTGCGCAGCTCCATGACACCTTCTTCCTCATAGGATTCAGTCCAGTACCAGTACAGAGAGAAGTTGTCGATCTCTTCCAGCATGTCGGAGCCGGGGGTCAGGTAGCTATCGATATACAGTGCGGAGGAGTCGGAGTCGTAGCTCAAACCGGAGTGGAGCTCAACAGTGGTAGTGCCGTCGCTCAGGGTCAGCTTGCGACCCTCAAAGCTGAAGGTGTACTCGAAGGAAGTCTCAGACAGAGAGAAGGACATATGATTGGTCTCATAGTCGTAATCGTAGTATGCCAGGGGGGTCAGGGTCAGGGTGTCGCCGTCCACGGTGTACTGGCAGAAGATGTAGGTCATGTTGTAGTCTTCGTCATAGAAGTATGCCCGTACAAACTCCTTGCCGCGCACGGAGTTCAGTGCGTGGTACAGGGTGCGGGGGCCGGCCTCCAGACGGAAGGGAACGGTGGTGATGTATCTGTCGTAGTACTCCTCGTCCCACTCGTCGTAAGCCACATAGCTCATCAGAGGCATTTCTTCCTTATACTTTTCCTCTGCAGCTTCGCCGCCCAGGATCCGGTAGTCGCCGTAGAACATCTTTTCGTTGTATTCCAGGTCAGCGTAGACATCCTTGGGGTCCAGAGTTGCTGCGGGGGTGCCCAGCTCGATTTCAGCGTATTCGGTGAATACCAGGGTGTCGGTGGGCTGATCGGAAGGCGCGGTGGGGTTGGTGGGAACGTCACCTGTTTCGGGTGCGGGCTCAGTTGCCTGAGTGCCGGGTACCTGGGCTACTTGGGGAGCGGTGTCCTTGTCGCAGGCGGCCAGCATGGTCACCAGCATCAGAACCACCAGCAGAGCAGCCAAAATTCTTTTGGTCATAATGTGTTTCCTCCAATAATAAAATGATAGTTATATTCTACCGCTTTTTGCCAAAAAGTCAAGGTTTTGGGCGACATTTGTCTCTGTGGCGAAGATTGTTATTTGGAAATTTATGTGTTATAATAAACTTATCTTGCAAAAGGGGGATAACTTATGAAAAAGAACCCGAAATTCTGGATCTCGTTGGTGATCTTCAGCCTGGTTGGTCAGATCGCCTGGGTGATGGAGAATATGTATTTTAATGTATTCATCTATAAAATGTTCCGCGCCGGACCGGAGGCAATCTCCAATATGGTGATGGCTTCTGCCATCGCCGCCACGGTGACAACCTTGCTCATCGGCGCCCTCAGCGATAAGGTGGGCAAGCGCAAGCTCTTTATCTGCCGCGGCTATATCCTCTGGGGCCTGTCTATTTTGAGCTTTTCCCTGATCCGGGTAGATGTGATCAGCCGGTTTGTGCCGGTGGCCCAGGCGGCTTCCGTGGGTATCAGCCTTGTGATCGTGATGGACTGCGTGATGACCTTCTTCGGATCTTCTGCCAATGACGCGGCCTTTAACGCCTGGCTTACCGATTCCACCACGCCCCAAAACCGGGGCGCCGCCGAGGGCATTAACGCAATGATGCCCCTCATGGCCATTTTGGTGGTGTTCGGCGGCTTTATGAGCCTTGATCAGGATCTGCCTCAGACCTGGACTACTATTTTTGTTGTGATTGGCGGCGTGGTTCTTCTGCTGGGCGTTCTGGGATTCTTCCTCATCCAGGAACCGAATGTAGACAATACCGGCAACGAAAACTATTTTAAAAATATTTTTTACGGATTCCGACCCCAGGTGATCCGCCGCAATCCCTCTCTGTACCTGGCGCTGGTGGCTTATGCGGTGTTCGGCATCTCGATTCAGATCTTTATGCCCTACCTGATTATCTATTATGAAAAGACGCTGAAAATGGATAATTATGTGTTTCTGTTTGCTCCTGCCATTATCCTGGCTGCAGTGTTCACTGCTTTCTATGGCAGAGTGTACGACCGTAAGGGTTTTCAGACTTCGGCGATGCCGGTAATTGCCCTACTGATGGCGGGATATGTGCTGCTATATTTCTTCCGGGCGACTGTGCCGGTGTTCATCGGCTCTCTGCTGATGATGTGCGGCTATCTGTCCGGTATGGCGGTGTTTGGCGCGATTTTGCGCGATAAGACCCCCGCAGGAAAAGCCGGCATGTTCCAGGGTCAGCGAATTGTGGGCCAGGTGCTGATTCCCGGTGTCATCGGCCCTATGATTGGCAAAGCGGTGCTGAAAAATGCCGAGACAATCATAAATGCTGACGGCACATCTTCTTTTCTCCCCAATGAAAACATTTTCCTGGCAGCTTTTGTGGCAGCTGTTGTGATTTGGGTGACTTTTGTGCCTCTGTTCCGCAGCTTGAAAAAGGAGCAATAAGATGGAAAAATTATTTACCCAAAGGGGAGAGACACTGCCGGAGACTCCCTGGAATGTATATCCGAGGCCTCGTATGCGGAGAGAAAGTTATGTCAACCTGAATGGCCAATGGGACTTCACCGCAGAGGATTTTGCCGGCAAGATCACCCTGCCTTTCTGTCCGGAATCCCAACTTTCCGGGGTAAATCGGCATTTTAGTGAGGGAGAGACCCTGACTTATACCCGAAAATTCACCATTGTGGAGGGTTTCGACCAGGGTAGAGTGCTGCTGCATATCGGTGCCGCAGATCAAAAAGTAAAATGTTATGTAAACGACAAAGAGGTCGGCAGTCACTTTGGCGGCTATACCCCTATGACCTTTGACATCACCGGGGCGCTGCAGAAGGAGAACACCCTGAAAATTCTCGTAAAGGATGACCTGCGGGATCAATCCTACCCCTACGGCAAGCAGGTGCGCAAGCGTGGCGGTATGTGGTACACCCCGGTGTCCGGCATTTGGCAGACGGTGTGGCTGGAGAGTGTGCCGCAAACATATATCGAGGATGTCCAGGTGGAGAACCGGGGCTACAGCGTGAAAATTACCGTCATCCCCGCCCAAAGTGGCAAGGTGGTAGTTCCCGACCTGGGCGAGTTCCCCCTGACCCATGGCGAGGCCACCATCGTCCCGGAAAATCCCCATCTGTGGAGCCCGGAAGATCCCTATCTCTACGATTTTTCCGTAGTCACCGACACCGACAAGGTGGACAGCTATTTTGCCATTCGCAGCATTGAAAGTAAGATCGTGAACGGCGTTCCCCGGCTGCTGCTGAACGGCCAGCCCTATTTCTTCCATGGTCTGCTGGATCAGGGATACTGGCCCGATGGCATCTATACCCCCGCCGCCCCCGAATGCTATGCAGACGACATTTTGGAGATGAAGAAGCTGGGGTTCAACACCCTGCGAAAGCATATCAAAATCGAGCCCCAGGAGTTCTATTATCAATGTGACCGGCTGGGTATGGTCGTGTTTCAGGATATGGTCAATAACGGCCGTTACAGCTTTTTCCGGGATACCTTGCTGCCCACAGTGGGGCTGCAGAAGCTCCCCGACCGCTGGCTGCACCCGGATCCCGAAACCCGAGGCGCGTTTCTTCACAACGCCCACGCCACGGTGGAGTTGCTGAAAAGCCACCCCAGCATCCTCTACTGGACCATTTTCAACGAAGGTTGGGGCCAGTTTGCCAGCGACCTGGTGTACCCCCTGGTGCGCTCTTGGGATCCCACCCGGATTATCGATTCCACCTCCGGCTGGTTCAGACGGAAAAAGACCGATGTGGAAAGCTTCCACATTTACTTTAATTTCTGGCACCGGCTGAAGATGCATAAGACCCGCCCGGTAATCGTCTCCGAGTTTGGCGGCTTTGCCCTGCCGGTGGAAGGCCACCTGTATAATCCCAACAAGTCCTTCGGCTATAAGACCTGCAAAGATTTTGCCGACTATCAAAAGGCAGTGGAGGAGCTCTACCGTACCCGGATCCTGCCGGCGATCCCTAAGGGCCTTTGCGGCGGGATCTATACCCAGGTCAGCGATGTGGAGGACGAAATTAACGGCATCCTCACCTACGACCGCAAGGTAAATAAGGCACACGAAACGGCTATGTCCGCTTTGGCGGAGGAGCTGCAAAAGGCTATAAAAGGCTTATAAAATTTTCCTTGATTTTTCCACAAACCATCGTTATAATTTGACCATAAAAATAAAGGAGAAATTTTATGTCCTACAAAAAGATTCTGACGATACAGGATATTTCCTGCGTGGGTCAGTGTTCCCTGACGGTGGCGCTGCCCATTATCTCCGCTTGCGGCATGGAAGCGTGCGTGCTGCCTTCTGCGGTGCTGAGCAATCATACTTGCGGATTCGGCGGTTTTACGGTCCGGGATCTCAGCGGCGATATGCCTGCCATTCGGGAACGCTGGGTGCAGGAGGGCATCCGGTTCTCTGCGATCTACACCGGCTACCTGGGCACCAGCGAGCAGATCGACTATGTGATCGACATTTTCAACACCACCGGTACCCCCGATTGTGTGAAGATCGTTGACCCCGCCATGGCGGATAACGGCGTGCTGTATCCTGCCTTCGATATGAACTATGTGGAGGCGATGAAGCGCCTGAGCGCCCATGCGGATTACCTGATTCCCAACATCACTGAGGCAGCATTCCTCACCGGTGCGGAGTATAAGACCGAGTATGACCGGGGTTACATCGATGAGCTGCTGGCTAAGCTTACTGCCCTGGGCAGCAAGAATGTGGTCCTCACCGGCGTTTCCTACCGGGAAGGCTGTACCGGCGTTGTGGTGCTGGAGAACGGCCAGTATAGCTACTATGAGCACGAAAAGCTCCCCAATTCTACCCACGGCACCGGCGATATCTATGCTTCTGCTTTCGTCGGCGCACTGATGCGGGGCAAGACTGCATTCCAGGCTGCCAAGATCGCAGCGGACTATGCTGTCACCTGCATCCGGGATACCACGAACTATCCCAACCACTGGTACGGCGCAGCTTTCGAGCCGTCGATCCCCTCCCTGATCGCCGCCCTGAACTAAATAGAAAGGACCGCTTTGTTGTTGACAGAGCGGTCCTTGGTTTTGTCGCACATGATCGAAATAGTGACATAGAATGCATCGGGAGGTGAAAAAGATGGGATCTTGTAACTGCCGTTGCAAAAGAGATTGCACCCTGATCGCCGTGGTATCAGCGCTATCCTGGAGTGATGGCTGCATTTTTGCAGATCTCCGGTGGGCCGCTGTTACATAGGCGGATTGGCTTGACAAGGCTCCGTAATGCAAATATAATAAACCTATACAAGAACTCTGATGGAGGGATGACAAATGGCAAAAGGACTGAAAGAGAGCTGGAAAGAGACCGGCGTTGGTCTGGGTCACGCATTCCGGGATCTGGGCAAGACCTTGATCAAGACCGGTGCCAATGCTGTGAAAAAGCTGGACCAATGGGCAAACGACGAGGACGATGTCCGGGAAGAGCCTGCCGGCGAGGCCGAAACCCCTGAGGAAGAAAAATAAAAAGTGCCGGGATGTTCAATCATCCCGGCACAAGTCCTTTGTCGTTATTGTTTTGCTTTTGTGGTATTGATGGAGGCGATGAGCATACGGCGGATCGAGCCGCAATTTCAAGTTATATTCCGGCTATGCCGGAGTGATATTTTCACTGCGTGAAAGTTATATTGCTGCTATGCAGTAGTTATATTATATTCGCCTCCAAAACTGCCCGTAGGGCAATATAACTTGGCGTAAGCCAAATATAACTGCGAAGCAATATAACTCGCCGAAGGCGAATATAACTGAAAAGAACGGTAATCGTATCACGATTACCGTTCTTTTCTGGTGGACGATATAGGACAGCGACTCGCTTCGCTCGCTGCATAAATTCCACCAAGCCAATCGCCGTTGGCATCCGCTCCGGCTCTTGGGGTGTCATTTATCGAACCTACGGTTCTCGTCCTGTATCTGAATGCCATACCAAACAAAAAAGCCCATCCTTTCGGATGAGCTTTTTTATTTGGTGGACG
>JAZRZW010000023.1:0-2761 GCA_045601585.1 Faecousia sp. | reverse complement strand
CACGCCTTCCTTGTTGTAATTCATCAGAGCAATTTTATTCAGCTTATATTATAACAGCAAAACAGGATTTGCACATCGTACTTTCGTGCAAATCCTGTTTTGTTAGGGAGTATTGTTGTTATTTTATATTGATGATCAGTCCGCAGTCTCTGGCGCGAACGGCTAACTCTGTGCGGTTTCTAAAGCCTGTTTTTTCCCGCATGGATTGGATGTGCCCCTTTACCGTGCGTACAGACATGTGGAGCTTTTTTGCAATGGCCGCATCGGTCTCTCCGTTGACTACTTCGCGCAGGACCTCCAACTCCCGGTCAGAGAGTGCCTGGCTGGTGATATTTCCCAATTGCAGGGATGGTGTCGCGTCGGGATAAATACACTCTCCGACCATGGTTCGATCCATAATGTCCAGGATGCTTTCCGCCGCTGCGGATTTATACCAAAAACTGTTTACGCCTGCCTTTTTGGCCCGGTCAATGAAACTGCACTCTGGCTGGCTGGTGATAATAATGATCTTAATATTTGGAAAAGCCCGCTTAATCTTTTCCGCAGCTTCGATTCCGTTGGCGTTTAGAGCGGTGCATACATCCATTAGAATCAGATCCACCTGGCTTGTCCTGCAGCAGAACTCTGCAAATACCGCGCTCTCCACAGAAGGGACCAGTTCATATCGGTCACTGGGACCGATGTAGATCTCCAGGAGTTTGCGAACCATAGGATCATCTTCCACAATCAAAACACGGATCACAGGCACTCACCTCCGTTTTTGGGTATTGTAATGGTAAGGGTATATACAGGACGGCTACCGATGTCCACGGCACCGCCTGCGCGCTCGACCTTCCGGCGAAGAGAACCCAGACCGCCGCCCAACCGGATCTCTCCTTCGGGCAGCTTGCCGTCATTCTGAAAAGTAACCCGATAATGGGTATTTGTTTCAGAAAAATGGATGTATAGCGTCCTGGCATCGGCATGGCGGACTGCGTTGGTCAGTGCTTCTGCCGCAGCTTCCAGGAGTAACTGCTCGGTCGGTTTCTGTAGGGGCATTTGCCCGTTGATCTGCACCGTAATGCCGAAAGCCTTTGCTGTTTGCACAAGCATTTGCACAGAGGACTGTTCCGAACCGTCTGCTGCTTCCTGACGGAGCAGCGCGATGCTGTGTTTCCAGGTGTCAATGGGAATCGGCGGTTCCTCTTCGCCACGAAGCAGATAGCTGCGGGTGGCCAAAAGTGTCTGTCCCAGTTGGTTGTGGATTTTTGCCTTTGTCTCTAGACGCTCCTTGGAACGGGTCAGTTCCTCAACATTTTTCTCATATTGGACAAGTCGATGATTGAGTGCCTCAAGGGCGATATTTTTATGTTTTATTTCCTCCGCAAGGCTATGAAGCTGCGTTGCGTCAGCGGCTGTGATCTGAAATACACGCTGCAGATCCTCACCGGAAAAAGTCCAGACCGTTCCGTCCGGCAGCAGAAAACTGGGTTGATTGTTTCCTGACAATTGGGTGATGTTTGGTTGTACATCACCGTCACAGAGCGCATCCCACATAAGTGCAGCATTTTGCAGGTCATGTCCCAGGATGGTGTGACACAATTGGTTCATACGATGGTTGACCAGCATAACCCTTCCGTTTTCGGCAAAAAAGCAGAGGCCGGTGTCCAGATGATCGATACTTTCCTTGATGGCGGAGCGTGTGACCATCGTTCTGCGGCGTTCCATTTCCCAAATCACGGCATAAACAAGGAACGCAGCCATAGCAGCCCAAAGAAGTATTATAAACACAGCCGGTTTCTCACAGAGCCAGCGGCTGACAGATGCAAAGGCCAGCGCATGTTTTGTGCTTCTGACATCCGCGGAGAATAGAATCATCATGCATCCGCTGAGCAAGGTACACAAAAGTGTCAGTGTAAAAAGAACAGGTGACTTTCTGCGAATGGTCGCGGATAAAACATAAATGCTGCCGCACAGGGTCAGGAACAGCCCCAGCATCAGTGCGGTGCGCAGCAGAGTGGGAAGCGCATCATAGCTGATCATTTGCACGCACCTCCTTCGCAGATTTCAAGGTCAAGGATCACATCTTCGTCCTGGAGGGTATAAGTGAAGCTGCCGAAGCGCAGGCAAAGATCCTCCAGCATCTGCTCTGGGATATTGTTTGCACAGCCGATCTGGAGATTCATTTTCATACTTCCGTTTTCACAGGTCAGACACACCATCATAGCAATGATCCGGTCAAGCAGCCTCTCCACCAAGCTTTCATAGAAGTCATAAGCTGCAATGATATGTGCCAGCGGAAGATCACCATCACACTGCGCGTTCAGCATCGTAGAAACGGAAGCCAACTGCAGATTGTCCAGAGATTCCCGGATACTGTATTCCAGTTCTCTTGCATGAACGGTTCGGTTCTCTTCGCCCAGTAGCAACAGATTGCTGCGCCGCTTCACATAGGAGCCAATTACACACATCTTTGCCATGGCGCTGTGCGCCACCAACGGGTCAGAGGACTGTGTAAGCAGTGCGTCCATTTTTACCAGCTGCGGAGCGACATCCTTCGCGATCCGGTCATACAAGCGGACTTTCTCTTCTACCTGGGCCTGCTGCTCTTTCAATTTCAATTCTGAGCGCAGCAGCTCGTTCTCTTTGCTCAACTGCTGCTGCGCATCCTGGAGCCGAGACATCATTTCGTCAAGCTCCGTCACATCATCCTGCCATAGCACATAACCACCCTTGATGGGTTTTGCGTGGAGAATCTTGTGGCCTACCTTCGCAGGCTGTT
>JAZRZW010000022.1:0-2381 GCA_045601585.1 Faecousia sp. | reverse complement strand
CAGGGAGTCGGCATAGCCCATCTTCACCAGCATGGTACCGAAGTAGTTGCCCTTGCTGGGAGCTGCCAGACCCTGCAGAATGGGGCCGTAGGCTTCGTAGCCGCCCAGACGCTGTGCGATCTTGTAGCCGATGTTGCCTGCTTCGATGCAGGGGAAGATGAAGGTGTTGGCGTTGCCTGCGACCTTGGAGCCGGGGAACTTCAGCTGGCCGACTTCGGGAGCAACGGCTGCGTCGAACTGCATTTCGCCGTCGATATCGAACTCGGGAGCCATTTCCTTGGCGATATAAGTAGCATCATGGCTCAGCTTAACGGTGCCGCCCTTGCCGGAGCCGTTGGTGGAGAAGCTCAGCATAGCGACCTTGGGATCGATGCCGAAGACCTTAGCGGTGCGTGCGGTTTCCACAGCGACCTCAGCCAGCTTCTGTGCGCCGGACAGAACCACGTTGCCTTCCTTATCCAGGGTGTCTTCGTAGCTCAGGTTGATAGCGCAGTCGCCCATAGCGATCTTCTCGTCGCCGCGGACCATGATGAAGCAGGAGGAGACCAGGTTTACGCCCTTCTTGGTCTTGACCAGCTGCAGAGCGGGACGGACGGTGTCAGCGGTGGAGTAGGTAGCGCCGCCCAGCAGGGAGTCAGCATAGCCCATCTTCACCAGCATGGTGCCGAAGTAGTTACCCTTGGAAAGAGCAGCCTTGCAGTCCTCAGCGGACATCTTGCCCTTACGCAGCTCCACCATCTTGGCGACCATTTCGTCCATACCTGCATAGGTCAGGGGGTCGATGATCTCAACGCCTTCGCTATTGGAACCGCCCTTTGCGTCATTTGCCTTGACCTCGTCAACGTTGCCGATGAGGATGGGGGTCAGGAAACCGCCTTCTACCAGACGGGCAGTGGCTTCCAGGATTCTGGCATCGTGGCCTTCGGTGAAGACGATCTTGCGGGGGTTAGCCTTCAGTACTTCGATCATTGCATTGAACATGATGATATTCCTCCGTTTATTTTTGGGCGCTGGCCCATATTTTTACATTGTAATTATACATCGGCTTTACCCAACACGCAACCATTTTTTTCACGCAGGCCCCTGCTTTCCGGGGAAACGAAAACGATATTTAAAAATTGCATTTTCACCGAAAAAACTATACAAAAACCGGATGAATAGAAAACAAAAAGTTTGAAGAATAGAGATGCTGTGATAAAAAACATCTCAAAACGGTACATCTTTCGCCCGGCCGGTTTTCGGAAAAATAAAAAGGAAATGAAAAAGAAAAAACCATTTTTCCGGAAATCCGGCAGCAACCCCCTGCGTTTTACCGTTAAAAAGTTTGTTTTCTCACCGAAACAAAGGAAACCGGTAACTTTTTTGCGGAAAATGCACCAATTTTGATGATTCTGTCAATTGACCTTTCCGGTGATTTTTGGTATTCTATTATCACAAACCAACACCGTCCCAAAATTAGAAAGGAGGAGTTCTTATGAATTGGGCAGCATTTCTTTGGTTGGCTGCGCTGGTGCTGTTTTTGCTGATTGAAGCCGGCACGGTTGCAGTGGTGTCACTTTGGTTTTCCACCGGCTCCCTGGTAGCCCTTATCGCAAGTCTGCTTGGCGCACCGGTTTGGCTGCAGGCAGTACTGTTTTTGGTGGTGTCCGTGGGACTCCTGCTGGCCCTTCGGCCCATTACCAAAAAGTATTTGAAGCCGAAGCTGGTAAAAACCAATGTGGACAGTGTCATTGGCGCGGAGGGTATCGTGACCACGGCCATTGACAATCTGACGGCTGTGGGTCAGGTAAAGCTGGGCGCCATGGAATGGTCAGCCAGGAGCACGACCCAGGAAGCGATCCCGGAAGGCACACGGGTCATAGTCGACCGGGTGGAAGGTGTCAAAGTATATGTTTCTCTTGTCAAAGAGAAAGTAACCACAAAATAATTAAGGAGAGAATATTATGCCGTATATCATTGCCGCTATCGTTATTTTGCTTGTTGTCATTATTGCCAATATCACCGTGGTCCAGCAGTCCAAGGCCTATGTCATCGAGCGTCTGGGCGCTTTCCAGTCCGTTTGGGGCGTGGGCCTGCACATGAAGATCCCCTTCATCGACAGAATTGCCCGTAAGGTCAACCTGAAGGAGCAGGTTCTGGACTATCCTCCCCAGCCCGTTATTACCAAAGATAACGTTACCATGCAGATCGATACCGTCGTGAATTTCCAGATCACTGACCCCAAGCTGTACACCTATGGCGTGGAGCGTCCCATGACCGCTATGGTGACCCTGACCGCTACCACCCTGCGTAACATCATCGGCGATCTGGAGTTGGATCAGGCCCTGACCTCCCGTGATGTGATCAATACCAAGATGCGCGCCATCCTAGATGAGGCCACC
>JAZRZW010000021.1:0-6921 GCA_045601585.1 Faecousia sp. | reverse complement strand
CGCACTTGATGTAGCGCATAGTGTCATAAATCGCCATACCCGCGGTAACACTGCCGCCGGGGCTATTAATGTAGAACTGGATATCCTTATCGGGGTCCTGAGCCTCCAGATACAGAAGCTGGGCAACAATCAGGCTTGCGGGAGTATCATTGACCTCTTCAGAGAGGAAAATGATCCGGTCGTTCAGCAAACGGGAGAAGATATCATAGCTACGCTCTCCCCTGCTGGTCTGTTCTACAACATAAGGTACTAAACTCATGGTCGTGTCTCCTTTCAAGGCTTGAAACATTCTAACCACAAAATTGGAATATTATTCCTTAACTTCTTCCTTCTTGGGAGCAACGGCAACAGCGCTGTCAACGATCACCTTAACAGCCTTACGGGTCTCGATGCTGGACTTGATCTCAGCCTCAGGAACCATCTCCTTAACCTTGTCAGCTTCCATCTCGTACTGCTTAGCAATAGACTCGTACTCAGCAGCGATATCCTCGTCAGAAACGGTGATGCCCTCGACCTCGATAATCTTTGCCAGGGTCACATTGGCCTTAGCCTGCTTCTCGGCAGCGGGACGGAATGCATTGCGCATAGTGTTCAGGTCGCCACCCATCATCTTGGCGTAAGCATCCATGGAATAGCCACTCATCTGCAGCTGGTATGCAAAACGCTCCATCTGGTTATCCAGCTCCATCTCGATCAGGCCGTTGGGCATATCGACAGTAGCATTCTCAGCAGCCTTATCTACACAAGCCTGCTCGAAGGTTGCGTTAATCTGCTTAGCCAGGTTCTCCTCAGCCTTAGTGCGGATGTCAGCCTTCAGCTCATCGAGAGTATCGAATTCAGAAACATCCTTAGCAAAATCGTCGTCCTGTGCAGGAACATTGGTCACAGAAACCTTGTTCAGCTTTACATGGAAGACAACAGCCTTGCCTGCCAGATCAGCCTTGTAATCTTCGGGGAAAGTGATGTCGATATCCTTCTCCTCACGGGCAGTCATGCCCACGATCTGCTCCTCAAAACCGGGAACAAAGGAGCCGGAGCCCAGCTCCAGATCGAAGCCTTCGCCTTTACCGCCATCGAAAGCAACGCCGTTGTCAAAGCCTTCAAAGTCGATGTTAGCAGTGACACCCATCTCTGCAGCGCGCTCCACAGTCTCAGTGGAAGCAACATTCTGAGCCATACGATCCAGCTCAGCCTGCACCTGCAGATCAGTAACCTCGATCTCAGGCTTCTCAACTTCCAGGCCCTTGTAGTCACCCAGGGTGACCTCGGGATAAACATCGGTGGTCAGGGTGATGGTAACGATATTGTCATCGTTGATCTGCATATCGGTCAGGCTGGGACGGCCAACTGCCTTCACATCCTGCTGCACAACTGCAAAATCATAAACCTCGGGGAAGATCTCTTCCAGGCCGTCTTCAAAGAAAACATGAGCACCGTACAGGGACTCGATCAGCTTTCTGGGAGCCTTGCCCTTACGGAAACCGGGGATGGCGATATTCTTGCGAGCCTTCAGATAGGCCTTGTTGACGCCGGACTCCATCAGTTCCTTGTCGATCTCGACAACGATGGTAGTCTGATTGCCGTTTTTCTCAATGCTGTTTACTTTCATTTCTATGTCCTCCAATTTTCGGCGGTATGAGCCGTTTTTTATAAAATTTGTATCCGAAATATTCTATCAAAAATAGCCCCAAATGTCTACTATTTTTTGAAATATTTTATAAAATTACCCGGAAGGGTTCAAAGTCTAATTTATCGGCTGATACCAGGCGGTATTCAACCCCATCCCAAAGGCCGTCCAAAGCAAGTCCGTGGCTGGCGCCATGGAGATGTCCGTAATAACACTGACGCACATCGTAGATAGCAAGAAGTTCAAGAATTTCCCTGCATTCATAACCTTTGTATCTGGGCGGATAGTGCAAAAAAACAATCTTAGGCAAGTCGCCTGCAGACTTCAGGGAGGCTTCCAGTCGCATCAGTTCCCTGCGAAACACTTTTTCATCCTGAGGATCGCCTTTTTCTTCCTCATGGAACCATCCCCGGGTGCCACAAATCGCAAAACCGTTATATTCAAAATGATTATTATGGAGGATCTCCATATTGGTAAAACCATTTTCTGCGCAGAATTTATTAAATTTCGCAGCAGTGCTCCACCAATAATCGTGGTTGCCCTTCAATATGATCTTGCGTCCGGGTATTGAATGAATCCACTCAAAATCTGCTTTTGCTTCCCCAAGACTCAGCGCCCAGGAGAGATCCCCCAAAAGTACGGTAGTATCTTCTTGCGTGATCTTCTGAATGCCGGTTTGCAATTTATCCAAATACCCGACCCATTTACCACCAAAAACATCCATAGGCTTGGATGCTCCCAGGCAAAGGTGCAGATCACCGATTGCGTAAAGTGCCATAAGATTGCTCCTAATGATATCAGTTGTTGGGTCTCACACAGGAAAGCAGCAAAGTCAGTCTGCTGTCCCCTCCCTTGGAACGATAATCCTGCAGGCCGCCAAAGGCACTGGCAGCATCGTTGCTCAGGACATAACCATTGGTTCTGGCAGTGCTCTGAATCACGTTGTCTGCCCGGTCAGCGCCTACCACAACCGCATGCAGACGCTCCGTCAACTTACCAAACAATGCTTCATCGACAGAGTATGCTTTCCCCTGCTGACAGGCGTGGAGATAGTCTTGCGCAACATCGAAATGATAGGTGTCATAAATGATTCGTTCAATCATACGTTCAGCACCGCCATCCTGCCGTTTTAATGCTGCAGTGTTCACTTGACCGCGCTGGATGAGGTCCCAAACCGGACTGAGCTCGCTGCAAGTCAGCAAAATCCGTCCAATAGGAAGGCCCAAACTCATCGCATACCAGGCAGCCATTACAGTGCTTATTTCGTGTTCCGAGATAGAAATATCAAAAACTCCGGATTCATCAATCTGTGTATAAACGCCAAACAAGAAAGCAGTATCAATTGCGATATTAGCCCAATCAGAAGGCACCTGAGAAGTGCTGTAAATCCGGCTGTATAGGGTATTGCGGGTTGTCTGATAATTACCTTCGTGGTTATGCCAAAGCTCAGCCACCACGGTTTTGTGGCCAATCACCTCGGTCTTAACCGGGGTCCTGCCGACACAAAACTCCACATCCCAACCTGTGAGCTGCTGAGAGAAAAAGAGGTTTAGGATTTTAGCAACTGCATCACCGAAGGTCATCGCTTTGATCTCGGTCAATTCATCGCTGGAAAAAGGGGTTATGCGAAACGGTACATACAATCCCCCATCAGGGGTATTATCATTATGCATAGCGCGAAATGCAGTAAAGGAATCCGTTTTATTTCTTGTACTCAGATACAGCATTTTTCAATCACTCCTAATGCATTATTCCAGAAGATATCGCCAACTGTATACTCATCCAGACCACGATTGATCAGTTGATTTGCCAACGCCGGATAATCCTGAATTCCTGCAAAACCCTCAGGCAAAGTATCACAGCCATCCAGATCGCCACCAAGGGAAATATGCTTGCCGGTGGGATCAAGGTCCATAAAATGGAAAATATGGTCACAGACCGTGTCCAAGGTAGGATGATCACCAAGGAATTCAGTGTACAGATTGATGCCACAAACGCCGCCGGTCTTGCAGATCTGCAGGAACATATCATCTGTGAGGTTTCTGCCGTGATTCCAAACAGTGCGACTGTTGGAATGTGAGGCAATTACAGGCTTTTCCGTAATATCCATAATATCATAGAAGCCTTCATCACTGATGTGGCTCACATCAATTACCATGCCCAGATTCTGTGCTTGTTTTACATATTCTCTGCCCTGATCTGTCAGACCGCCGCCGGTCATATTTGAGCCGGTCAGGGGGTTCTTTTCATTCCAACCCAAAGTGGTGATGCGAAAACCGATTTTATAAAGATCCTCCAGCAGCATCGGATCAAAATCAATGCCGGCAGGACCCTCTATCGATAGGATCGCAGACATTTTACCTTCAGCAATATTCTTCTTCACATCTTCTGCAGTATATGCCTGCCGGATATACTGATGGCAGACTGCCAGCTCTCTGGCAATGGCATCCATTTCCTTTTCAAAAACAACTACAGGAGAAACACCATACCATTTTTCCATATCCGTTGTGGTGAAGCATGCAAAGCACTGGGTATAGCCACTTAACTTGCAAGCACGGGAAAGATCAATTTGCAGGTTGTTATGAAAAAGGTTCGCATCCCCTTTCAAATCGTTACCTAAAAGCGCAAGAGATGTGTCGCAGTGCAGGTCAAAAACAGGAAAACTCATTGAAAAGCATCCTCCAAATGGATAATTTGCGGTTTTTTCGTTTCCTCGCCATGAGGGGCATAGATTTCAATAACATCAAAGCGGGGTTGCAGATCTGTATCCGTCTCTGCCAGATAGAACGATGCAGTTGTGCGGATTCTGTTCTGTTTCGCACGATCTACAAATTCTGCCGCACGGGCAAACTTATCATTTTTGCGAAGCTTTACCTCTACAAAGACAATATATTTCTTATTACATACGATCAGGTCGATCTCACCGAAACGACAACGATACTGACTTGCCAGTAATTGATACCGTTTCTTCTGCAGATATTGTGCAGCTACAGTCTCGCCCCATGCGCCAACAATATTATTTCGTCCCATAAAATTTCTTCAAGAAGCTCAATCTATGGATTGGGCTGTGTCCGTAAGCGGTCAAACTTTCATAATGGGCCTTAGTCCCATAACC
This sequence comes from Faecousia sp., assembly GCA_045601585.1. Classification (GTDB taxonomy): domain Bacteria; phylum Bacillota; class Clostridia; order Oscillospirales; family Oscillospiraceae; genus Faecousia. The sequence continues at coordinate 2,179 of JAZRZW010000021.1, read as the reverse complement.
TTTGTGGATCTCAAAGCCGTATTGCGGGTACTCTTTCGCAAGCTCCAGCATATAGTCATCTCGTGTAACCTTAGCAAGTACTGAAGCTGCAGCAATGCTAGCGCTGAGACTGTCGCCGTGAACAACTGTTTGGACAGGAATTCCGAAATCCTTACTGCGATTACCGTCAATCAGCGCAAAATCAGGCTTTACAGAAAGCTCCGTGATTGCACGCTCCATTGCCAGATATGTAGCCTGCAGAATGTTGATTTCATCAATTTCCTTATGATCGGCAAAAGCGATACCGTATGCAATCGCAGTCTCTTTGATAATCGGAAACAGTTCTCTTCTCCTTTTGTCTGAGAGACGCTTACTGTCATCCAGGCCGGGGATATTCACATTGGGAGGTAAGATCACCGCAGCCGCACAAACCGGGCCGGCAAGAGGTCCTCTGCCCGCCTCATCCACGCCGCAAACCATAGTATACCCCTGATCCCAGACGCTTTGCTCATATTGCCACATATTTTCCTGATTCATTATCATTCCTCCGGCATTTCCAGGGTAAAGTGGCCCAACTTGCCGCTGCGATATTCATCCAGAAGCACTTTTGCCATACGCTCCGTGTTTATTTCGCCACGAGCCAACAGATAACCTCTTTTGCGACCGGCTTCTTCCAGTAATTCATAACCGGGCGTGCACTCAGGCATATCCACTTTATAGCGCTGACGAACGGTGTCAGGATAGTACTTCCAAAGCAGTTCCATCAAACGATAAGCCAGTTCTTCGGTATCAATAATATTCTCTTTTACAGCACCGGTATAGGCCAGCATCATACCGACATCAGGGTCTTCAAATTTAGGCCATAGGATACCGGGAGTATCCAGAAGCAGCAAGGAATTATCCACAGTAACCCACTGTTTACCACGAGTAACGCCGGGCCTGTTTTCCGCTTTTGCACCTTTTCTGCCGGAGATTTGATTGATCAGAGTGGATTTGCCCACATTGGGGATTCCTACAATCATAATGCGTAGAGGCTTATTCATACCCTTTGCCGCATTTCTCTCAATTTTATCTTTCAAAACGGACCGTACTGCAGGCTGAAAATCGCCAATACCCTTTCGGGATTTGCAATCAGTGGCTACCGCTGCCATACCTTTACTGCGGAAATATGCCAGCCAGGTCTTTGTGGCAGCAGGATCTGCCAGATCCATACGGTTCATAATAATAATCCGGGGTTTTGCACCGCAGATCGCGTCAATATCCGGATTTCTGCTGGATATTGGGATGCGGGCATCAACGATCTCACATACTGCATCCACCTGCTTCAGATCCGCTTCGATCTGACGGCGGGTTTTTGTCATATGGCCGGGATACCATTGGATGTTCATCTTTTCGTTATTCATTAGTTTAGCACTCCAATGCGTCGTAATTGCCGCTCATTGTTTGCATTTTGGCCGGGATAAAGCAAAAACACCGCTTTGCCTAAGATCTGCCGCTCATCGATCTGGCCAATTTCCAGACTACGGCTGTCCAAAGAGTCTTCGCGGTTATCACCCATAACAAATACATGGCCGGGTTTGACTGTCAAAGGAAAACGCGTTCCCTCAAAATTGGTAGTATTGCCCTTGATGTAATCGGATTCATCAAGCAGAACATCATCTACATACACAGCACCGGTGGTAAAGTCGATATCGACTTTCTGTCCTTCCGTTGCAATGATACGCTTGATAATGGGTTCGCCATCCCTGAAAGAATCCTTGCTGGCCACGATAACATCACCCTGTTTCGGATTGTGATAAAACACACGGCTCACTAACAGCAATGTGTCACCGTGTTGCAGAGTATCGTTCATAGAGGGGCCTGAGACTACGATGATCCGAAAAAACAGGAAAAACAGCAACATAATTGCTACCATTACCGCGGTAAAATCCCGCAGATATCCCATAAAGCCGTTTTCAGTTTTCTCCTTATCTTCTTCCGTTTCCTCGGCAACCTCTACCTTAGCTTCCTCCAGATCCATTTCCTCAAATTCCATAGTCCCACCTCCTGGCATATAAAATCACAAATACTATTATATACGATTTTGGGCAATAAAAAAAGAGGGTTTCCCCTCTTTTTTTATTGAATTTTGTGTTAGACCTTCTCCTTGACCTTGGCTGCCTTACCGAAGCGCTCACGCAGGTAGTACAGCTTTGCACGG
>JAZRZW010000020.1:0-10024 GCA_045601585.1 Faecousia sp. | reverse complement strand
ATCGCCGTTGGCATCCGCTCCGGCTCTTGGGGTGTCATTTATCGAACCTACGGTTCTCGTCCTGTATCTGAATGCCATACCAAACAAAAAAGCCCATCCTTTCGGATGAGCTTTTTTATTTGGTGGACGATATAGGACTCGAACCTATGACCTTCCGCACGTCAAGCGGATGCTCTAGCCAGCTGAGCTAATCGTCCGAAGCACGACTGATTATATCCCACGCTTATCGGTTTGTCAAGGGTTTTTACGAAAAAAATAAATCTACTTGCAGGCTTTGGAAAAAAACGAGCTGTTTCCTTGTGTATTTTGTAGATTTATGGTATGATTAAAATATCCTAAAGATGAGGACAAGGGCTATGGATAGAAATTCTCTGGATTGGGTCTGCAAACATTGCAATACGATAAATGCCGCAGCACGAGATATGTGCGCGGGCTGCCAAAGAAAAAGAACTGAGATTGGGGAGCTGGATTGGCCTGAATTGGGAGTGCGCATCCTTTTGGCGGTGATAACAGTTTGGCATCTTTACAGATTCTTCTTTTATGATAGTATGCTGGACTGGTATAACTACATAGAAACTGTGGTTAGAGCTGTGGCAGGAGGCGGCGTGGTTTGTTGCTTGATGGCACAACTGAAGCTTAGGGTTGATTTTTGCGGAAGGCATCCGTCCTGCGCAACATCTATTGCCCTTGGCAGCGTGTGGATAAGCGAAGTTTTTTTCGTTTTGTTTAATATCCTCACTTCTTTTGGTACGATGCAGGATCTGTTTACGTTAGATATTATAGGCAACGTGATTATACCCTTGGGAATTGCGGCTGTGGGGTTTGCCATAGGAAAGTTTGGTCTCAAATTGGCAGAAATGCCACCTAAGCGGCCGGAAACAGTTCACAAGCTGCGGGATCCCCAAAAGAGTGTTGCAATCATGCTGGGAGCTACAGCAGTGTGGCATGTTATCAGAATCGTGTTGATGGCACGGGATTACGAGACGGATAATGCTATGTTCGTATGCTATATTGTTGCTGCGGTTCTGTGTGCAATGGGCGTTCTGTTTACCTTAAAAGAAAACATCGAGGGCTTCCGGGGCACGACAATCTGGCTGGGAATGCTCTCTGTTATCATACCTGACAGCGCTGCGTTGGTGATACCGGAAATAATGCCATTTATTATGCCCATTGAAATTCCGGTTCCCGGAATTTCCTGGGTTGTAGTTGCCATAAGCTTAGCTGTTTTGCTTTATTATATGGATGAGTTGTTGGTTTTTTATGCGACGAATAGTCCGGACGAAACGGATGAGGATTGTGCCTATTGAAACGAAAGCCACCCAGGGATTGCCCTTGGGTGGCCTTTTTGCGCCGTTTGATGGGAGGGAGTGGAAAAATTTGCGCTACCGTGCTAAAATAGAAAAAACGGAAAAGCTTGAAAGGGGGATCTTATGGAAAATATTATTGAGATTCGGAATTTGCATAAAAGCTACGGCGATGTGAAAGCCGTGGTGGATCTGAGCTTTCGGGTAAAAAAGGGAGAGCTGTTTGCTTTTTTGGGCGTCAATGGCGCCGGCAAGTCCACCACGATCAATATTCTTTGTGGTCAGCTCCGAAAGGACGGCGGTCAGGTCAGCGTAGGCGGCCTGGAGCTGGATAAGAATCCCGACGATGTCAAGCGTCAGCTGGGCGTGGTGTTCCAGAATTCCGTGCTGGATAACGCCCTTTCCGTGCGGGAAAACCTGCGGAGCAGGGCGGCGCTGTACGGAATCACCGGCAAGGCTTTTGAGACCCGTCTCCGGGAGCTGGCGGAGCTGCTGAGCTTTGCTGATCTGCTGGGACGCCCGGTGGGTAAGCTCTCCGGCGGTCAGCATCGCCGGATCGATGTGGCAAGAGCCCTGCTCCACCGTCCCCGGATTCTGGTTTTGGACGAGCCGACCACCGGCCTCGACCCCCAGACCCGGAAGATGCTGTGGGATGTGATTCTGGACCTGCGGAACAATCAGAACATGACGGTGTTCCTCACCACCCATTATATGGAAGAAGCAGCCGAGGCAGATTATATCGTGGTGCTGGATCACGGTATGATCGCCGCCGAAGGCACGCCTTTGGAGCTGAAAAATGCCTACACCTCCGACTACATAACCCTCTACGGCGCAACGGAAAGTCAGGTGCAGGCTTTCGGCTTGCCCTATACCCCAATCAGGGATGCCTACCGGATCACCATAGAAAACCCCGGGGTTGCCACCGAGCTGATCGGAAAAAATCCGGAGCTGTTCCGGGATTATGAGATCACAAAAGGCAAAATGGACGATGTGTTCCTTGCCATCACCGGCAAGGACCTGACAGGAGGTGACAAGGTATGACCCAGACTTTGGCGCTGATCCGGCGCAACACAAAGCTCTTTTTCAAGGATAAGGGCATGCTGTTTACCGCGATGATCACCCCCTGCATCCTGCTGGTGCTGTATGCCACCTTCCTGGGCAATATTTATCGGGATACCTTCCAGCAGAACATGCCGGATTTTGTGAAGCTTTCCGACGAACTGCTGGACGGCCTGGTGGGCGGCCAGCTGGTGTCGTCCCTTTTGGCGGTGTCCTGCATTACTGTGGCGTTCTGCTCCAACATTCTGATGGTGCAAGATAAGGCCAACGGCAGCATTAAGGATCTGCGGATCACTCCGGTAAAGAGCTCTGCGCTGTCCATCGGCTATTTTGCCGCATCTCTGATTTCCACGCTGATGGTTTGCCTGCTGGCGGCAGCGGTATGCTTAGGCTATGTGGCGGTAGTGGGCTGGTATATGAGCGCCGCGGATGTGCTGTACCTGCTTTTGGATGTGGTGGTGCTGTCGCTTTTCGGCACGGCGCTGTCCTCGGTGATCCATTTCTTCCTGTCCACTCAGGGGCAGATCGCGGCGGTGGGCTCCATTGTCAGTGCGGGCTACGGTTTTATCTGTGGCGCCTATATGCCCATTGCCACTTTCGGCGAAGGATTGCAGAAGGTGGTTTCCTTCCTGCCGGGTACTTACGGCACCGCTCTGGTGCGTCACCACGCAATGCGCGGCGCATTCCAGCAGATGCTGGATGACGGCGCCCCCAAGGAGGTCGTGGAGGGCATTCAGGAATCTCTGGACTTTTTCCCGGAGCTGATGGGAAAACCGGTGGAGATCGGCGGTATGTATGCCATTTTGGGTGTTTCCATTTTGGTGCTGCTGGGCATTTTCCTCCTGGAAAACCTGAGTAAAAAGAAAGCATAAAAAGCACCCCCTCAAAGGTCTTTGAGGGGGTGTTTTTTACAGTTCTTCAGCCAATGCATCGATCTGGGCGATGCTTTCGGCGTTCAGTGCGGAAAGGATACGCACAGTGTTCTGGGCATAGCACAGGTTTTTGCTGTTTTCCAGCATAGCTTTCATCACCTTAGTGGCCATGGGCGCCCAGCTGCCGTTTTCCATGAAGGCAACGGTGCGGTTCTGATAGTTGCGCTCGGTCAGGTGGTGGATAAAGGTTTTCATGAAGGGGAAGATGTCGCCGTTATAGGTGGTGGTAGCCAGCACCAGCTTGTTGTAACGGAAAGCGTCCTCCACAGCTTCGGCCATATCATCCCGGGCCAGGTCGGTAACGGTGACCTTATGACCCTTTGCTTCCAGCTTTTGGGCCAGCAACAGAGCAGCTTTCTTGGTGTTGCCGTAAACGGAGGTATAGGCGATGACCACGCCCTCTTCTTCAGGCCGGTAGGAGGACCAGATGTCGTAGAGATTCAGGTAGTAGCCCAGATTCTCGGTGAGAACGGGTCCGTGGAGGGGGCAGATGGCGGCAATGTCCAAAGTGGCGGCTTTTTTCAGCAGCGCCTGTACGGGCGCGCCGTATTTGCCACAATGCCGATGTAGTAACGGCGAGCTTCGCAGGCCCAATCCTCCTCGGCATCCAATGCGCCAAACTTGCCAAAGCCGTCAGCGGAGAACAGCACCTTGTCGCAGGAATCATATGTAACGATGACCTCAGGCCAATGCACCATAGGTGCGGTGACGAAAGTCAGGGCGTGTTTACCCAGAGCCAGGGTGTCGCCCTCTCCAACTACGACCCTGCGGTCTGCAAAGTCGGTGCCGAAAAAGTTTTTCATCATCACAAAGGCTTTCTGGGAGGACACGATTGTGGCGTTGGGATACTTTTCTGCAAACACAGCGATGTTGGCGGAGTGGTCGGGCTCCATATGCTGCACTACCAGGTAGTCAGGCTGGCGGCCGGCCAGGGCCGTTTCCAGGTTTTCCAGCCACTGGGCACCGAAGTTTGCATCCACCGTGTCCATTACGGCGATCTTCTCATCCATAATCACATAGGAATTGTACGCCATGCCCTCGGGCACCACATACTGACCCTCGAAAAGGTCCACCTTGCGGTCGTTGACGCCTACATATAAAATGTCATTGGTGATCTTCATAGTTTCTCTCCTGAAATAAGATTTTCCTCCCTATTATACACGAAAAAACTTCTTTTTTCAATAGAGGAAATGGCGGTTGACAAACGCCGGAAACAGGGGCATAATGGAATCCGAAAAGGAGGGATGACTGTGCAAAAACTTCACCGCGGCTACGCCGTCAGCAGTTTTATCAAGAAAAATACAGTGATGCTTATTGCGGCGTTAGCGGCAGTCATTACCTGCTTCATCGTGCCGCCGGATAAGGCCTACCTGGGGTATTTTGATCTCAAGACTCTGACCTGCCTGTTCTGCGTGCTGGCGGTGGTCTGCGCCCTGAAGAACATCCGCTTTTTCTATATGCTGGCAAAGAAGATCGTCCGGGTTTTCCGCAATGCCCGGCTTTCCGTGCTGGCGCTGGTGTACATCACCTTTATCGGCTCTATGCTCATTGCAAACGATATGGCTCTGCTGACATTCCTACCCTTAGGAATGTATGTGCTTTCTTCCACCGGCAAGAATAAGTATATGGCCTTTACCTTTATAATGCAGAATATTGCCGCCAACCTGGGCGGTATGCTGACCCCTTTCGGCAATCCCCAAAACCTTTACCTGTATACCAAATTCCAGATCCCCAATCTGGAGTTTATGGCCATTATGGCACCGCCGTTTATTCTCTCTGTAGCGCTGATCACCTTGTGCTGCATCATTTTCGTCAAGCCGGAACCTCTGGAGGTGGCGGACGAAAAGATTGTAATGCCCAAGGGTAAGACCGTTGTGTATTTGCTGCTCTTTGCGCTGGCGATTGCCATCGTGTTCCGGGGGATCCCCTATTGGATCGGCCTGATTGTGATTCCTGCAGTGCTGATGTTCCTGGATCGCAAGGCGCTGGGGATGGTGGACTACCCCCTGCTGTTGACCTTTGTGTTTTTCTTCGTGTTCTCCGGGAATATGGCCCGGGTGGAGGGAGTTCGCAAGCTCTTTTCCTTCCTGCTGGGCAAAAGCACACTGCTGTTCAGCGTGGCGTCCTGCCAGGTCATCAGCAATGTGCCGTCGGCAATTTTGCTTTCGCAATTCACAGACAACTATCGTGAGCTTCTGCTGGGTGTGAACATCGGCGCTGTGGGCACATTGATCGCATCCCTTGCCAGCCTGATCACCTTCCGGGAGTACACCAAGCAGAATAAGGGCAAGATCCGGTACTACATTTTGCTGTTCACTGCATTCAATTTTGCGTTTTTGATCGTGTTGGCCGGCTTTATGCTGCTGCTGGGATAACGAGAAGTTGAGATCACCGATTTGCTTAACGACATAAAAAATTCCCGAAATGCGACAGCATTCCGGGAATTTTTATGTCCTGATTCAGCAGGGGCGAGTCTTGACTCGCCCTTTTAGGGAGGGCCAAGGTCTTCTCTCCCGGCGTTACGGTTACAGAGTTTGGATCTTCAGCTCCAGGTAGGTGATCACGCCGGCAGGATTGCCGGAAACGGTAACGGTCTGCTCTGCGGGGTCAGCGTTTTCCAGAGTGAGCTTATAAGTAGCGATGGTGTAGGCAAGGGTGGTGGGGTCCTGCAGGAGTTTGTAGGAGTCCATACCGAAGTCGGCATCGCTGCAGACGGTGCCGTTTACAGAGACCTTCAGGTCGTTGGGGCAGGTGTAGTTAAAGCCGACAAAGAGCTTAAGCTGATCCTTGGGGCCGATGGCACCGGTGGGGATCTTAAAGGATACGCCCTCGCCGATCTTTTCAGCGATCTTATCGGTCAGAACGATGCGGCGGATTCCGCCCTGGCAGCATTTTGCGTCGGTAATGACATTCCAATTCATAGGAAAACCTCCTAAAGTATGTTATACAAAAATCATACCACATTCTAAGCAAAAAGCAAGAAAAAAAGCGAGGATTTTTATCCTCGCTTTTTTGTTACAGGTCTACATCTGCAAGTTCATCATCACTGATGACTCTCAGGTCTTTCTTGTTCATTATATCGTAGATACAAGGCACAACGAACAGGGTCATAATGGTGGCGTAGGTCAAGCCGCCGATGCATACCACAGCGATGGGCCGCATCAGGGCGTTGCCGGCATCCCGGCTCAGGGCTACCACCAGCATACCTAAAATGGTGGTTACGGTGGTCATCAGGATGGGCCGCATACGGGTGATGCCGGCTTCCACAATGGCCTGGGTGCGTTCCATACCCCCGGCCCGGAGCTGGTTGATATATTCTACCAGCACGATGCCGTTGTTTACGATAATACCTGTCAGCATAATGAAGCCGATCAGGGAGATGATGCTCATTTCCATGCCGCAAATCAGCAGGGCCATAAAGCCGCCGGTGAAGGCCAGAGGAATGGTGAACATCACGATGAAGGGAGATTTCAGGGACTGGAACTGGGCAACCATCACCAGGTACACCAACAGCACGCCCAGCAGGAGCATCAGACCCAGCTGGCTCATAGCTTCCATAATGGCCTCGTTTTCGCCGGTGAATTCATAGGTAACATTCTCGGGGAAAGTGGCATTCTTCATGGCGTTCTGTGCCCGGGTGGTGACCAGTGTCACATTGGCGTTTTCTGCCAGCGTGGCGGAGACGGTGATATACCGGCGCTGGTCAATGCGGGAGATGGAGGTCAGACCCACGGTCTCTTCCACAGTGGCCACATCTCCCAGACGCATTTGGGAGGTCTCGCCGGTGAGGGGAGAGGTAACCGGGAAGGTAAAGTCCAGCAGGGTCTCGGGAGTCAGCAGGCTTTCGGCCGGCTTTTCCACGATCACCTCGGTGGAGGTGCCGTCAAAGGTCAGGGTGGTGACAGAGGTTTGGGTCTGCAGGGCGCTGGCCAGTTCCATATAGATCTGCGCCACGGTCATACCTTGCTTCATAGCGGCATCCCGGTCGATGTGGATATGCAGGGCCGGGGCAGTGTTTTCCAGGCCGTCGGAGACTTCCGCCACACCGGGAACGGCGCTGAGGATCTTGGCAGCTTCAGCTGCACTGTCCTGGAGGGCCTGGGAATCATTGGAGTAGAGCCGCATACTGATGCCGGAGCCGGTGAGCAGGCTCATATCCATCAGCTCGGCGGAGGCGGAGACCTCACAAGGCAGGTTGGCACAAAGACTTTCGATCTTTTTAGCGGCTTCTGTGCCGGAGGCTTTTTCATCAGCCAGGGTCACATAGACGGTCACATCATAGCTGCTGCCTGCACTGCTCAGGGAGTTCATACTCAGGCCGCTGCCCATAGTAGCGCCTACTGTGGCGACGCCGTCCATTTGGCCAATGCGATTGAGGACCTCGTCGGAAACTGCCACCGCGTCTTCCATAGTGGCGTCATCCGGCATGGTGACGGTGACGGTGATGCTGGGCATATCCGCAGAGGGCATAAAGATAAAACCTCTGGAAAGTGTCCATATTGCGGTGCCGATCAGCAGCAAAACGGCAGAGACGAGTATGATGGCCTTGCGCCGCAGGGCCCAGCGAATGGATTTTTCGTATAGCCGCATGAGGCGATCCAACAAGGGGGTCTTGATGTGCTTTTCTTTGCGAAGTATTCCGGAAGCCAGTGCCGGAACCAGGGTCAGTGCCACGATCAGGCTGGCAAGGAGGGAGTAGGTCATGGTCAACGCCAGATCCACAAAGAGCTGACGGGTCAGACCGGTGATAAACACGATGGGCAGAAAAACGCATACTGTGGTCAGAGTGGAGGCGGCAACCGCACCGGCCACCTGCTTTGCGCCGCTGACAGCGGCCTGGATCACAGTGGCGCCCTTATTACGCAGGCGGTAGATGTTTTCGATGACCACAACGGAGTTATCCACCAGCATGCCCACTGCCACCGCAAGGCCGGACAGGGACATCATATTGATGGTAACACCGGAGAAATACATCAGCACCACAGCGAAGATGACGCTGATGGGAATGGAGCAAAGGGTGATAAAGGTGGGACGCAGGTCTTTGAGGAACAAAAGCAGGATCAAAATGGCGAATACTGCACCCCAGATCAGGCTGCCCAGAATCTGCTCCACGATCATATAGATATAGTCGCCCTGATTCATCAGGGAAACAAAACGCAGGTTGGGATCCTCTGTTTCCAGCTCCCGGAAACGGTCCAGAATGTTGTCGGTGACCTCAGCGGTGGCGTAGGTGCTCTGCTTTTCAAAGGTGAGCATCACGCTGTCCAGGCCATCCAGCTTTGCGTAGGTGGTGGCCCGGTTGTCGGTGATCACCACAGCGGCCACATCCTTCAGGCGGATGGGCTCTACGTCCTCAAGACCTACATCAAACAGCATCAGGTTTTCGATCTCTTCCCTGGAGGTGAGCTCTTCGCCCACAGAGACCATGTAGCTGACGCCGTCCTGCATAACGGTGCCGGCGGGCATAGAGAAGTTCTGGGCGGTGAGGATACCGGTGATGGTCTCCATGGTCAGGATCTTGGAGAGATCCGCCTGCGCCAGGGTCTGCTCCCGGGTGGTCTCCAGGGTGGCGATACCGCCGTCCAGCTGCACCAGGGCGGCATCCACGGTGGCGCCGTTTACGGCCAGCTGTGTGGAGGCATCGGCCAGAGCCAAGAGGCCTTCCATTTTCTTCTGGCTGAGGGCCTGGCGGGCATCTTCCAAAGCGGTAATACCGGCTTCGATCTGGGCCAGGGTGTCTTCCAGGGTTGCGATCTGGGTGTCCAGCTCGTTGATATCAATGCCTTCTTCTGCCAGCAGAGCCTTGAATTCATCCACTCGTGCCTGCAGCTCGCTAAGGGCAGTTTCTGTAATTGTGATTTGAGCGGCCAGGGTTTCTCTGGTCAGGCTCATAGCGGCCAGTTGTGCATCCAGTTCGGCGGTATCTGCCAGCAGATCCAGATATTCATCGCTTGCCATCAGAGCGGCGATCTCAGCATCGATTTCGCTCTGGGGCTTGCCGCTGTCCCGAATGGTCTGAATCTGGGCATCGAATTGGGCTTGGCGGCTTTCGATGTCCTCCGCCTGTGCCTGTAACGCCTGCAGCGCCAGCAACTGGGTGTGGGCATCGTTCATAGGGGCTTCCAAAGCCTGCAGGCCGGCCTGAATGGCCTTGAGCACCGGCAGGGTGGAGTTGATCTGATTTTTGGCATCCCGCAGCTGCTGGAGCTGCTGTTCTACCTGGGCTTCGCCCTGGGAGATCTGTCCGGTGAGGGCGTCTTTTCCGGCTTCCAGTTCGGATTGTCCGGCTGCCATCTGTTGTTGTGCCAACAGCAGGTCTCCCCGTGTCTGATTCAGTTCTTCCAGAGCCTCATCCATTTTTCCGTTAATGGCGGTGGCGACGCGTTGGTTGGCAATGTCAATCAGGTCCTGGTTGAGAACGATATGCATTTCCTGACGGATGGCACCGGTGGTGGAAATACGGGCTACACCGGAAATGCCCTCCAGCTTCTGCATCAAGCCGTCGTCCAGATACTGAGTCAGCTCCACATTGTCCATACCCTCCCGGGAGACAGCGGCCACCATGACCGGCAGCATGGAGGGGTTGATCTTCAGCACATAGGGTGCGGCGATCATTTCATCCCAACTGCCTTGGAGGGCAGATATGTTCTGCTGGATATCCACGCCGATGGTATCCAAATTCACACCTTCCTCAAATTCCAGGATCACCATACTGTAGTTTTCCGCGGA
>JAZRZW010000019.1:0-2750 GCA_045601585.1 Faecousia sp. | reverse complement strand
GCCCCAGGTTGTCTTCCTAAGACCGGCTTGGCCTCCGACTTGTTTCCGTTTGCGGTGACCGGCAGAAACATCGCCTGACAAAGCAGGCTCGTTTCTTGCCGACCGCGGCACACGCTGCACCCTCGCTGAATCCGCCACCGGCGGCGCTCGGGCTCGCGGCCATCCCGAACACAGAAGTTAAGCTCATATACGCCGACAATACTTGGCGGGCGACGTTCCTGTTGCGGTACCCGGCATCCGCATCGCCTGACGAAGCAGGCTTGCGTATTGCCGACCGCGGCCACGCGCTCAGGTCGCTTTTTCTGCCACAGGCAGCGCTCCCATCGCTTCCCCGGGAAGATAGGTAACGCGAACACAAAGCCTCCACAGAAATGTGGAGGTTTTCTTTTTAGATGGGAACGGTGGACGTCCACCTGTTTCCGTTTGCGGTGTCCGGCATCCGCATCGCCTGACGAAGCAGGCTCGTTTCTTGCCGACCGCGGCACACGCTGCGCCCAAATGTGGAGGCTTTCTTTTTTGTTTGACAGAATCATTCTGTATACTTATAATGAAATCAGCAAGTTCCCACTATGCGAGAAAAGAGGGAAAATGATGAAAAAGTGCAAAATGATTCTGGCTGTATGGATCCTCGTCGCACTGCTTATGGGATGTTCCCGGCAGGCCTCTACGCCCTTAGGCGGCGGTACTACGCCGCAGGGTGGTAAAGAGCCGCCTATCCAGGAGTCGATCCCCCAGGAAACCTTAGATGATGCAACCTTGCAGGGGATTCTGGAACAGTCTGAGCTTTCTATGCTGGCTGCGGCCTTTTTGCAGGACCAGGCTTACTACGAGAGCTCGGGCCAAAATGATGAGGATTTTGGGAAATACGCGATTATTGAGGACATTGATCGGGACGGTCATATGGAGCTGGTCTACAGCGATTCCTTGTTGGTGTTTGATACCTCCTCCCGCAAAGCTCCCACTTTCCATTTCCTTGCCGGCGGAAGCCACCAGCTAATGATGGGCAAGGATGGCGCATATATGACCTATTATAGCGGCGGCCCCGGAGATACCACTTATAATGGCCACGATCATTTGGTGTTTTATATGCCTTATTGCAAGTGGGATGAGGCTGAAAACAGCTGGGAGCAGGAGTTTGCGGTGCTTAGGGAACAGGCTATGGACTGCGGCTGTGAGGCGGTCTGTTATATGCAGGATGCCATCCCCAGAGATACTACTTCCTTTGACGCCTTTGTGAGTGGGCAAAATTTGCAACCCGTGACCACACAGTTGGGAGATTTTGTGTCTTATTCCTATGATGCCAAGTACACAGACTGCATCACCCAGGGCTTGGATGCTTATTTCTCCACCACCCTCCGGGGGTATCAGGGCATGGTGACTACGGACATTGACGGCGACGGCCAGAACGAATATCTGTTCCACGCAACGAAGTTTGTATCTCCATGGTTCGACAATCGCACCAGCGATGTGGGTTTCTCCGATCAGTATATCTTCGATCTGCCGGATATCAATCCAGCGGACAACCGCACCGGCATTCTGGTGGCAGATGTGGTGGACGGACAACTGACGGTGACCGCCCTTAGCATCCCGGTGCAGACAGCCATTACCCCCCAAACCAAGGTAACTCTGGCAGGAAACGCATTGACCATTGCGGGTATTGAATATACGGTTATTAATCCCGGTGCTGAATAATCTGAAAACCTAAGAGCTCCACCTGTTCAGGTGGAGCTTTTGCTGTGGAATTTTCGCCGTATCCCGGAAAAAGCACCTTGCTTATTTGGAATTTTGTGGTATCATTATACTGTATATCTATGCGCCCGAAAATGTGAGGCGCAAAGGAAAGAAAAGTCACGCAATAAGGAGTGTTTGAATATGATTACAGTCAGCAATTTGGGTATGCAATTTGGCGGCCAGTGGCTGTTCCAGCATGTAGACCTGCAGTTCCTCCCCGGCAACTGCTACGGCATCATCGGTGCCAACGGCGCAGGCAAGTCCACTTTCCTGAGAATCCTCTACGGAGAGCTGGATTCCACCACCGGTTCCATCACCATTCCTCCAGAGCTCCGGGTTTCTGTCCTGAAGCAGAATCAGAACGCCTACGATGAATTCACCGTTATGGACACTGTCATTATGGGCAACCAGCGTCTGTACGACATTATGAAAGAAAAGGACGCTATCTACGAAAAGCCGGATTTCACCGATGAGGATGGCATCCGCGCCTCCGAACTGGAGATGGAATTTGCAGAGATGAACGGCTGGGAAGCAGAGAGCGACGCTTCCCGTCTGCTCCAGGGTCTGGGCATCGGCACTGAGCTGCACTATGATGTGATGGCCACGATTGACCCCCGACTGAAGGTGAAGGTCCTGCTGGCCCAGGCGCTGTTCGGCAATCCCGATATCGTCATGCTGGACGAGCCCACCAACAACCTGGATATTGAAGCAATCAACTGGCTGGAAGATTTCCTGCTGGATTTCCCCGGCATGGTCATCGCTGTGTCCCACGACCGCCATTTCCTGAACACTGTCTGCACCCATACTGTGGATATCGACTACGGCAAGATCAAGATGTATGTAGGTAACTACGACTTCTGGTACGAGTCCTCCCAGATGGTCCAGGCGATGATTCGCAACAAGAATAAGAAGAACCAGGAAAAGATTGAAGAGCTGCAGCTGTTTATTCAGCGCTTCTCCGCCAACAAGAGTAAGGCAAAGCAGGCAACTGCCCGCCGCAAGCTCTTGGATAAGCTGAC
>JAZRZW010000018.1:0-2288 GCA_045601585.1 Faecousia sp. | reverse complement strand
GTTTTTTCGGTCTTTGCTGCCACGAAATTTCAGCCAACTTTAAGTCCGCATCTATTGCTTTAACCCATTTTGCTATTTCCCCCGCCGACTGATTTACCTCAAATCCGCTTGACATTTTTTCTTTTTGGCGAATATAATGTTAATATATCGATGATCGTGAATGTGAGGTGAAAGCATGGTATCTGAATATGTTGAAAATGCAAAGGTGTTCAAGGCATTTTGCGACGAGAACCGCTTGCGTATTCTGGAGCTTCTCCGCAGCGGCGAAAAATGTGCCTGTGTGCTGCTGGATGACCTGCATATTACACAGTCCACCCTTTCACATCACATGAAGATACTGTGCGACTCCGGGGTTGTTCAGGGAAGAAAAGAAGGCAAGTGGGTTCATTACTCCATTGACCCGGCGGGTGCCAAATATGCAGTCGAGCTGCTGCGCCGGCAGGTTGCTCTTGACTTTCCTTGTCAGCCGGTTGAACCATGTTGCTGTGATAACGATATTTAAGCCATCACAAAAGATGGCTTATCTTAAACAGTACACTTTGATACTTTTAAATTTATCAATATGAGAGGAGCCTTACCATGGAAGTCCTGCGCTCTGTCTGGCTTTTCATCCAGAATCAGATTCTTGGAATGAAATGGCTCAATGAGATTATTGAAAATACCTTGAATACCCTTGGCATAGATACCGCATCACGATGGGGCGGCAGCATTCAGTTCTTCATCTATGATGTTATCAAGATCATGGTGCTGCTTACCGTTTTGATTTTCGTGATTTCCTACATCCAGAGCTATTTCCCGCCGGAGCGCACGAAAAAAATCCTTGGCAGATTCCACGGGATCGGAGCAAACTGCGTCGCCGCACTGTTGGGAACAGTGACTCCCTTCTGCTCCTGTTCCTCCATTCCTTTGTTTATTGGCTTCACCAGTGCAGGACTGCCCCTTGGCGTAACATTCTCCTTCCTGATTTCCTCTCCCATGGTGGATTTGGGAAGTCTGGTGCTGCTGATGAGTATCTTCGGCTGGAAGGTAGCCGTGGTCTATGTGGTGCTTGGTCTGATAATTGCCGTAGCAGGCGGTACGTTAATCGAAAAACTGCATCTGGAAAATCATGTGGAGGAATTTATCCGCAAGGGCAAAGCAGCGGATATTCCCCAAGAGGAACTGACCACCAAGGATCGCATGCAGTACGCATGGGAGCAGGTGGTGTCCACCGCAAAAAAAGTTGCCCCTTATGTCCTGATTGGCGTGGGTATCGGTGCTATAATCCACAACTGGATTCCGGAAGATTTTATAATTAAGCTATTGGGAACCGGCAATCCCCTTGGCGTTGTGATCGCTACAATTGCGGGCATACCCATGTATGCTGACATCTTCGGCACCATCCCAATTGCGGAAGCGCTTCTTGCCAAGGGCGCACAGCTGGGTGTTGTCCTCAGCTTTATGATGGGCGTTACTACCCTGAGCATCCCTTCAATGATCATGCTCCGCAAGGCTGTAAAGCCAAGGCTGTTAGGAATCTTTGTGGCTATATGCACAGTTGGTATTGTTATCGTCGGTTATTTCTTCAATGCGATTCAATATTTACTGGTATAAAAGGAGAAACGAAAAATGGCAAAGAAGTGGTATCCGGTTATAGATATTCTGACCTGTTTGGATTGCGGATCCTGCATCGCAAAATGCGCCCATGGGGTCTATGACATAAGCAAAGCCCCTGTTCCGGTGGTGGTGAACCCCGACAACTGCATCGACCATTGCCACGGCTGCGGCAGCCTGTGCCCCGTCGGTGCGATTTCCTATGTGGGTGATGATACCGGGTGGATCGCTCCTGCATTGATAAATCAGAAAACAGCAGAAGCAGAATGCTGCTGCGCTGTTAGTAAGCAGGAAAAAGAAATCAAAATTGAGTATCTGTTTCTCGATCTGAATACCTGTGACCGCTGCGTCGGCACTGATGCGGTTTTGGATGAAGTCGTAAAGGTTTTGCGGCCTGCTTTGGAACTGGCGGGATATCGGGTAAACTATCGGAAGCAGGAAGTCACCACAGCGGAGATCGCAAAAGAATACCGTTTCCTCTCATCTCCCACCATTCTTGTCAACGGGCAGGATATTTTTGACACCATAACAGAGTCGGATTGCGGCTGCTGCGGAGAGATCGCAGGCGTACAGGTAGATTGCAGGGTCTTTGAACATGAAGGAAAGACCTTCGAAATTCCCACAAAGGAAATGCTGTCCGATGCCATACTGAAAACGCTTTACCGGCCTTCTGCCTGCTGCTGCGGGGAATATCA
>JAZRZW010000017.1:0-7792 GCA_045601585.1 Faecousia sp. | reverse complement strand
ACTGAGCCTCTGCGTTGGGGCAAGCCCTTCCAGGCACTCCTTGGTGCGTTGGATGCTCAGCTGGGCCTGAATGCCGCTGCTATCGGCGGTAAGGACTCTATGTCCGGTACTTTCCTGGATAAGGATGTTCCTCCCACTGTGATCTCCTTCGCGATTGCTCCCCTGAAGGCGGAGGAAGTGATTTCCAATGAGTTTAAGGAAGCAGGCCACCCTGTTTATCTGTTCGGCAATGCCGACCTGTCCGACTATGAGGGTCGCAAGGCAGACTGGGAAAAGTACCACGAGCTGTGCCAGACCGGTAAGGTCAAGGCTTCCTGGGCAATCGACGCAGGCGGCGTTGCTGAGGCTGTTATGAAGATGGCCTTTGGTAACGACATTGGCTTTGTTGCCGATGCCAATGCCCCCGTGATGTACGGCGCAGGTTACGGTATGATTCTGGCTGAGCTGACGGAGGACTGCGATTTCGGCACTCTGGTAGGTCACACTACTGCTGATGCCACGATTACTTACGGTGGCGAGACTGTCGCTATCTCCGAGCTGTACGAGCTGAACACCGCAGTTCTGGAGAAGGTATATCCCACCAAGACCAAGGAAACCGATCGCAAGATCGAGGCATTCAGTGCAACCGGTGCAATCGGCGTTGTGCCTGCTGTTAAGGTGGCAAAGCCCAAGGTTCTGATCCCTGTATTCCCCGGCACCAACTGTGAATACGATTCTGCCAAGGCTGTGATGGCTGCCGGCGGTGAGGCTGAGATCGTTGTGATCCGCAACCTGACTGCTGAAAATGTTGCAAGAAGTGTTGAGACGGTTGCTTCCAAGATTGCAGATTCTCAGATGATCTTCATCCCCGGTGGTTTCTCCGGTGGTGACGAGCCCGACGGCTCCGCAAAGTTCATCACTGCGTTCTTCCGCAACCCTGCTATTAAAGAGCAGGTCACCAAGCTCCTGGACGAGCGTGACGGCCTGATGTGCGGTATCTGTAACGGTTTCCAGGCACTCATCAAGTTGGGTCTGGTACCTTACGGCAAGATCATTGATACCGATGCAAATTGCCCCACCTTGACCTTCAATACCATTGCACGCCACCAGTCCAGAATTGTCAGAACCAGAATTGCTTCTAACAAGTCTCCCTGGCTGAGCCTGATGAATGTGGGCGACATTGTGAATGTTCCTATTTCTCACGGTGAGGGTCGCTTCTTTGCATCCGAAGAGCTGGCACTGCAGCTGGCTGCCAACGGCCAGATTGCTACCCAGTATGTGGATCTGAACGGTGAGCCCACTATGGACGCTGCATTCAATCCCAACGGCTCTCTGTTTGCGATCGAGGGTATTACCTCTCCCGACGGCAGAGTGTTCGGTAAGATGGGCCACAGCGAGCGTGTTGGTGCAGGCCTGTACAAGAACGTTCCCGGCAACTACGACATTCGTATGTTTGAGGCTGCGGTCAAGTACTTTAAGTAATAAAAAAGAGTGGAAAGTTTCGACTTTCCACTCTTTTTATATTTTGCCAAGATTTATAGAGATTTCTTCTGCTGCCTGCATTACCTGACGGCTCAATCCCTTCTCCATCTCTTCCGTAAAACGGAAGGAGGGCAGGGAAATGCTGATGGCTGCAACCGGACGCTCAAAACAGTTTTTAACAACCGCAGCCACGCAACATACGCCGGATTCGTGCTCCTCTTTGTCGGTGGCGTAACCCTGCGCCCGGATCTTTCGGCATTCTGCAAGCATAGCCTCCGGATCGGTGATGGTGTATTGGGTGTGCTGCTGCGCTTTCGTGCTGTTCCAAATGATTTCAAATTTATCTCGGGGCAAGGAGGCTAGAATGCTCTTTCCTACGCCAGTGCAATACATAGGGGAGCGCAGACCGATGGTGGAACCCATTCGTACATCCAGGCTACCATCGGATTCCTTATAGAGATAGACTACATCCGTCCCATCCGGTACGACCAAATGCACAGTCTCGTTGGTGTTGTGCTGCAATCGTTCCAAAATGGGTCGGCTCACTGTGAGCAGGTTGGAACTGTTGGCAACCCGGCTGGCGATTTCAAAGATCCGCAAGGTTAACTTGTATCTTCCGGTATCAGGATTCTTTACTGCATAACCACGAGTGGAAAGGGCAGAAAGGAGTCGGTGCGCAGTGCTGGTGTGCAGACCTGAGAGACTGGAAAGATCTGTCAGGGTCAGTCCGTTCGGGTTTTCGGATAGAATTTCGATAATGTCTAGAACACGGTCGATAGATTGTACAGGAGTCCCCATAAAATACCTCTTTTCAGCACTTGACATTCCCTTTTATATATTGTATAAGGGAATTAGATTCTGTGATATGAAATCTGTTTTCATAATATGAAAAAATAACCAGAATGTCAAGTATGGAGGCAAATATGAAGCAGGAAATTTGCAAAATGGTGGAAGCCGAAAAGGTGATCGCCATTGTTCGTGGTGTGGATCCTGACACCTGCCTGAAGGTAGCTGAGGCACTGTATGCAGGTGGTGTCCGGCTTTTGGAGGTAACATTCCCTCAGAAGAATCCGGAGCTGCATCAAAAGACTGCCGATACCATCGCTGCACTTAATAAAGCCTTTAAAGGCCGCATGCGAATCGGCGCAGGCACTGTGATGACGGTGGAGCAGGTAGAAATGGCAGCTAAGGCCGGAGCAGAGTATATCATCTCTCCCAATGTAGATACCGATGTGATTCGTCGGACTCTGGAGTTGGATCTTGTTTCTATGCCCGGCGCGCTGACCCCCAGCGAGGTGGTGACCGCTCATAAGGCTGGTGCCGATTATGTGAAACTGTTTCCTGTTGGCCTGATGGGGGTCGACTATGTCAAAGCCATTATGGCACCGATCAGTCATGTGAAGATGTTGGCAGTTGGTAATATCAGCGCAGATAATGCGGCAGAATATATGAAAGCCGGTGTTCTTGGCGTTGGTGTCGGTGGCAAACTGGTAAATAAGGATGCTATTGCCAGGGGCGATTTTGAAGCATTGACAAATGCAGCGCGGGAATTGATCGCAGCTGTAAAAAGTGTATAATGGAGGAATTGATAATGAAGAGAATTGTTACTTTCGGTGAAATCATGATGCGACTGAACCCGGAGGGTTACCGTCGTTTTGTTCAGGCTGACCGCTTTGAGGCAACCTATGCCGGTGGTGAGGCCAATGTTGCTGTTTCCCTGGCCAATTACGGTATGGATGCTGCATTTGTTTCCAAGGTACCTGCCCACGAGATCGGCCAGTGCGCTGTGAATTCTCTGCGAAAGTTCGGTGTTGATACCAAAGATATGATCCGCGGCGGTGACCGTCTGGGTATCTACTTCTGCGAAAAGGGCGCTTCCCAGAGAGCATCCAAAGTTATTTATGATCGCGCATACTCTGCTATTTCCCTCGCTAAGAGAGAAGAGTTCGACTGGGAGAAGATCTTCCAGGGTGCTGACTGGTTCCATTGGACCGGCATTACCCCCGCACTGGGCGGCGAACTGCCTGAGATCTGCTTGGACGCTTGTAAGGTGGCAAAGAAGCTGGGCGTGAAGATTAGCTGCGACCTGAACTTCCGTAAGAAGCTCTGGACTTCTGAGCAGGCCAATAAGGTGATGAGCCAGCTGATGCCTTATGTGGATGTGTGCATTGCCAACGAAGAGGACGCAAAGGATGTATTCGGCATTACTGCAGCCAATACCGATATCAATGCCGGCAAGTTGGATCACGAGGGATATATCAGTGTTGCACAGCAGCTGAGCGAGCGCTTTGGCTGCGAGAAGGTGGCGATTACCCTGCGTGGCAGTATCTCTGCTAACGATAATAACTGGTCTGCAATGCTGTATGCTGACGGCAAGGCTTGCTTTGCTCCCAACTATGCAGTGCACATCGTGGACCGCGTGGGCGGCGGTGATAGCTTCGGTGGTGGCTTGATTTATGCACTGCTCACCGGTATGAGCCAGCAGGATGCTATCAACTTTGCAACTGCCGCTTCTTGCCTGAAGCATTCCATCGAGCACGACTATAACCTGATGAGCGTAGCAGAAGTTTCCTCTCTGGCCGCCGGCAATGCCTCCGGCAGAGTGCAAAGATAAGGAGTTATCTATGAAGATTATTGCGGTTAATACCTATTTTGTCCGTCCCCGGTGGGGCTTTGTGGAGATCGAGACCGATGCAGGAATCACCGGCTGGGGTGAGGCTGTTCTGGAAGGTCACGCAAAGGCTGTGCTTGCTTGCGTACAGGAATATAAGGATTACTTGATTGGTGAAGATCCCGCCAATATTGAGGGTATCTGGTCCACTATTTACCGCGCTGGCTTCTACCGTGGTGGTGGCGTTCTGATGAGTGCTCTGTCCGGCATTGACCAGGCTCTGTGGGACATTAAGGGCAAGGTGTTTGGTGTTCCTGCTTTTCAGCTGATGGGCGGCAAGTGCCGGGATAAAATGAAGGTTTATTCCTGGATCGGCGGCGACCGTCCTTCTGATGTTGGCAAGGCAGCAAAAGAGAAGAAGGATGCAGGCTTCCAGGCGATCAAGATGAACGCTACCGAAGAGCTGCAGATGGTGGATACCTATGATAAGGTGGATGCTGTTCTGGAGCGAGTGGCGGCGATTCGGGAGTCTTGTGGAAAGTACTTTGGTATTGCAATCGACTTCCACGGAAGAGTCCATAAGCCTATGGCAAAGATTTTGGCCAAGAAGCTGGAAGAATTCGATCCTATGTTCATCGAGGAGCCGGTTCTGTGCGAGAACATGGAAGCATTTCCTGAGATCGCAGCGGCCTGCAATATTCCCATTGCTACCGGCGAGCGTTTGTTCTCCCGCTATGATTTTAAACGCCTTCTGCAGATTGGCGGCGTGGATATTATCCAGCCCGACCTGAGCCACGCCGGTGGTATTACCGAGGTCAAAAAGATCGCTGCGATGGCAGAGAGCTATGATGTGGCTCTGGCGCCCCACTGCCCCTTAGGTCCCATTGCTCTGGCGGCTTGCCTGACTGTGGATGCTACCAGCTATAATGCGGTGATCCAGGAGCAGAGCATCGGTATCCACTATAATGTGGGTAAGAGCGTTCTGGACTATGTGAAAAACCAGGATGACTTTGCGTTTACCGACGGATTTGTGGAACTGCCGAAACTTCCCGGTCTGGGCGTGGAAGTAAATAAGGATCTGGTGATTGAAGAGAACAAGACTCCCCATAACTGGAAAAATCCTGTTTGGCATCACGCCGACGGTTCTGTAGCTGAGTGGTAAAAATCAACCCCTGCGGATTTTCTTATCCGCAGGGGTGTTTTGTTTGACTTTGTGGATGTTATATAGTAAGATATTGTTTAGAAATGGGCAAAAAAATGGCGTAAAATTGTGGTAAAGAGGCGCTGATAATTATGTTTAAGCGCATTCTTGGGCATGCTGGGCTTTTTGTCGGTGCTGACCTTCCTCTGTGAAGTGGGCACCTATGAGGTTTTGCCCTCTCTTTATCCGGAGATGATGCAATTTTATAAAGACCGCCACGATGATCATATGGCAGAGATCGGGCGGGAGTAATGGTTCTTGAGGTGAAATATATGAAGTGTTTTGATGTATATGCCGATTTTGAGATATTCAAGAAAGTTCCCGCTGTGGATAAGGAGGGCCTTTGTGTTGCTGATGCAGCGCATTATGGCGATGAGAACTATGTGATTGTCCTCACCAGGGTTTCTTTTGATACATACCGGGAGTACCTGGGGTTGCTGGAATCCGATGGCTTTGTAAAGTATGCGGATAACGGCGAAAACGGCATCAACAACGATGTTTATGCAGCGAATTACACAAAGGGCGAATTGGTCGTTACCGTCAGCTTTATGGCTCGGACGGGGGAGATGTATATCAGCGCAAAAGAAGGTCTGCCCCTTTCTGCCCACCTGCATAAAGCGGAATGTGCTGATTTAATCCAAGATGGAAAGACCACCCTTACCATGCACCAGGTGCCAGACTACGGCAACTGCTATGTGATTGGCCTGAAAAACGGCCATTATATCATTAACGACGGTGGCTTCCCTGATAATATCGATCCTCTGCTGGAGGCCTTGGAGAAGGAAGCAGGCGGAAAACCGGTGGTTGAGGCATGGTTCGTATCCCACGAGCATTGGGATCATATTGGCGTGTTGGATAAACTGGCTGAAAATGAAGAACTTTCCAAACGCATTGCCGTCAACGGTATTTATGTCAGCCAGGTAAGAGAAACGGTCCAAAAGCGTACCGCCTGGTACAAGGAAGTGGGCACCTGCAAGCGCGCTGCACCTATGCTGAAAACTGCAACAGGAGAGACTACTCCCGTTTATCGTGTCCATGCCGGCGAGCGCTATTATTTCTGTGACATCAGCGTAGAGGTGCTCTACACCCAGGAGCAGTTACGTCTGGATCGGTATGTTGACAATCTGAATGCGTCCTGCACATGGCTGATGTACCATATCCAAGACCAGACATTCCTGCTTTGTGGCGACACGGAGCTTATCAATATGCGCGATGCCGCTGCGATCTATGCGCCTGAGTTCTGGAATGTGGATATTATGAATAACCACCACCACGGCCTGAACCTCTACACTGACGATCTTGGCTACTTTAAGACCAAGACGCTTCTTTACTCCACCTGGGGTACCTACTCCATCTATTGGCGACCCAAGATCACCCTGGATCAGAATCTGGAATTGCAGCGTGATCACTGTCTGGAGTATATGTCCTATATGGACGGCGGCAAACGCCTGACTTTCCCATACGAGATTGGCACCGCCGAGAACTTGACGCCCTGGTATCCGGAAATGAGCGAGATGTGCACTGCCCGACAATATGGTTGGCTCCAGGAAGCCGGATTGCTGTAATATGTATAAAAACACCCTGCGAAATGTTCGCAGGGTGTTTTCTCGTTGACTTTTTTCCGCTTATTCATTGACAAGTATGCCGCAATTCTGTATAATATTTAGCGGAAAATGTTTCCGAAAGTAGATCAACAAAGGCGCAAAACACTGCCTTTGAAAAGAAAGGAATTTTGCCATGATTTATAGTGCAGAAGTACAGCATATGTGCTCCGTCGGTAAGGGCGCATACCATGGCCCCGCTCCCATTCCCGAAGAGGGCAAGTGGGTTCAGGCTAAGCAGATCTCCGACATCAGTGGTTTCACCCACGGTATCGGCTGGTGTGCACCTCAGCAGGGTTGCTGCAAGCTGACCCTGAATGTTAAGGAAGGTATCATCGAGGAAGCTCTGGTTGAGACTCTGGGCTGCTCCGGTATGACCCACTCCGCAGCTATGGCTTCCGAGATCCTGATCGGTAAGACTCTGCTGGAGGCTCTGAATACCGACCTGGTTTGTGATGCTATCAACACCGCTATGCGCGAACTGTTCCTGCAGATCGTGTCCGGCCGTACCCAGTCCGCGTTCTCCGAATACGGCCTGGCAGTCGGCGCTTCCCTGGAGGACCTGGGTAAGGGTCTGCGCAGCCAGGTTGGCACCATGTTCGCTACCAAGGCTAAGGGCCCCCGTTACCTGGAGATGGCTGAGGGTTACGTTACCCGCATTGCCCTGGACGAGGACGACCTGATCACCGGCTACGAGTTCATCAATCTGGGTAAGATGATGGACTTCATCAAGAAGGGCGACGATGCAAACGAGGCTCTGAAGAAGGCAAAGGGCTCCTACGGCCGTTTTGCTGACGCTGCTAAGTACATCGATCCCAGACACGAATAAGAGGAGGACGCAACTATGGCATTGTTTGAAGGTTACGAGAGAAAAATCGACAAGATCAATGGCGTCCTGGCTCAGTATGGTCTGGAGTC
>JAZRZW010000016.1:0-1786 GCA_045601585.1 Faecousia sp. | reverse complement strand
ACCGGCCTGGGCCTGAAGGACGCTAAGGATCTGGTTGACAACTGCCCCAAGACCCTGAAGGAAGCTATCTCCAAGGAAGACGCAGAGAAGCTGGTTGCCGAGCTGAAGGAAGCTGGCGCTACTGCAGAGCTGAAGTAATTTCAGTTTTACTCAAAACCAAACAGCCGCCATTTTGGCGGCTGTTTTCCTTTTCCATCCCGGTTGTCTTCCAGATATTTTTTCTAATTTTTTGAATTTTTTATTTTACAAATGCGCCTTGTTGTATTATAATAACACAGTAAAAGGCAAACTGTTTGTTTGCGATATTATCAAGAATGGATGTGTTAGTTTATGAGCCGGATGATTGGTACTGTTTCTATGGGTGTCCGGGCTCCCATTATCCGTGAAGGCGACGATCTGGTTGAGATCGTTTCCGGTTGCATTGTTGATGCTATGAAGGAAGACGGCCTTGCTCCCCGCGACCGTGATGTGGTAGCAATGACCGAATCTATCGTGGCACGCGCACAGGGCAACTATGTGGATGTTGACACCATTGCTGAGGATGTTCGCCGCAAGTTTGGCGGTGAGACCGTTGGTGTTATCTTCCCTATCCTGAGCCGTAACCGCTTTGCTATCTGCCTGCGTGGCATCGCTAAGGGCTGCAAGAAGGTAGTCATTATGCTCAGCTACCCCGCTGACGAAGTTGGCAACCACCTGATCAACTGGGATCTGATGGACAAGCACAATGTTGCCCCCTATCGCGATGTGCTGGACGAAAAGAAGTACCGCGAATATTTTGGCTACGAAAAGCACCCCTTCACCGGTGTTGACTATGTGGAATACTACGGTGATCTGGTTAAGGACTGCGGCGCAGAGGTTGAGTTTGTATTTGCAAACGACCCAAGAGCCACCCTCTCCTACACCAAGAATGTTCTGAACTGCGATATCCACACCCGTCAGCGCACCAAGCGTCTGCTGATTGCTGCAGGTGCTGAGCGTGTATTCGGTCTGGACGAGATTATGAACGAGCCCATTAACGGCAGCGGCTACAATGCCCGCTACGGTCTACTGGGTTCCAACAAGGCCACCGAAGATAAGGTAAAACTCTTCCCCAGAGAATGCCAGGATCTGGTCGAGGCCATCCAAGCAAAGCTCCTGGAGATTACCGGCAAACACATTGAAGTTATGGTATACGGCGACGGCGCTTTCAAGGATCCTGTAGGTAAGACCTGGGAGCTGGCTGACCCCGTTGTCTCCCCTGCTTACACAGCCGGTCTGGAAGGCACTCCCAACGAGCTGAAGATGAAGTACCTTGCAGATAACGATTTTGCAAATCTTTCCGGCAAGGAGCTGCAGGATGCCATTAAGAACGAAATCCAGAAAAAGGACGGCTCCAGCCTGGTTGGCAATATGGCTTCCCAAGGTACTACCCCCCGCCGCCTGACTGACCTGATCGGTTCTCTGTGCGACCTGACCTCCGGCTCCGGTGATAAGGGTACTCCTATCGTCTATATCCAGGGTTATTTTGACAACTACACTACCGACTAATATATAAAACGAACCCCAGCGGCTTTGCCGCTCCGGTATTTTTTATAACTTTTCAATCGCTTCGATAACGCCGGAAACACCGGCAGTGTTTACAGTCTCCATCATACCGCTATCGTAGGCCGCAGCCACGCTGGGATCGATGGGAAGCTGCGCCAGAATCGGCAGCTCAAAAGCCACTGCAATCAGAGGCAGATTGCTCTTGCCGAACACCTAGATGCGCTTACCGCAATCAGGGCACTGCAGATAGCTGTAGTTCTCC
>JAZRZW010000015.1:0-9378 GCA_045601585.1 Faecousia sp. | reverse complement strand
GCGCCAACCTCCTGTCCCAGTCCGGGAGCAGAGAGACGGTAGGCACAACGGTCCACACAGGCTTTTGTACCGCAGATATAGCCGCCAATGGGGGCAAGACCGCCGCCGGGGTTCTTGATCAGGGAACCGACCACCATATCGGCGCCCACATCAGAGGGCTCGATGGTCTCTACAAATTCGCCGTAGCAGTTATCGACCATACAGATCACATCAGGCTTGATGTTTTTGCAGAATGCGATCAGTTCACCGATCTGTGTCACAGAGAAGGTGGGGCGGGTTGCGTAGCCTTTGGAGCGCTGAATGGTGATCAGTTTTGTTTTTTCGTTGATAGCGGCAGCAATGGCATCATAGTCGAAAGAGCCGTCGGGGCGCAGGTCTGCCTGACGGTAGGTGACACCGTATTCCTTCAGGGAACAGGGGCTCTGACGAATGCCGATGACTTCCTGCAGAGTGTCATAGGGCATACCCACCGGGGAAAGCAGCTCGTCTCCTGGCAGCAAGTTGGCAGAAAGGGCAACGGTCAGTGCGTGAGTTCCGCAGGTGATCTGAGGACGCACCAAAGCAGCTTCGGTGTGGAATACATCGGCATAAACCTTTTCCAGATTGTCACGACCCACATCGTCGTAGCCGTAACCGGTGGTGGCGGCAAAGCAGGCAGCGGAAACACGGTTCTTCTGCATAGCGGAGATCACCTTTGCCTGGTTATACTCGGCAATCTTATCGATTTCATCAAAGCGCTCTTTTAATTTGCTGATAGCATCTTCGCCGTACTGGTAAACAGCAGGAGAAATGCCGATTTCATTGTAAAATTCGATTAGTTTGTTCATTGTTACGCCTCATTTTCTTTTGTTTCGAAGATTTGATCTGCGATTGAGGTGAGAAGCTCCGGCCTGGATACAATCAGACCTTTTCCTTCTTCGCCCAGGATCAATAATGTATCTCCGGGTTGAATCTTAAATAATTCCCGGGCTTCTTTGGGAATTACGATCTGCCCTCGGTCGCCAACTTTGGCTGTGCCAAAGGTTCTGCGCCCGGGTCCTTTGCCCAGGATGTGCTTGCCGCCGGCCATAGGAGAACTCCTTTCCTACTTTTCATACTTTTCATACAGAATTATACAGAAAAACGCCCCGGTTGTCAATACCGGGGCGGGAGTTAGCAGTCAGTCATCTCTGCGTGTCAGCAGAACCAGACGGAGCAGTTGTGCGGCGGCGACCAAGGCAGCTGCCACATAGGTCATAGCGGCAGCGGTCAGGGTTTTTCTTGCGCCTTTTTGCTCTTCTTCTGTTAATAGATTCACCTGAGAAATTGTGCTGAGAGCACGGCGACTTGCATTGAATTCAACCGGCAAAGTAACCAACTGAAATACCAGGGTAAGGCTGAAGCAAAGAATGCCAATTTCAATCAGCAAGGGGAAATAGTAGCCGAAGGACGAAAGTAAAACACCGATAAGAATCAGGGGAATAGACAGGTGAGAGCCAATGTTGACTGCAGGCAAAATAGCTGCGCGGAGCTTAATGGGCGCATAACTCTTTGCGTATTGCACAGCATGTCCTGCTTCGTGACTGGCAACGCCGATTGCAGCGGTGGAGGTGGAATCATACACATCTTCGGAAAGACGGATCACATTTGCTTTCGGATCATAGTGGTCTGTGAGTTTGCCGGATACGCGTTCAATGCGAACATTGGAGACTCCGTTGGCCGAGAGAACTCGTTGTGCCGCCTCAGCACCGGTGATGTTTCTTAGTGAGCGTTGCTTGGAGTATTTTTTAAATGTGGTGTTGACTTTAATGCTTGCAAAAGAAGCCAGCAAAATACAGGGCAGAAGCAGAATAATATAGTAGATATCAATTCCGTAGAAATAGGGATATAAACCGAAAAGAACAGGTGGCATATAAATCACTCCTTTACAGGTATTATATTCGTTTGTTGCGCAAAAATCAAGAAATGCGAATATTTACTTTTTCTGTCAGGGGATGTATAATGATTTTAATAAGCAGAGGGAGAAGAAATGATGGAAGTCCTCTATTATCTTGAAAAGATTCGCTTTGCGCTTCTTGACGCGGTGATGTTGCTGATCACCAGATTGGGAGAAGAAACTGCCTTTTTGGTGATTGCAATCATTCTTCTGTGGTGCGTGGATAAAAAGCGAGGATATTATGTTTTGTTTGTTGGATTTGCCGGAATTTTGGCAAATCAGACATTGAAACTATTGTTCCGCATTCCCCGTCCGTGGGTGATTGACCCGGAATTTCCTCCGGTTGAGAAGGCAGTTCCGGCGGCAACCGGCTATAGTTTTCCCAGTGGACATACTCAAAGTGCGGTGGGTGCATTTGGCGCCATTGCAGCAACGGAAAAGAATCGAAAAATTCGTATCGTCGCGGTCATACTGGCGGTTTTGGTAGCTTTTTCCAGAATGTATCTGGGTGTGCATACCCCTAAGGATGTGCTTACTTCTGCAGTGATTGCAGTATGTTTGGTGTTCCTCCTGCGACCTCTGGTGATGGGAGATAAGAAATATGTAATGCCTGCTCTTTTGGTGGGTGTGTCGCTGCTTTGTGTGGGATATATTATATTTTCCCATCATTTCCAATTCCCGGCGAATATCGATTCTGAGAACCTGGCTCACGGCAGGGAGACTGGATTTACACTACTTGGATGTGTTCTGGGATTCTTGATTGCCTATCATGTAGAGAAGAAATGGATTCAATTTCCGGTAAAGGCCGTTTGGTGGGCACAGATTCTGAAAGTTGCGATCGGCTTTGGTCTGGTATTGGCTGTGAAAGTCGGTTTAAAAGCGCCCCTGAACGCACTTCTGGGAGGTGCTGCTGGTAGGACCGTGCGATATCTTTTGATGGTCTTGGTTGCAGGTACGCTGTGGCCCATGACTTTCCGTTGGTTTTCAAAGTTTGGTAGAAATGTTGATAAGGAGAATAGAGAATATGGAAGCAATTCGCGTTAAAAAGCTAAGAGAAAATGCAGTGATTCCCACGTACGGTTCCGGTGAGGCTGCCGGTGCAGACCTGTACGCCTGTCTGACGGAGAGCGTGGAGATTTGTCCCGGAGAAACCGTGATGATTCCTACAGGACTTGCCATGGAGATTCCCTCCGGCCACGCCGGCCTTATTTTCGCTCGAAGCAGCATGGGTGCTAAGCGCGGTCTGGCGCCTGCCAACAAGGTGGGCGTGATCGATGCGGATTACCGTGGCGAATTTATGGTGGCACTGCATAATCATAGCCTGCAGTCCCAGGTGGTTGCGCCTGGTGAGAGAGTAGCCCAGCTCGTTGTTGTGCCGGTGGCAACACCCGGTTTTGCGGAGGTGGAGGAGCTGTCCGACACCGCAAGAGGCACAGGTGGATTTGGTTCTACCGGCAAATAAGACAAATAAGAACCCGATAATTGGGCAGAGCACCACATTGATAAATTGCCTATAAATGGCGTTTATTTCCGCCAACCTGCGTTAAAAATGCTCGAAATACACAAAGTATTTCTGTGCTTTTTGCCTTGGCGGGCAAAAATCTCCGCCCTTTATAGGTGCGTTGCAGTTTTGAAGTGGTAACTTTTTTGATTAACAAATAACAAAATTCCCGGAATACTGACGCATTTCGGGAATTTTTTATGCAGTTAAGCGGAAAAGGGGCCATTCAAAACCATTTTATCAATATGGCGGTCCGCCTTTCTATCGGGTTTATTTTGATTTAATAGAAGAGAAGATCGGAGTAGGTGGGGTAAGGCCAGTATGCTTTGTCTGTCAGGGCCTCCAAAATATCTGCATCTTTGCGGATCTCTGCCATGCCGGTGGCGATGACTTCGCTGTAGTAATGGGCAGCATTTTCACTGCCTTCGGGAATGCTCTCGAGTGCCTGCTGAAGGGCAATACACTTTTCATACACAGCATCAGTTGCAGCGCTGAGACGGTCGATCAGGGCATTCTCCGCCTTGCTGGTGATCTTGAGTGCTTGCTTTGACAAAACAGTATCACACAACGACTTAGTGTATTTAATTGCAGCAGGCAGGATCTGGTGCAAAGCAATATCCACAGCGGTGCGTGCTTCAATGTTGACGATTTTGCAGTAGGCCTCCAGGTGGATCTCCTGACGAGCGAGGAACTCCTGGCGGGTAAAGATGCCGCGACGGGTTACAAGGTCAATATTCTTCTCACAGGCAAATTGAGGCAGAGCCTTTGCCGTGCAGGAAAGATTGCTCAGCCCCCGTTCCTCTGCTTCCTGACGCCATTCGTCGGAATAGCCGTTACCGTTAAAGATGATCCGCTGGTGCTCGGTGAAGGTCTTGCAGACCAACTGTTGCAGTGCGGTATCAAAATCCTCTGCCTTTTCCAGAATATCGGCAAACTCGCCAAGTTCTTCTGCCATAATGGTGTTCAGAGCGATATTGGGATTTGCGATCGACTGGGAAGCACCAAGCATACGGAATTCAAATTTGTTGCCGGTGAAAGCCAGGGGAGAGGTGCGGTTGCGGTCGGTGGTATCTTTGGGAATTGCAGGCAGACCGTCAACGCCAATACGCATAATGCTCTTTTCCGGGTCGGTGTAGTTGGTGCCGTTGATAATGGAATCCACAACGGCAGTCAGCTCATCACCCAAGAAAATAGAAATGATTGCGGGAGGTGCTTCAGCGGCACCCAGACGGTGATCATTGCCTGCAGAGGCAGCGGAGCACCGGAGAAAATCCTGATACTCGTCAATGCCTTTGATGAATGCGGCCAGGAACACGAGGAACTGGGCGTTCTGTCTGGGGGTCTGACCGGGGCTGAAGAGATTTTTGCCCCCATCGGTACTCAGAGACCAGTTGTTGTGCTTGCCGGAACCGTTGACACCCGCAAAGGGCTTTTCGTGGAGCAGACAAACAAGGTTATGCTTTGCTGCACATTTTTTCATAATTTCCATTACCAACTGGTTTGCGTCACAAGCGCTGTTGGCGCTGGAGAAGATGGGAGCCAGCTCGTGCTGACAAGGTGCAGCTTCGTTGTGTTTGGTCTTGGAAAGAACACCCAGACGCCACAACTGCTCATCCAGATCCTTCATAAAGGAAGACACACGGGTACGGATAGTGCCAAAATAATGGTCATCCAGCTCCTGACCCTTGGGGGGAACAGCACCGAACAGGGTGCGACCGGTGAGACGCAGGTCTTCGCGCTGGGCATACATATCCTTAGGCAGCAGGAAATACTCCTGCTCTGCACCAACGCATACATTCACCCGCTGGGTAGTCGTATCGCCGAACAGACGCAGGATGCGCAGGGCCTCCCGGGAAACTTCGTTGATAGAACGAAGCAGAGGTGTCTTCATATCCAGCGCCGCGCCGGTATAAGAGAAGAAACAGGTGGGGATAAACAGACTGTTATCCTTCACAAAAGTGAAGGCAGAGGGATCCCAAGCGGTATAGCCACGGGCCTCAAAAGTGGCACGCAGACCGCCGGAGGGAAAAGAGGATGCATCTGGCTCGCCACGGACAAGGGCTTTACCGGAAAAGTCCATAATGACCTTGCCGCCGTCAGACGGCTCGATGAAGCTGTCATGCTTCTCTGCAGTAATGCCGGTCATAGGCTGGAACCAATGAGTGTAGTGGGTCGCCCCCTTTTCGATCGCCCAATCCTTCATCACATTGGCTATGTCGTTTGCGGTATCGAGAGCCAGGGGGATGCCTTGTTCCACAGTCCGCTTCCAAGCACTATATACATCCTGGGGCAGACGCTCCTTCATCACAGATTCATTAAAAACATCGCTACCAAAAATAGCAGGAATATCCAGACGATTCATAAGATAGGGTCCTTTCGTCACGCTAAATTTCGGATTTCATTTAACACACCATAGATATTATTGCATAATGATCGTATTTGCAAGTGGTAAAGCGAAAAATTATGGGAATATAGCAGATTTTATAGTTATAACTTGAAATTTACCTTAGGGTAGTATATAATGACCCTGCTGAAAAATATGAAGATAGGTGGTAAATGTTATGGCAAATTATACCGAACTTTCCCGCGCACAGCTAGAGGCAGAATACGCGCTTGTAAAGGAACAGTTTGATGCTTGCAAGGCACAGCAGCTGAAGCTGAATATGGCTCGTGGCAAGCCTGCAAAGGCCCAGCTGGATGTTGTGGCGGATATTTTGGAGGAATTGAATAATCCCGCTGATTGCGACGTTGACGGCATTGATGCCCGCAACTATGGCGAGTTGGCAGGTATGCCCTGCGCACGTGCTTATTGGGCAGATGTTTTGGGCTGCAAGCCTGAGCAGACTTTCGTTGGCGGTGCATCCAGCCTGACTCTGATGTATGATCACATCGCCCGTGCTTACACCCACGGTCTGCTCCACAGCGAGCGTCCCTGGTGCAAGGAAGAGATTGTCAAGTTCCTGTGCCCCAGCCCCGGTTATGACCGTCATTTCAAGATTACTGAGTTCTTTGGCGCTGAGTTGATCACTGTTGCAATGACTGACAACGGTCCTGACATGGATCAGGTAGAAGAGCTGGTAAAGGATCCTGCTGTTAAGGGTATCTGGTGCGTTCCCAAGTACTCCAATCCTGACGGTATCATCTATTCCGAGGAGACCATCAACCGCATTGCAAACCTGAAGCCCGCTGCTCCCGACTTTGCTGTTATGTGGGATAATGCCTACGGCGTTCACGAGTTTGAGGGAGATTATGTTGATTTCCCCGACATTTTGGAGCTGTGCGAGAAGGCCGGCAGCCCTGATATGGTATATGAATTTGCTTCCACCTCTAAGATCACTTTGGCTGGTGGCGGAATCTCCGTGATGGCAGCCTCCGAGGCAAACATCAAATACCTTTCTAAGATGATCGGCATTCAGATGATTTCCCACGATAAGGTCAACCAGGTTCGTCACGTGCGTTATCTGAAGGATAAGGCACACACCATCGAGATCATGAAGCGCCACGCAGCTTGCCTGGCTCCCAAGTTCAAGGTGGTCAGCGATTATCTGGAGCGCGAAATCCGTCCCATTGGCATTGGCCGCTGGAACAACCCCAAGGGTGGTTACTTTGTCAGCTTTAATGCATTGCCTGGCACTGCAAAGCGTTTGTTGCAACTGTGCGAAGAGGCCGGTGTTGTGATGACTCCTGCCGGCGCGACCTATCCCTACGGCAACGATCCTGCTGACAGCAACATCCGTATTGCTCCCAGTCTGCCTCCTGTTCCCGAACTGGAAAAGGCAATGGAAGTGTTCTGCATCTGTGCGAAATTAGCTGCTCTTGAGAAGCTGATGGGTTTATAATGTTGAAAGATGAGGGGAAAAGGGCGGCCACACATAGGGATTTATACGCTCCAAATCGGATCTTTTTCCCCAAATACTGCGGTAAAATGCCACGGCAGGCGTCAGCCTTCCCGTGGCGTTTTATCTTGTCTTGTGAAAAAATCTCTCGTTTTGGAGTGCTTCGCAGTTTTGAATAGAAGAGTTTTTTTCACAGCAGTCACCGGTGACCGCGTGAATACTGAATGTATTCCAAGGGAGACGGGGGCGGCTGTGGAGGAAAAGATTTATTCAAAACCGTGTAAATCCCTATGTGAGTCCGCCCAACCCTCCTCTTTTTAATATGTTATACTGTATATAGTTGCAAAATGCCTTTTGGTGTGCTATAATTCGTTTTTGGAGATGATAAAATGCTTGCAGCCATCACTGCGTTTTTGAAAAAGTACCGGCAGATCATTTTGTATCTGATTTTCGGAGGTATAACAACTGTCGTCAGTTTTGTCGCTTTTTTCGTTCTGCACAAGATGTTTCAGTGTTATGCCTCGGTCAGCAATGCGGTGTCCTGGGTGCTTGCAGTGATCGTTGCGTACCTGACCAATAAGCCCTTCGTGTTCAAAAGCCACGATTGGTCGGCTCACACCGTAGTCGCTGAATTTGCCGAGTTTACAGGTTTGCGGCTGCTTTCCGGTGTTTTGGAGACAGTAGTGATTTTTCTGCTGTGTGATATTTGGAGCTGGAATGCATATTGGGTTAAGATTGGAGCAAGTGTTTTTGTGATCGTTTTGAACTATTTGTTTAGTAAGTTTATCATTTTCCGCGGCGAAGAGAAGAAATAGATTATGCATACAATTGTATGCTTTGGAGGATACCATATATGAAGACACATAACGGTCTGTTTGCGGATGTGCCTGAGCAGCAATGGAATGATTGGAAATGGCAGGCAAGAAACCGGGTCGAGACCCTGGAGGAACTGAAAAAATATATCAACCTGACTCCGGAAGAGGAGAAGGGTATTGCCAACTGTCTGCATACTTTCCGTATGGCAGTTACCCCTTACTATCTCTCTCTGATCAATCTGGATGACCCCAATGACCCTGTGCGTAAGCAGGCGATTCCTACAGAGGCAGAGCTTTATTTCGCCCCCGAGGAGTCTGCTGACTCTCTCCACGAGGACACCGATTCTCCTGTTAAGGGTCTGACCCATCGTTATCCCGACCGGGTTCTGTTTCTGATCACTGATTGTTGCGCTGCCTATTGCCGGCATTGTACCCGTCGCCGTATGGTTGGTCAGACTGACAATGCAATGCCCAGAGAGCAGATCGATGCTTGTATCGAGTATATCCGTCAGCATTCCGAGATTCGTGATGTATTGGTCTCCGGCGGCGATGTGCTGATGCAGACCGATGATATGCTGGAGTATGTGATTTCTTCTCTGCGGGCTATTCCCCATGTGCAGGTGATCCGTTTGGGCACCCGCGTACCTGTGGTTATGCCTCAGAGAGTGACTCAGGATCTGTGTGATATGCTTAAAAAATATCATCCTATCTGGGTCAATGTGCATTTCAATCACCCCAATGAGATTACTCCTGAGTCTGCCGCTGCTTGTGCAAGACTGGCCGATGCCGGTATCCCTCTGGGCAACCAGAGCGTGCTGCTGGCAGGCGTCAATGATTGTGTCCATGTGATGAAGGAGCTGGTCAATGAGTTGGTGCGGATCCGTGTGCGTCCCTACTACATCTATGTTTGCGACCTGAGCTTGGGTCTGTCCCATTTCCGGACTCCCGTCAGTAAGGGTATTGAGATTATTGAGGCTCTGCGAGGCCATACCAGTGGTTTCTGTGTTCCCACTTTTGTGGTGGATGCTCCCGGCGGAGGCGGTAAGATCCCGGTGATGCCCAATTATGTACTGAGCCAGACTCCCAACAAGGTGGTTCTGCGCAACTTTGAGGGTGTGATCACCACATACACAGAGCCGAAGCATTACGAGAACAAATGTAATTGTAGTGTTTGCCGCGGCGAGCGAGAGAACAAGGTTCACGGAATTGCCGGTCTGGAGCAGGGAAAAGCCCTGAGCTTTGAGCCGACGGATCTTCCCAGAAAGAAGCGCCTTCACGGCTAATAAAACACCCCCGGTTCTAACGGAACCG
>JAZRZW010000014.1:0-4715 GCA_045601585.1 Faecousia sp. | reverse complement strand
ACTGTGATCGAGGCCCGTCTGGATAAGACCCGTGGCCCCATCGCTACCTTGCTGATCCAGAACGGCACTCTGAACCAGGGTGACATCATCATTGCCGGCACTGCCGTGGGCCGTGTCCGCGTGATGACGAACGATAAGGGCCGCACCGTCAAGACCGCAGGTCCTTCCGTGCCTGTGGAGATCACCGGCCTTGCAGAAGTCCCCGCTCCCGGCGACGAGTTCAATGCCGTTACCGATGAGCGTATGGCAAGAGAGCTGGTGGAGCAGCGTAAGCAGGCTATTAAGGATGCTGCAGCCAATGCTATGCAGAAGGTCACTCTGGATAACCTCTTTGCCAAGATGCAGGAGGGCGAAATGAAGGAGCTGCCGCTGATCGTCAAGGCTGACGTTCAGGGTTCTGCCGAAGCTGTGAAGGCTTCCCTGGAGAAGATCTCCAACGAGGAGGTCCGTGTCCGCGTGATCCACACCGGTGTGGGCGCCATCAATGAGAGCGACATCCTGCTGGCCTCCACCGCAGGTGCCATCATTGTTGGCTTCAATGTCCGTCCCGATGCTGCTGCCCAGGTTTCCGGCCAGAGAGCAGGCGTGGATATGCGTTTCTACCGGGTTATCTACGATGCCATCGACGAGATCGAGTCTGCAATGCGTGGCATGCTGGCACCTAAGTTCCAGGAAGTCATCATCGGCCATGCCGAGGTCCGTATGACCTACAAGGTCTCCGCCATCGGCACCATTGCAGGTTGTATGGTCAAGGACGGCAAGGTGGCAAGAAATGCAGAGGTCCGTGTCCTGCGTGATAATATCGTGATCCATCAGGGCGAAGTTGGCTCCCTGCAGCGCATCAAGGATGCTGCCAAGGAAGGTACCGCCGGCTATGAGTGCGGTATGTCCATTGCCAAGTTCAACGTCATCAAGGAAGGCGACATTTTCGAGTGCTTCGTGATGGAAGAGATTAAGCAGTAATAAAAAAGAGAGTCCGCTCAAAGGACTCTCTTTTTTATTGCAATGGATTGATTTTAAGCATCATCGATAGATCTTATAGGAGACCGGTGGGCACCTGCAAAATCCTCCCCTGAGGGGAGGGTGGAGTTCGGGTAAGCAATATGTTGGTGCGCAGGTAATTGTGAAGTTTCACCGTTCCTCATTCAACCACGTTTTCTTCGGGCACCTTCACCCGGGGAGAAGGCGTGTCGCTCTCCAGCAGAATATTCTCGCAGTTTTGCTGTGCGGCGATCAAAATTCGCAAGGCGGTTTCCACAGCACCTGCCAGGTGGTAGTATATTTTCCGGTAGGCCACATTGGTATCTTCCATAATAGTTCCTCCTAAAATAGTGGGTTCGTTTTGAACCCATTTGCAACATTGTACCACATAATGAACCTAAAATGAATACATAATAAATTCATTATGAGGTGAAAATGATGGCAAAACATATATCTGTCCGTATTGAAGAGGAGTTGCTGGAAAAGCTGCATGTGGTGTCTGATTATGAAGGACGCTCGATTAACCGCCACATTTTAGTGCTGATTCGCAAGGATGTTGAAAAGTACGAAGCTGAACACGGTAAGATCGAAACAAAAACTGAAAACTAAAGAACACCCTGACCATAGTTCGGTCAGGGTGCTTTTTAGTTTTTCTTGATAATCAGTTTGCTGAGCATCAGGTTGCCGAATTCGGCGACACCGTCTACTGTGCAGACCTCGCCGAAGAGAAACAGACCCAGGGCAGCAGGGGCCAACGGCCGATCCAGCAGACCGGACAGACCGGCGCAGCCGAATACGATGGCGTTCTCATCGTCGTAGAAGGCGGACATCTTCTCGTAGACCGTCTCCTGACGGACATACCGCAGATACATATGCTCCTGCAGATCTCTGCCACTTTTGATCACGCCCTCGCCCCGGGAGAGATGGGCGTTCACATTCCGCAGGTCGGAAAGGGTCAGATGCTCAAAATCGTTTTCTCCTAAGCCAAAACGGGCCCGATATCCGGCAAGGTAGCTTTCTGCATCCTCACCGTTGATGGTCAGCAGTGTCCGGGGGTCAGAGAAGGTAAGATCGCATTTGCTAATAATCTCTGTGTGGATATTTTCCGTTACCGCTTCATAAGTGTACCGGTCGTCGGTGATCAGCAGCACTGCCGCCTGCCCGTTTCCGGGAATCAGACCTGCTCTGCCGCTTGCACCGTCGATGGCTGCGCCGCCACCTACCATTGGGCAGGAATGGATCTTTTGCAGATCGGCGAGGAATGCGTTTTCCTCGCCGGCGTTGCCGAACACCACAATGGCGGCGTATACCGGTTCAGCCACGGTGCTTGCCTTTTCCAGGATCTCGGCGTAGGTGCCGGTGAGGACAACACCTCTGAGCGCTTCTTCAAAAGCGACAATGCAGTTTTCCTCGTTGCTGCACACACCGGGCAGACCCAGGCTGGCACAGCCAAAGCCGTCCGCGTTGTCCCAACAGCCGGTGGTGGAAAAAGTCAGCTTTACCATTACAGCGCCTCCAGTTTGCTTTCGGCCATCTTCAGCAGACGGCGGATTTCCAGTTTTTGCGGGCATTTTTCTTCGCAAAGGCCGCATTCCACGCAAGCATCCGATGTGATGCCAGGCTTTTCCTGATATTTTTTCCAGGAGTTCTTTGCCAGCTCGTGAAGACCGTAGACATTGTGATAAGTATAGGCCTGAAAGATCTTGGGGATCTCAATGCCCTGGGGGCAGGGCTGGCAATAGTTGCAGCCGGTGCAGTACAGCTCACTAAATTTTTGCAGATGCTCCAGCTGCTGGCCGATCTGCCGCCACTGGGTCTGGCTCATAGGCTCAGGCAGGGAAGCAATCGCAGCGTTCTGCTCCACCATAGTGGGATTCTGCATACCGGAAAGGGCGCAGCACACATCGGGATTGCCCAGCACAAACCGCAGCGCCAGCTCGTAGGTGTTCAGATTTTCGTTGCCCAGTGTTTTTACAAGATCAGTGGGGTAGGCCAGACGGCCGCCGCCTACAGGGCCCATCACCACCACACCCAGACCTTTCTTTCGGGCATAGGTGATCATTTCTTCGTTTTTGCGGTCCAGGAGGTTGTACTGCAAAAGCACGCTTTCCAGCTCCGGAGCGGTGTCGATGATGTACTTTAATGCCTCAGGGGTGTCGTGGAAACTAAAGGAAATGTGGCGGATCTTACCTTTTTCTTTCAGCTTCTTTGCTTCCGTCAGCAGATCCAAAGCCAGGATCTTCTCGTCGAACTCTTTGCGGTCGATGCCCCAGAAATGGTAGAAATCCACATAGTCGGTGTCCAGCTTTTCCAGGCTCTGATCCAGGATCTTCTCAAAATCTGCCGGCTCGTTCACCAGATCCAGAGGGCATTTGGTGGAGATACAGACCTTGTCCCGGATGGGCTTTAAGGCTTTGCCGATGGCGATCTCACTGTTTTTGTGGCAGTAGTAAAGCGCGGTGTCGAAATAATTGACGCCCAGCTCATAGGCGCGCATCAGCATTTCGTTGGTCTTTTCCTGGTCCACTTCCCAGGTGCCGTCCTCCTGCTCGATCTCCGGCAGGCGCATACAGCCAAAGCCCAGGGCGGAAATATGAAATCCGGTGTTTCCAAATTTACGGTATTGCATCAAAAGCGCTCCTTTTCCTTTTTCTTTTAGTATACAACAAAACCCCGACGGGAGCAAGTCCCATCGGGGTAAGCGTAAGAAAATCAGTCGAATTCTTTGTTGTGACGCAGGATGGCGCCGCCGGCGCTGATTTCGTAGTCGTACTCATAGCCACCGGAATGGAACTCCACTTCATAGTGAAGCTCGCCGTTGTCCCAATCGGCATCGGTTTCTAGCCCCCGTACCTGATCGGCGGTGAGACCGGCGTGGGTCAGGGCAATCTGGGTGGCCTGCTCCCTGGTGATGGTAGTGGAATCTGTGGAGACGGGAGCGTCCGGCTGGGAGGGGGGTGCAGAACCTTGTTGCGTTGACGGGCTCTCTGCGCCGGGCGCCGGGGTCTCTTGGACTGTGCCGTTCTGACAACCGACAAGAAGGGTCAGGATAAGCGCCGCGCTCACAATAGCAGTAAATTTCATAGTGTGCTCCTCCTTTTTGGTAATCAGTATGTCCAAATTTTTGGAAGAAATACCGCCGGTCCCCGGCCTTGGGGACCGGCGGTTAAAGAATCGTCGGTTAGAATTTAGGCTTGATGGCCTTGTGATAGTAGGCGTAGGTACAAGGTTCCCCTTTACCCAACACCTTACTCTCGGTAACCTCGCCGATGAACATGGTGTGGCTGCCCAGCTTTACTTTCTCCAGCACCTTGCAGCTAAACATAGCGCAGGTGTTTTCTGTGACATAGTAAAGGCCGTTATGGCTGCGCTTGACGGCATCAAAATCGGCGAATTTCTCCACCTCTCTGCCGGTCTGCATACCGAAATGGCGGATGGTCTCAAAGGGCACATCCTGGGTCAGGGTGCTTACATTGAACACGCCGGTTTTCTCGATGATCTCACGGGTCAGATTTCCCTCCTGGACAGAAATGGCTAATTTGGTAGGATCGTTTGCCACCTGGAAGCAGGTGTTGACGATACAGCCGTTGTCTTTCCCATCCCGGGCCGTGAGGATATGAAGACCGTAGCTGAGCCGGTGCAGCGCAGCCGGGTCTGTAGCAGGTTTATCCTGCTTAGCGAAAGTAGCGCTCCAGCAGACCCTTCAGAGCAACGCCGTGGCGAGCTTCGTCACG
>JAZRZW010000013.1:0-17523 GCA_045601585.1 Faecousia sp. | reverse complement strand
CTCCGCTATGGCATTCCGGATTTTCGCTTACCCAAGGCCATTCTGGACGATATCCAGTACCGCCACATTGAAATGAAAGGCATCAAGGTACGCCCCAATGTGAATATCGGTGGTTCCATCGGTATTGATGATTTATTCCGGGACGGCTACAAAGCCATTTTTGTGGGCACAGGCGTGTGGAAACCCAATGCGCTGCACATTAAGGGAGAAACGCTGGGCCATGTACACTTTGGTATCAATTATCTCAACAGCCCGGATTCCTTTAAGCTGGGACAGCGTGTGATTGTGATTGGCGCCGGCAATGCCGCCATGGATGTGGCGCGTACCGCCCTGCGTCATGGCGTGGAATACCTTACCTGTTTCTCCATCACGCCCAACGTGGCGGCCAGCCAGTATGAATTTACCTATGCCAAGCTGGAAGGCGTAAGCTTTGAATACAATAAACGGCCGGTGGAAATCGTGGACGAGGGCGTAATTTTCTGCGATGTGGTGCAGAATGCGGATGGCAGCTTCACGGATGTGCCGGGAACGGAAAAGCTTTATGAAGCGGACAGCGTCATCGTTTCCATCAGCCAGGGGCCTCAGAATGTGATCGTCCGGTCAACCGAGGGGCTGGTGACCGATGCAAGCGGCCTGCTGGTGGCCGATGAATACGGCAACACATCCCGTCCCGGCATTTTCTCCGGCGGTGACGTGGTGAACGGCCCCCGGACGGTGGTGGAAGCCGTGGCACACAGTAAAATCGTGGCCGAAACCATGCACCGGTA
Source organism: Faecousia sp. (assembly GCA_045601585.1). GTDB lineage: Bacteria > Bacillota > Clostridia > Oscillospirales > Oscillospiraceae > Faecousia. The sequence continues at coordinate 16,756 of JAZRZW010000013.1, read as the reverse complement.
CATGCAGTCTTTGCGGGAGAAAGAAATGGACTTCGATTCTGCCAAATGATCGGGCAGGGACTGGCAAACGGAAATGAAATCTTGCAGGACACAGGATCCCTTTGGTTGGCTGTTCTGAGCATCACTGACAAAAGGAGACAAAGAATGAAAACCGGCAGTTTTTCTGCCGGCTTTTCTTATCTGCAGAAAACTGCCTGTTGCGGTGATCCACAACAGGCAGTGCAGTCCGTTATTTCTTTGCTTTGGGCTTGCGGATTTTGTTCAGTTTTTTGTTCAGGTCCAGCAGCTGTTCTTTGGTGAAGGGCACATTCATCATGCCGCCCATCAGGCTGAACAGGCGCAGCACCGTGAAACCGCCCATCATTTCCATCATTTCCGGGCCCACTTCAAAGCCCATGGCCTTCATCTTTTTGCCGCCTTTATTTCCGTCTTTATTGCCGCCCATCAGCTTTTTGACCAGACCGGCAAAGATCAGTTTGCCCCGGAAGGTGGCCAGCACATCGCTCATTTTGTCGTTGAGGGAGAGGCGGCCTTCGGGCATATCAATATCAAACCAGTTGAGAATGGCGCCCTTTTCCACCAGGCGGTATGCTTCGTTGAAGGTGTCTACCTTGCGGATCAGGCTTTCGTCCCGGCATTTTCCGGCCACGGCTTCCAGCCTGGTTTCGCCCTCATTCTTCACCTCAAAGCGGAAGAAATGATCATCAGCTGTTTTTTTGCCCAGGGATATGCCGTTGGCGAACAGCTCCATTTCCGGCTGATTGGAATACACGGTCACCTTCGTTACATCTTCCACCCGGTCGATATACCGCTTGGACGTGATGTGGACAAAAGGATCGTCGGACAGCCAGGCTTTGTAAGCGTAGAAGGAGTCCTTCTTGTACTTGCGGTCAAAGGTGACGAGGCCCTTATGGTTCTGGCCGTTTTCACCGCCTTCGGCACGGGCATCGGCGCCAAAGTCAAACATATTCCAAACATGGGTTGCCCACATGTATTTGCGGGTGTAGAGCTGACGGATCAGTTCCTCGTGGTAGTAGGCCTGATATTCTTCGGTGTAGTCGCCCTGATGGGGGTCGGAGGTGTGCCAGTTCAGCGCCTCGCAGCCGTACTCGGAGCAGCCGATGGGAATGCTGGGATGCATAGCGTGGAACTTGTCAAACCAGGGGCCGGTCATGGAGGTGTCGCCACCATACCAGCCGAAATAGTGGTTGTAGGACACCACATCGGGAATCTGCAGATAGGGATCCTCCATCTTGCACATAGAAACGGCAGCGATGGTGGTCAGGCGGGTCTTGTCCATTTCATGGCACAGATCGTTCAGGATCCGGTGATTCTCCAGCAGGTCATCATCAGAACCGCCGATGGAAATCTCGTTGGAAAGGCCCCAAACCACGATGGAGGGGTGGTTGTAGTTCTGCACGATCAGTTCCTTCATCTGGGAGATGGTGTTTTCCCGGCCATCGGGCATATGCTTGGAGATATAGGGGATCTCAGCCCAGATCACCAAACCCCGCTCATCACACAGATCATAGAAATACTGATCGTGCTGATAGTGGCCAAGGCGAATGGTGGTGCAGCCAACTTCGCAAATGAGGTCCATATCCTCTTCGTGATGCTCGGGCAGCAGTGCGTTGCCGACGCCCCAGCGGTCCTGGTGGCGGGAAACGCCCCGCAGGGGGTACTCTTCGCCGTTGAGGATAAAGCCGTTGTCGGGATCGATCTTAAAGGTGCGGCAGCCGAAGCGGGTGCAGACATTGTCGATCACCTCGCCGTTTTCCATCAGCTCTGCTTCGCAGCAGTACAGATAGGGATCCTTGCGGCCGTGCCACAGATGGACATTCTCGATGGTGAAGGTTGCCTTGGTGTCGCCGGACTCTACGGTGTAGAGCTCTTTTTCATCCTTGTCGTAGATGGTGTACTTAACGGTCTGGCCTTCCTTGGGGTTGGTCAGGAAAACTTCCACAGCCACATCGGCATTGGAGCCGTTAACGGTGGGAGTGACCATGATGCCGGGGCCGCCGTAGTAGTCCAGGTCAAAATGGCTGTCACTGACGCAGATCAGGTTCACATCACGGTAGATACCGCCGTAGAAGGTAAAGTCAGCCATCTGGGGGTAGACATGCTCGTTGGCAGCATTGTCCACGGCAATCAGCAGCTGGCTTTCGTCTTTCAGAGCCTCGGTCAGATCCACTCTCCAGGTGGAGTAGCCGCCGTCATGGTGGGCAAGCTTCTTGCCGTCTACCAGCACATCGGCAGAGGAGTTGGCGCCTCGGATCTCCAGATAGTAGCGATCAGCCTTGGGCAGGTCTGCCTTTACGATCGTTTTGGTGTAGTGTGCAGTACCGCGGAAGTAGTCATTGCCGCCGTCCTGACCGTCAACAGCGTTCCAGGAATGGGGCAGATCCACGGTTTCCCAAGCGGCCTCAGCACCTTCGATCTGCTTTGCGAAGGACCATTTGGGGTTCAGATTAACAATTTGTCTCATAGAGAGAACCTCCTGTTTGGAATAGGGATATTATAGCATAAATTATTTTAAATGTGTAGATATTTTGGAAATATCACCCTGCCGTTTTTTCGGCAGGGTGATAAGCAGATTACTTTTGAGAACGGATGGTAACGAGGTCCTGGTTCATACGGGCCATAGTCTTTTTGTCCAGGTTGTATACGACACCCAGACCGACAAACTGAACAATAGCACTGAACATATATAAGCCTGCTACCAGCCAGCACATATTGTAGGAGGTGGTTGCAGACTGACCTGCGGTACCCAGGTCAGAGATATAACCCAGAGCACCCATAATCAGCAGAACGATGGAGGGGCCAACACCCTGAGCCAACTTGCGGAAGAAGGAGTGCAGAGAGTAGACAGTGCCTTCTTCGCGCTTACCGGTTTTCCACTCGTTGTAGTCAATGGCATCTGCCATCAGTGCCCAGGATACGCAGGTGTAAACGCCCATACCCAGACCGAAGAGAACCAGACCGATCAGGTATACGACCAGGGAAATGCTCTTATTGGGAATCAGGGGAAATACCAGCATAATCAGACCGCCAACCAGGGAAACAATGGTGCCGGCAACAGAGGATTCCTTCTTGCCAAACTTGTTAACGATCTTCTTGATGAAGGGCATAAAGAACAGCATGGGAACAAAACCGATCAGTTGGACAAGGCCGGAAAGGGATGCCATGCCGAAGTAGGTGGCAAACATAATGGTAACAGCGGTGGTGGCAGCATTCATACCCAGGAACATACCCATAGCAGCCATAGTGGCGCCAACAGCGGGGCGGTTCTTCATAAAGTTGCCAAATGCGCTTAATACATTAAACTTTTCGTTTTCGTTGGTTTTTACGGAATTTTCATCCACACGGATGGTGATCTTCTTGATCATAAACAGGAAGCACAGGAAACCCAGAATGCCCATAATGAGGGCAGCGATAAATACGCGGTCGCCCAGAAGAGTCTCGACTTGAACGCCGGTTTCGGGGTTGATCATGGGGGTGCCGTCGGCGTTGACTTCCTTCTTCCAGATCAGCATAGGCAGGATGATGCCGGGCAGCAGGTTACCGATCATAGACCCGATGGAACGCCAGGTGGAGAGCTGTGCGCGCTCGCCGGCAGCTTCGGTCACCAGGGACAGCATAGATCCGTAAGGAACATTTGCGATGGTGTAGAATGCATCCCAGATGATGTAACCAAGAATGAACAGAATGGCTTTAACGAGCTTGGAAGCGTTGGGGAAGGGCAGGAATACTGCAGCACCGCCAACCAAAAGTCCACATGCGCCAATAAGAATGTAGGTCTTGAATTTGCCCATTTTGTACTTCCTGCGGTCTGCGTCGATCATAGAACCAATCATCGGGTCGTTGATTGCGTCCCAAATCTGAACCACCAGCAGCAGTGCAGAGAGTAGGCCGGTCTCCATCATCATATAAACCAGCCAGAATGTTTGAACAGTGCCTTTCAGGGCAAAGCTCATGTTACAACCCAGATCACCGGCAGCGTATGCAATCTTATCCAGCATACCAAATGGGCGGCGGCCGTTGGGGTCTAATGCGGTTTGCTTTTTAGCCATAGTTGAATCCTCCTTAGTTTGTGTGGGCATACCCACACGGTCATAAACATTATAAAATATTCTGTGTAAATTTAACAGACACAAAATGACACTTTTGTGACACCAAGGTGAAATTTATTTTCGCAACTTTTGGCGATTTTTCACAAGAATGATTGCTAATCTGGAATTTTGTGCTATACTTGTAAATAGAAAGAAGGAGAGGAGGCGCCCCTGTGTATAAAATCTGCCGCACCGAGCAGTCCACCCGTCGTCAGCGGGAAATGGAGAATGCACTGCTACAGCTGATGTGCAAGCGTCGCTATGAGGAGATTACGGTCAGCGATCTGTGCCAGACCATGCAGATTCCCCGCAAATCCTTCTATCGCTACTTTGACAGCAAGGATGGGGCCCTCTATGCACTGATCGACCATTGTATGAGCGATTTTTTCGCTCCGGAGTTTGGTGGCGGCATGTCCAGAGGAGATGGCTTCATCGATTTAGAGCGATTTTTTGGCTTTTGGTATGAAAAACGGGATCTTTTGGATGCGCTGTCCAACAGCGGCCTCAGTGGCATTTTACTGCAGCGGGCAAACAGCTTTGCGATAGGAGAGGGACATATGCCCCGCCAACTCAAAAAATTGGAGCCGGAAATGCAGGAGATCGCCATGGCTTTTGCTGTCAGCGGTCTGCTGTCGGTAATCTTACATTGGCACAGTCAGAAATTCCGTGTTCCGGCCAAGGAAATGTCCAGGATGGTCATCTCTATGCTAACCCATCCGTTAATTACGAAATAACACCAGTTTTGTGAAATTTGCGCAAAAACCGGTGTTTATTTTTTGTAGGGCAGTGTCACACTTGGGTCGTTTTGTGTCTTGCAATTTTGCCCAAAAAGAGGGTATAATAACAATGAAAAATTATGCCAACAGGAGGCATTTTATGAAGAGCTTTTTGTGCGATGATTTTCTGCTTCAAAGCGATACCGCAAAGCAGCTTTATCACACCACCGCAAAGACATTGCCTATCATTGACTACCATTGTCATGTCAACCCCAAAGAGATCTTCGAGGATCGGCACTTTGAAAATATCACCCAGGTTTGGCTGGGGGGTGACCATTATAAGTGGCGTCTGATGCGCAGCAATGGCGTGGATGAGTATTATATCACCGGCGCAGCTCCCGACCGGGAGAAATTCCAGAAATTTGCCGAGACTCTGCCCAAGGCCATCGGCAACCCTATGTATCACTGGTGTCACCTGGAGCTGAAAAACTATTTCGGCTATGAGGGCGTGCTCAATGGGGAAACTGCCGAGACTGTCTGGAATCTTACCAATGAGAAATTGGCTCAGCCTGACATGGGCGTCCGGGGCCTGATTGCAAAGAGCAATGTGGCAATGATCGGTACCACCGATGATCCCATTGATGACCTGCAGTACCATCAAAAGCTGAAGGCGGACGCTACTTTTTCTACTTTGGTGGCACCCACTTTCCGTCCGGATAAAGCCCTCAATGCAGAAAAAGGCGATTGGAAGACCTACCTGGGGCAGCTGTCCCGGGTTGCCAATGTAAAAATTACCGACCTGGCTTCTCTGAAGCAGGCACTTCATAACCGCATCGATTACTTTGATACCTGCGGCTGCCGCGCCAGCGACCACGGCCTGGATTATATGGTGTTCCGTCTGGGGGATGCGGAAGGGGCTATGGCAAAAGCTCTGGCCGGCAACACCCTCACCACCGATGAGGTGGAGGTGCTGAAAACCGACCTGCTGGTCTTCTGCGCTAAGTGCTATCACGAAAAAGGCTGGGTGCTGCAGCTTCATTATAATTGCCTGCGTAATCCCAATTCCGCAATGCTGGGGGCTTTGGGTCCGGACACCGGCTTTGACTGCATCGGTCCCCATAACGGCAGCGCTGCCCTTGCAAAGCTGATGGATACCCTCTATGCCGCAAACGCACTGCCTAAGACAGTGATCTACAGTCTGGATGCCGGCGACAATACTTTTATCGACACCCTGATCGGTGCCTTCCAGGGCGAAGTTCCCGGAAAGATCCAGCACGGCAGCGCCTGGTGGTTTAACGACAATAAGACCGGAATGCAGGAGCAGCTGACAAGCCTTGCCAACCTCAGCCTTTTAGGCAACTTTATCGGTATGCTCACCGACTCCCGGAGTTTCCTCTCCTACACCCGCCACGAGTATTTCCGCAGAATTCTGTGCAACCTCATTGGCACTTGGGTGGACAACGGCGAGTACCCCAACGATGAAATGACACTCCGGCAGATCGTCTCCGGCATCTGCTATAAAAACGCAAAACGCTATTTTAACATATAGGAGGAAAAAGATATGCCAATGCAAATGGGCTTCCGCTGGTACGGCGAAGGCAACGACAAAATTAAGCTCTCCGATATTAAGCAGATCCCCGGCGTCACCAGCATCGTCTGGGCTCTGCATCACAAAATGCCCGGTGAGATCTGGTATGAGGAGGAGATCGCAGAGGTCAAGCGTCAGCTGGACGAGTACGGCTTCGGTATCGATGTGGTGGAATCCGTCAATGTTCACGATGACATCAAGATCGGCAAGCCCACTCGGGATGCGTACATTGAAAACTACAAGATCACCATCCGCAACCTGGCGAAGTACGGCGTCAAGGTAATCTGCTACAACTTTATGCCTATTTTCGACTGGACCCGCAGCAATCTCTTCCATGAGATAGGCGACGGCTCCACGGCCCTGTTCTACGAAAAGGGTATGATCCAGGACGACTACAACGCTATGGCAAAGTACATCCTGGACTTCACCGAGAAGTATAATATGTCCTTCCCCGGCTGGGAGCCGGAGCGTATGGCAAAGCTGGATCAGCTGTTTAAGGAGTATGCCCATGTGGATCACGAGACCCTCTGGGCCAACCTGAAATACTTCCTGGAAGCCATTATGCCCACCTGTGAGCAATGCGATGTGAAGATGGCCATCCATATGGACGATCCCCCCTGGGATATCTTCGGTCTGCCCCGTCTGCTGATCAACGAGCCCAATATCGACCGCTTCCTGAAGATGGTGGATAACCCCTACAACTGCCTGACCCTCTGCTCCGGCAGTCTCAATGCAGACCCCAATAATGATGTGGCAGAGATTGTCCGTAAGCACTGCGACCGGATCGCTTTTGCCCACATCCGTAATGTCAAGCATTTTGAAAATGGCGACTTTTCCGAGGCATCCCACCGGGATTGCGATGGCGACACCGGCTTTCTGGAGATCCTGAAGGCCTATCACGATTGCGGCTTCGAGGGCTACATCCGCCCCGACCACGGCCGTCATCTGTGGGACGAAGGCCCCGGCAATGTCCGTCCCGGTTACGGTTTATATGACCGCGCTCTGGGTATTATGTATATGTTGGGCGTGTGGGATATGCTGGACAAGCTCTCCGGAAAATAAAACACTCAGTCATTCCGAGGGCAGCAGGGCTGTCCGGGGGAATCCCCTCGAACAGCGGGGAGATTGCCCCGTCGGCTGCGCCCCTTCGCAATGACACCATTTATATTGGAGGTAACGAACAATGATGAATCTTCCCCTGAATGTAGATTTTACCGGTAAGGTAGTCGTCGTCACCGGCGCCGGCGGCGTTCTGTGTGGCGATATGGCCCGGGCCTATGCACAGGCCGGCGCAAAAGTTGCAGCCCTGGACCTGAACGAAGAAGCTGTAAAGAAGCTGTCTGACGAGCTCACTGCTGAAGGCTTTACCTGCGTTGGCTATAAGGCAAATGTCCTGGATGCAGAGGCTCTGGAGGAAGTCCACCAGGCAGTGCTCCGGGATCTGGGCCCCTGTGATATCCTGGTCAACGGTGCCGGCGGCAACAATCCCCGCGCCACCTGCGACAACGAGTATCAGCACGAGGCAAAGGAGGGCGGCAAGTCCTTCTTCGACCTGGATCCCAACGGCGTGGATTTTGTGTTCAAGCTGAATTTCCAGGGTACGCTCCTGCCCACCCAGACCTTCGCAAAGGATATGGTGGCCCGCAAGTCCGGCAACATCCTGAACATCTCTTCTATGAACGCCTATATCCCCCTGACCAAGATCCCCGCATACTCTGCTGCCAAGGCAGGCATCTCCAACTTTACCCAGTGGCTGGCAACTCACTTTGCCGGCACCGGTATCCGTTGTAACGCTATTGCCCCCGGCTTCCTGGTCTCCAACCAGAACCGCGCGCTGCTGTTCAACGAGGACGGTACCCCCACCGCCCGTTCCGCCAAGATCCTCAATGGCACGCCTATGGGCCGTTTTGTTGATTCTGCAGAACTGCTGGGCGGCGTATTTTTCCTCACTGACGATAAGGCTGCTTCCGCCATCACCGGCGTGGTGCTGCCCATCGACTGCGGTTTTGCTGCCTACTCCGGCGTGTAAGAGGTGGAAAATATGGAAAAATTTGTACCTGTAGTTGTGATCAAAGAGCTGCCTGAGACCGACAAGATCCTCACCGCTCTGAAGAATAATGGCATCAACACTGCGGAGATCACCTTCCGCACCGCCTGCGCTGCAGAAGCCATCCGGTATGCCTGCAAGCACTATCCCGAAATGAGCATCGGTGCCGGCACCGTGATCAATGCCGAACAGTGCCGTGCCGCCCTGGCTGCCGGCGCCCAGTTTATCGTGTCTCCCGGCCTGAGTGTGGCTGTGGCAGAAATTTGTAAGGACAATAACATTCCTTATTATCCCGGCTGCGTCACCCCCACCGAGATCATGCAGGCTCTGGAGCTGGGCATTACCACTGTTAAGTTCTTCCCCGCCAATGTCTACGGTGGTCTGAAGGCGCTCAAGGCCCTTTCCGCACCGTTCCCCCAGGTGAAGTTCATCCCCACCGGCGGTGTGGACAGAAGCAATATCGATGAATTCCTGGCTTTCGATAAGATTGCTGCCATTGGTGGTAGCTTCTTTGTGAAGGAAGCTCTGGAGAAAATGGAGAACTGATATGAAAAGAAAGTTGGGCATTTGCGCCCACTGTCTCCACGGTGTTTCCGAGCTGGATGCACTGCCTCTCATCAAGGAGGCAGGTTTTGACAGCACTTTCATTGCGGCCTGGCAGCCGGAGCCGGTGAAGGCTCTGAAAGAAAAGGCGGATGCGCTGGGCCTTGGGCTGGAGTTTATCCACGCGCCTTTTGATAATATCAATGAGATGTGGACGGCCCGGGAGGATCCTGATATTTTCCATGTGATGCTGCAGACCATCGATTCTGCAGCGGAAAATAGGATCCCTATGGTGGTCCTCCACTTGTCCTCCACCTGGAAGCCTCCTTTCACCGAGTTGGGTCTTTCCCGATTTGACCGGCTTGTGCAGCACGCCAAGGAAAAGGGTGTGGTGTTGGCATTTGAAAACCTGCGGGTGGTAGGCAATCTGGCTTATTTTGCGGAGATTTATTACGACAACGACGCGGTGGCTTTCTGCTATGACTGCGGTCACGAGCATTGCTACACCAAGACTGTCTGCTGGCCGGATATCTTCACGACCCGCATTGGTTGCACCCATATCCACGACAATCTCAGTCGGCCTCTGGAGGACAGAACCGGCAACCCGGATATCCATCTGCTGCCTTTTGACGGTACATACGATTATGAGAAAATGATGCGCAAACTGGATGAGTACGGCTATACCGGCACCCTGATGCTGGAATTGTTCCAGCACAGACCCCAATACCAGGCACTCAGCCGGGAGGAATACCTGAAAACCTGCTATGAGCGCATCCTGCGCATCTCCCAAATGTAATAAAACACCTCCTTTGTGCAATGCACTAAGGAGGTGTTTTTGTTCCTTTAGCCCAGGGGAATCTCGTATTGGGTGAGCATGTACTCGCCGATCTGGAGCATGGTCTTTTCAGTGCTGATTTTTACCTCAATAGGAGGATTATACAGCTTCAGAGACTTGTCGAAATCCTTTCTGGAGTTGAGCCAACTCTTGCCGTAGATCAGGTTGCTGTCGCATTCGAAGGTGAATGCGCCGTCGTACCCGATCTCCACCAGAGCGGTCATCACTTCATCGAAATTGACGGTGCCCTGATAGGGCATCATGTGGTTGTCCTCTTGGCCCAGGTTGTCGGAGATGTGGATGCCGGCCAGCAGATCACCGCCGATGTCCAGCAGCTCGTAGTACTGGCCGCCCTCAATGTTGGCGTGGCCGGTGTCCCAGCAGGCTTTGAGTTGAGGATGGTTCACAAACTCCAAAAATTCCCGCAGATCCCGGCCGGTGTCGCTGCAGTAGTGACCGATCATGGTCTGGGAGCTGTTCTCCACCAGAACATTCACGCCGGTGGATTCCATGGTGGGGATAAATTCGGAGTAGAATTTCTTGTTGGCTTCAAAGTAGGCGTCCTTGTCCATCTGTGAGCTGTTGCCGGGGTGGACAACGATGTTAGCAATGCCCAATTCCTTGCAGATCTCGATGCCGCGAATGGTTTTTTTCACGATATCCTGGTAGGTAGCATCGTCCTTGAAGGGATTACCGCCAATGGCGTGCGCCTGCACAAAAGTGATGCCCTTGCCGGCAGCGTAGTCCTTGATTTCTTTTGCGTAGGCTTTCCAGTTTTCCACCATAAAGGGTTCCATGTCCGCATTATTGTAGAGACTCAGGTCAGCATAGCGGAAGCCGGACTCGGCCAGATAGTCGATACGCTTTTTCAGGTCGTTGGTGTAGGAAGCAAAGTCGCCGGTGGTGGTAGCGATCTTCATACCGCCTTCGGCATATTTATCGTCCTTTTCTTCCTCTTTTTTCTTACAGCCGGCGCCCAAAGTAGCCAGCATCACAATGCTCAAGAAAATGGCAAACAAACGCTTCATAAACCCAATCCTTTCCTATGGATGCGCCAATTTTAACAACTTTTATCTGCAAATTAAGCACCTCACGCCACCCACGGCAATCATCCGATGCCGGTCACTGTGAAACCGGTCCGCAGACCGGTTGTGGTGCTCCGCCCGAGGGTGCCTTTTTTATTGCTTTCTCAGGGCTTTGCGGAGGGAGGGGACGATGAGCAGGGCCACAGCACCGCCGATGAGGGCGGTGAACAGCTGGGGCCAGGTAAACATTGCCGGCAATTTTTTTACCATAGGAGGTGCCAGCAGCACCACATTTCCCAATTTCTTGCCCATCAGTGCGCCGGAGGCAATGCCGCAAATCAATTCTACCACCAGCAGGTAGAGCACACCAAATTTGGCACCGGCAGCGGCAACCAGTGCTACAGGCTGACGCCATATGGGGCCACGACCCTTTCCTGCAATCAGCCACAGCACCACCACGAAGCAAACATTGGCCACCATAATGGGGGCAACGGTGATAAAGTTGGGGGCAATGCCCAGCAGGAAAGCAAAGATGGGGCTCAGCAGTGCCACGGTGATGCCGCAATATAATCCCGCCAGCAATACGCTCACCGCCAGCACTGCGTTGACGCAGGAGCCGGTGACCAGCTGACTCATAGGCTTTGTGACAGCCTGCAGACAGATCAGCAGAGCCAGCATGACCGCCGTCTCTGTGATCCAACGAACTTTTTTGCTCATAATAAACCTCCTAAAGGAAACGATCAAATAACCCCAACAATATACCATAAAAATCGGAAAAACGAAAGAGGTGAAATTTAACATTGGAATTTACGATTGATAAAATACCCGAACAAGAGGGTGCAGGGATGATGCCTGTAAATGGGGCTTAAATGTGCAAAATGGTTGTGCACGAAGCGCTTTGGAGCAGACCGAATCTGCCAGCCAGAGTAAAGAGCATAGGAAAGAAAAAGGGGAAGGCATTTGCTTATTGTCGGTAACAACTGCAAAAAATGGTTAGTTGCACTAAATGCAGAGAGTTTTTCTTGAAAAATATAACATCATAGTATATAATAATTAGGCAAAACCAAAAGAAATTATTACTAAGGAGGAAAAATATGGTAAGAATCAAACGCATTTTGGCGATTGCTCTGGCAATCGTCATGACAGCATCCCTCTTGCCGCTGAAGTCTTTGGCGGCAACGGGCACCGGCGATGCTTCCGCCGATGCAAATGCTGCCCAGGTAGCCGCTGTCAGTGAAGACGGCGTAACTGCTCATGGCGTAATGGCCGATGCAGATAGCTATGCCAGCTATGCAAACGGCAAATTCGGTGGCGTATCTGCCCCCGACGCAAGCAGTGTGAAGATCCTGGCACAGCAGTCCAGCGGCGTCTCCGGCTTTATGCTGAAGACCAGCGCCGTGGAAAAGCTGCTTCTGCTGGGTATGAACGAAATGACCTTCACCCCCACCATGGTCGGCTACGGCACCGACACCGCACCCGCCTACATAGTCCTGGATGCTCCCACAGCTCCCGACTATGTGGTAGACCACGAGAACAAGGTGGCTAAGGTCGACGGCGACAAGCTGTATATTGCAGCTGGCACCCGTATCACTATCCGTCTGGATAAGCTGTACCCAGACATCGTCCTGGAAGACGGTCTGAAGGTTGCCCTGCTCAACAGCGACAGCTGGGCAGGCGGCGGCGCTGCAGCATACCTGACCCTGTCCAACCTGACCTTCGCCGCAAATCTTCTGGATGCAGATCTGGATCTGGTCTGCACCAACGGCGACACCCTCAGCATGTATAAGGACGAATATGTTTGGTCCGAGGCAACGAAGCTGTCTATCCGCGCTCTGGCAGAAGCAGGCTTTAAGTATATCGACCTGAGCCTCTATGCCCTGAGAGAAACCGGCGAGAACAGCGAACTGATGCAGGAAGGCTGGGAGGAGATCGTTTACGATCTGCAGGACCTTGCTGAGGAGCTGGGCGTTGAATTCCGTCAAGCCCACTCTCCCGGATATGCACCCTTCGGTTCCGACGAATGGGTTAACGTCAATAAGCGCAGCATCGAGGTCTGTGAGATGCTGGGCATTGATGACCTGGTCGTCCATGCCACTGTGGGCACCACCAAGGAAAACTGCTTCGAAAAGAACCTTGCCGGTTATGCAAAGATCGTCCCCTACGGCGAAGAGCATAACGTGAATGTTCTTTGCGAGAACAGCACCCTGAAGAATGTTACCGGCACCAACTGGTTCTTTGTCAACGGTGCTGAAACCCGTGAGTTTGTCAAGTTGGTTCGGGAAGAAACCGGTTGCGAGAGCTTTGCTGTGTGCTGGGATACCGGCCACGCAAACTGCGAAGGCGACCAGTTCCTGGACATTCTTGCTCTGGGCGATGCCCTGAAGGCACTCCACTACAACGACAACACTGGCGGCGGCGATATCCATCTGATCCCCTATTACGGTAGCTTGGATAACGACAGAGTGCTGCGTGCTTTGAAGATGGCCGGCTTCAACGGTGACTTCACCCTGGAGACTGACGGCTCTCAGCGTATCCGCACCACCTACACCGGCCCCGCACTGGAAGGCGTTGATCCCTTCACCTCCGATCGTATGGAGCAGCAGGACATTGTTCTCCAGGTATGTAACTACCTGTTAGAAAAGTATGCTGGCAGAGTAGCCTTGGCTCCCATCGATGACCCCAATAGCGAAGACATTCTGTGGTACAACGACAACGAAACCGAGTTCGTTCTGACCACTGCCGCTCAGCTCAAGGGCCTGTCCACTCTGGCAAAGACCTATGACTTTGCCGGCAAGACCATTAAGCTGGGTGCCGACATTGTCCTCAATGAGGGCGATGCTGCAGGTTGGGAGACCAGAGGTCCTGCCAACTACTGGAGACCCATTCCCCAGTTCAAGGGCACCTTTGACGGCCAGGGCCATACCATTTCCGGTCTGTTCTATGTGAACGATGCCGGCAATCAAAACATCGGCTTCTTCGCTAAGGTAGAAAACGCTACCATCAAGAACCTGATCATTGAAAACTCCTGCCAGATCTCCACCGCAGGCTCCGGCAGCCACGGTATTCTGGTGGGTGAAGCTTCCGGCGTTACCATTGAAAACATTAAGGTCGCAAATGATGCTACCGTTACCGGTAGCACCAACACCGGTATCGTCGGTATCACCGCCGGCGCCAATGCGATCAACTTCAAGAATGTTTGGATGGACGGTACCGTCAAGAATGCTATGTGGACTGCCCGTATCGGCGGCCTGCTTGGCACTGTCACCAATGTGGCAAACCTGGCGATCACCATTGACGGCTGTCTGTTCACCGGTGTTGTGAATCAAGCGCATACCACTTCCACCGCATCCAACTATGTTGGCGGCTTCGTGGGCGGTACTGCTGCAGATGTTACCATTTATGTCAAGAATTCCCTGAGCGTTGGTACGGTTACCGTGGCAAGCGAGTCTAATGCCAACGACTATATCGGTTCTCTGATTGGTGTCAGCTCCTGGAGAGGCGCTGCCTACACCTACTTTGACAATGTTTACGCAGCAACCGAGACCTGGAGCGTTGCCATTGCCAGAAGCGAAAGCGAGTACACCGGTACTCCCGGTCTGGTCGCTAAGGCAAATCTGCTGGGCGAGCTGGCTAAGACCAACGCGCCCGGCCTGGATTACGAGAACATCTGGAAGACTGTAGAAGGCAAGACTCCCGAGCTGATCTATGTAGCAGAGCCTACACCTGTTCTGGAGGACACCTCCTGGTACAACACTACCGACACTGAGTTCGTTCTGACTGACCTGAGCCAGTTCAAGGGCTTTGTCACTCTGTCCCAGACCAATACCTTTAAGGGTCAGACCGTGAAGCTGGCTTGCGACATCGTCTGGAACGAAGGCGACGCCAGCGAATGGGCAACCAATCCTCCTGAAAACATCAAGGCATGGAAACCCATCGGCGACAGCGCCAACGGCTTCCTGGGCACCTTCGATGGCCAGGGCCACTCCGTTTCCGGTCTGTACTGTGTGGATCAGAACTATTCCGCATTCGTGGCAAGACTTTACAGCCCTGGTGTTGTGAAGAATGTCAAGATCCTCAATTCTTACTTCACCTGTAACAGCACCGATACTACTTATTCCGGTACTGGCGTTGTTTCCCGTCTGCAGAGCGCAACGGTTTCCGGCGTCTATACCGATGCAATTTTCAACTCCAAGACCAACGCAGGTATCGTGGCTTCTGTTACCAGCGGCACAAGCGTTGTGACTGACTGCTGGTTCGACGGCACCATCGTTGCCAATAGCGCAACCAGAGGCGGCGGTATCATCGGTTTCTGCAACAGCGCTGCTGTTCACACAATTACAGACTGTCTCTTTACCGGTACCATTACCGGCGCAGGCGGCG
This sequence comes from Faecousia sp., assembly GCA_045601585.1. Classification (GTDB taxonomy): domain Bacteria; phylum Bacillota; class Clostridia; order Oscillospirales; family Oscillospiraceae; genus Faecousia. Next base: position 1,513 of record JAZRZW010000013.1, on the reverse strand, counting down.
GCTACAACGGCGGTATTGTCGGTATGGGCAACTGGAACACTGATATTCAGATGACCAGATGCCTGTCTGCCGGTAATATGACCAGCGTTACCGCAGGTGTTGCTGGCTCCGTTGTGGGTCAGAACCCCGGTGGCAACAAGAGTAGATACTACAATGTTTATGGCACCACTCAGACCCACACCAATATTAAGGGTGGCGGCGGCGCAACCTGCGCAGCAACCGCAGTGGATGTGGCAGCCATTAAGGGCGATGCCGCTAAGACTGCTCTGGCAACCTTCTTCAACGGCACCAAGTGGCAGACCCGCGACAACGATGTTCCCAGAAACATGTACGACACCTACGATCGTTCCTGGTACGATCCTTCCGCAGCTGTCTACACCCTGAGTACTCTTGGTCAGCTCAATGCCTTCATGGACATTGCTCAGACCTACGACTTCAGCGGTAAGACCGTGAAGCTGGGTGCAGACATTGCTCTGAACAATGGCGATGCTTCCACCTGGGGCACCACCGCACCTGCTAATTCCTGGAAACCCATCCCCTCCTTCAAGGGCACCTTCGACGGTCAGGGTCACACCCTCTCCGGTGTCTACGTGAAAAATACTACCGGCAATGTAGTAACCGGTATGTTTGCTACTGTGGAAAATGCAACCTTCAAGAATCTGATTATCGAAAACTCCTATTTCCTCTCTACTGCAGGTTCCGGTAGTTTCGGTATCCTGGCTGGCCAGGCATCCGGCATCACGGTTGAAAATGTAAAGATCGCAAAGGATGTTACCATTTCCGGTAGTACCGATACCGGTATTGTTGGTGTTACTGCCGGCGCCAATGCCGTCACCTTCAAGAAGGTCTGGATGGATGGCACGATTCACAATGCAATGTGGACCGCTCGTATCGGCGGCATCCTGGGCAACACCAACAATGTGTCCGGCCTGGTAGTTACCTTTGAGAACTGCCTGTTCACCGGTACTGTGAATGCAGCCCACGCTACTTCCACCGCTACCAATTATGTTGGTGGTCTGATGGGCGGCGCCGGCGGCAGCGTAAAGGTTTACATTAAGAATTCCTTGAGTATCGGCTCCGTCATCGCAGCAGGTTCCGCCAATGCTGCCACCTATGTTGGTTCTCTGCTGGGTATCGGCTCCTACAACGGCGCCAACTACACCTTCTTCGAGAACGCATACGCAGCAACCGAGACCTATAGCGTGGTTACCTACAGACCCGCAACCTCCTACACCGGCACTCCTGTGGTGACCGACAGAGCTAACTTTGTTGGCAGCGCAGCATACAATACCGCTTCCGGCTTAGACTTCGACAATGTTTGGGTCGTAGCAGAGGATGGCACTCCCGAGCTGAGAGCCTTCTCCGATGCAACTCCCGCTGAGCGCAATACCATCACCGGCATCGAAATCACCACCGCTCCCACCAAGACCGAGTACGAGATTGGCGACGAGCTGGATACCACCGGCCTGGTTGTTTCCGTGGTTTACTCCGATGGCACTAAGGAAGTCCTGAC
>JAZRZW010000012.1:0-1801 GCA_045601585.1 Faecousia sp. | reverse complement strand
CTCAACGAGGGAGATGGTGGGGATGATCCAGTTGCCGTTCATAACGCCGGCGACCTGATCGCCGACGATGGTGGAGTCAGTGTACTCAGGCCAGTTGTTTGCAAGGATGGTGGAGCCATCCTGTGCGCCCTGAACGATAACTTCAATGATCTTCTTGAGGCTCTCGTTGGCGAAGTCGGGCTTGCCATCGACAAACTGGGTCAGACCCTCAGCCTGCATCATCATGTAGGGCAGGTCGTTGCCGTTGTGGTCCATGGAGAGAAGGGCAAAGCCGGTCTTTTCCTTGACCTCGCGGCCGATCTCCAGCCAGCGATCCCAAGTGATACCGGTCACGTCCTCAACAGTGTAGCCGCACTGCTCAAGGATATCGGTACGGTATGCAAAGATTGCCGTGCCGTTGCCAACAGGTGCGCCGTAGTGGACACCGTCGAAAGTGCTGTAGCTCAGCTTCTCTGCACCGAAGTCATCCCAGTTGATGTCTGCGCCCTCGAGGGTGTTCCATGCATCGGGATAGTCACGGACGAACTTTTGGATAGCGTGATCCTGGAAGAGAGTGATGTCAGGCAGGGTGCTCAGGTCACCGGAAGAAGCAGCCAGAGTAACGGCCTGCTCAACCTCGGTGGAACCGGGCTGCTGGATGATCTCAAGCTCGAAATCAGGGTTGACCTTCTGATAGGCAGCTGCGGCAGCCTCCAGAGCGGGGATGTTGAAGTTTGCGTCCCATGCCATGACGGTCAGCTTGTTTGCATCGTCTGCATAGGCGCTTCCGGACATGGCCATGAGAGAGAAGACCATGGTCAGGACAAGCAGCATTGCGAAGAGTTTCTTCATGTTTGTGCCTCCATATAATGTTATTTTTCGTGCGTGAATTCCTAAAAGATAAACTGTGCATTTCTAACAAAGTTCCCTGTATTTAATTCACACCTTGAAGCAATTGTACCATGTAAAGAGGTCGGCTTGCCGTTGTTTGCGATTAAAAAAACGGCATTTTCGACCTTGTATATTCACCCGCAAGTCAGTCTGCATAAAATTGAATTGTGGTTTTTGTACACATTGTTGAGAGGTGGAAGTACAGGTAATACGGGGCAGCTATTTCTTTCCCCAATTCTTGAGAAGGGTGATACTGTAATCACGAAGGCGGCTGCTGTGCTTTTCTGTCTGCAGTTTCCATTGATATGGTGTAATGTTGAGAAATTTTTTGAAATTACGCGTAAAGGTGGAAACGGATGAAAAACCGCACTCCGCCGCTACGATGTCCATCGGGCAGTCGCTCTGGTTCATCATCTTGCAGGCTTCGCGTATCCGTACAAAATTGAGGTAATCTATTGGCGTCATGTCGACATGTTCCCGGAAGACCCGGCGGAAATGGGGCTCGCTGAGACCGCATTGTTTTGCCAGCTCATCCGCTCGTATTTCATGACTGAAGTTTTCATGTATATACGACAGAGCCGGCTGGATTTGCGGGCTGCTGATTGTCTCCATCGGACTTTCGGCTATACCCTCTTCGTTTATTCGCAGAAGACGAAGCATGAGGATCTTGACCAGATCATGCACCACATCTCTGTGATAATCGTCCTGCTGCTTCATCTCACAGAGTATTTCCCGCACTATGGTAGCAAGCTCGGAGCTATTTTCACTATTAAGGAAAATGGCCCGCTGATTTACCATGGCCAGCTTTTCTTCATGAACCTTTTTGCTGTTTGGGAACAGCTCCAGCAGCATTTTTGTAGAGCTTATCAGCATAAACTCCCAAAAGGCCTCCTGCTCGCTGTATATGTAGTGTGGGCAATTTGCGGGAATG
>JAZRZW010000011.1:0-22909 GCA_045601585.1 Faecousia sp. | reverse complement strand
GGCTTGTGGGGCACAGAAACGTTATCAACAACCCAGTTGTATAGCGGTCTGTGATTCTCAAACTCCAGGGAGCAAAGGCTGTGAGTGATCCCTTCAAGAGCGTCCTGGATGGGATGAGCAAAGTCGTACATAGGATAGATGCACCATTTGTCACCCTGGCGGGGATGATGCATATGGCGGATACGATAGATCACCGGGTCACGCATATTGAAATTACCGGAGGCAAGATCAATCTTTGCACGGAGGGTGTACTTGTTGTCCTCAAACTCACCGGCACGCATTCTTGCGAACAGATCCAGGCTCTCCTCGATGGGACGATCCCGGTAGGGAGAAGTGGCGGGAGTGTTCAGGTCGCCGCGCATTTCTTTTGCCTGTTCGGGAGTTAGTTCACAGGCATAAGCCAGACCCTTTTTGATCAGCTCAACTGCGTATTCGTAGTCTTTCTCGAAATAGTCGGAGCCATAGAAGAAACGGTCGCCCCAATCAAAGCCCAACCAGTGGATGTCTTCCTTGATGGCTTCCACGAACTCCACGTCTTCCTTGGTGGGATTGGTGTCGTCCATACGCAGGTTGCAAAGGCCGTTATACTTTTCTGCGGTGCCAAAGTCGATGATCAGCGCCTTGCAGTGGCCGATGTGCAGGTAGCCATTGGGCTCCGGGGGCAAACGGGTATGCACAGTCTGACCGGCATACTGACCGCCTTCTGCGATATCCTCATCGATAAAGGCGTGGATAAAATTCTTGTTTTCAGTAATCTCTGCCATAGAGTGAACCTCTCTTGCTAAAATTTACATTTTATTATAACCCATATATTCTCTTTTTGCAAGAATTAATCAGCAGAAATCATTTGCTTTCCTAAGAAATCAATCGTGGTAACAATATAATAAAAACAATTTGCTTTTTTTATAAAATTATAGTTGTCAATTTGACAGAATTATTATAAAATAGGGGATGATAAGGAAGGAGAGGATTAACTTGTCCGAAATCAAATATAAGAGAATTCTTTTGAAGGTTAGCGGCGAAGCGCTGGGACAGAAAACGGCACAGGGAGATGGCTTCGGCCTGGACTTTGGCAAGATCAACTCTGTTTGTGAATCCATCAAAGCTTGCGTGGATATGGGTGTCCAGGTTGGCCTGGTGATTGGCGGCGGTAATTTCTGGCGCGGCATTAAGAACGGCACCGGAAAAATGCAGCGTTCTCATGCAGATGCGATGGGTATGTTGGCGACGGTAATGAATGCGATTGCTGTAGCGGATGCCCTGGAAGAGCACGGTATGGATGCCCGCGTACTGACTGCTGTGGAAATGAATAAGTTTGCAGAGTACTTTACTCGTGATACTGCGAACCGATACCTCAATGAGGGTAAGGTGGTGCTGTTTGCGGCAGGTACCGGCAATCCTTATTTCTCTACTGATACCGGCGCTGTGCTGCGCGGTGTGGAGATCGAAGCGGATGCGGTGTTGATGGCCAAGAACATTGATGGCATCTATTCTGCCGATCCTAAGAAAGATCCTACTGCAGTCAAGTTTGACAAGCTTACATATAACGAAGTCCTGGAAAAGGGTCTGCGGGCAACGGATGTGACCGCAATGGCTCTGGCAATGGATAACGATATGCCGATGGTATGTTTTGGCCTGGACGAGGATAATGGTATCGTCCGTGTTGTCCGTGGCGAAAACATCGGCACCACAGTTACTAACTAATCATTAGGAGGATAATATAATGAGTGTTGATTTTACCGATTATAGCAGAAGAATGGATAAGGCGCTGGACCATCTGGCAGATGAGTTCGGTGCAGTTCGTGCAGGCCGAGCCAATGCAAAAGTTCTTGACCGCATTACCGTTGAATATTATGGCACTGAGACTCCTTTGAATGGCGTTGCAACCATCTCTACTCCCGATGCCCGTACTCTGGTGATCCAGCCTTGGGACAGCTCTCTGCTCAAGGAGATCCAGAAGGCAATCCAGGTCAGTGAGCTTGGCATCAACCCCCAGAATGACGGCAAGGTGATCCGTCTGGTGTTCCCTCAGCTCACTGAGGAGCGTCGTAAGGATCTGACCAAGCAGGTTAAGAAGTACGCAGAAGATGCGAAGGTCGCTATGCGTAACATCCGTCGCGATGGCATGGACTATATCAAGAAGCTAAAGAAGAATTCCGAGATCACCGAGGATGACCAGAAAAAAGCTGAAAAGGATCTGCAGGATATCCTTGATAAGTACATTAAGAAGGCAGACGAGGCACTGGCGGCCAAGGAAAAGGAACTGATGTCTATCTGATAGAATGGGGGGCGCTTGCGCCCCCTATATAATTCCGGAGGGAATGGACCTATGGCATTGTTTAACAAGAAAAAGAAGAACATCCCGGTGCCGAACCATATTGCCATCATTATGGATGGTAATGGCCGTTGGGCAAAGAAGAGAGGCCTTCCCAGAACAGCAGGTCATGCTGCGGGAGCGGAATCTTTTCGCCGAATTGCAAACTATTGCCGCACTTTGGGTGTGAAATATCTGACGGTGTATGCGTTTTCCACAGAAAACTGGAAGCGTTCCGAGGAAGAAGTGTCTGGCATTATGAAATTGCTGGGTACTTATCTGGCGGAAGCATTACGGGATATGGAAAAGAACCATGTCCGTTTTTGCTTTTTTGGTGATTTGAGTCGCCTGAGTCCGGAACTGCAGGAGCTTTGCCGTAATGCGATGGAAGCGTCTTCTGAGTACCATGATGTGCAAGTGAACTTTTGCCTGAACTATGGCGGAAGAGATGAGATCGTGAATGCTGCCCGCAGCTTTGCGGAGGATGTGGCAAAGGGCGTGCGCCAGCCTCAGGACCTTACTGAGGAGATTTTGTCCGGCTATTTATATTCTGCTGATGTGCCGGATCCGGAACTGATTATTCGGCCTTCCGGTGAAATGCGCACCAGCAATTTCTTGCTGTGGCAATCTGCTTATTCCGAGTATGTGTTTATGGATGTTCTGTGGCCGGATTTTGGTCCTAAGGATCTTGATCTGGCTATCGAAGAGTATAACAGAAGAAATCGCCGTTTTGGAGGCGTATAAGTATGAAGATTCGCGTGATTGCAGCGGTTGCGTTGCTGCCTCTGCTGCTCGTTGTTGTACTGCTGTTGCCGGAGATTTGCACAGCTGTTTTGTTTGGCGTTATGGCAGCAATCGGCGCCTATGAGCTGATGGTTGGTACCGGATATGTAACACCAGGTGCACTGGTTGTCCAGGCTTGCGCTGCTGCTGTGGCAGTATCGATTCTGAGTTATTTTGGAATGCCTTATGAATGGACTCTGCTTTTGGTGTTCCTATATGTAGCAGGTCTGTTTATTCAGATGCTGATCTCTCATGCACAGCTTTCTTTTGAGAAAGTTGCAGTCAGTGTTATCGCTGGTTTGTTGGTGCCTTATTTGCTGACGGCTCTTGTGCGGCTTCACAATATGGAAGATGGAAGATTTTATATCCTGATTCCTTTTGTAGTTGCGTTCATGTCCGATACCGGTGCTTATTTTGTAGGTCTTGCCATTGGTAAGCATAAGCTGGCTCCGGTGATCAGTCCCAAAAAGACGGTAGAAGGTTTGTTCGGCGGTGTTGCCGGTGCAATGCTTGGCATGGTGCTGTTCTGCTTCGTGTTGGAGCGTTGGTTCTCTTTTGAGGTGAACTACATTTATGCGCTGTGCTATGGTTTTGCGGGTTCCTTTGCAGCGGTTCTTGGCGATCTGGGCTTTTCCGTTATTAAGCGCCAGACCGGTATCAAGGATTATGGCAATCTGATTCCCGGTCACGGCGGCATCCTGGACCGTATTGATTCTATGACGATTGTAGCTCCGCTGGTGGAGCTGTTGATGATCGTTATGCCTGTGGTGGTGAGAAAATGATTAAGCAAGTTAGCATTTTGGGTTCTACCGGCTCTATCGGCCGTCAGACCCTGGATGTGATCGACCATCTTCCTGTATCTGTGGTTGCACTGACAGCCGGCAGTAATGTGGAGATGATGGCACAACAGTGTCGCAAATATAAACCTGAGCTTGCGGTTATGGCAACTCAGGAGGCCGCAGGGGCACTCAGAACTGCAATTTCGGACTTGCCAGTACGAGTTGCTTGGGGTGAGGACGGTCTTTTGGAGGCTGCCGCACATCCCCAGGCTGAATGTGTGATTACTGCAGTTGTTGGTATGGTTGGACTCAAGCCGACCCTCGCGGCTATTCGTGCCGGCAAGCGCATTGGTCTTGCGAATAAAGAGACCCTGGTTTGTGCCGGCGAATTGGTAATGGCTGAGGCAAAGAAGTATGATGTGGAGATCATTCCGGTTGATTCCGAGCATTCTGCTATCTTCCAATGCCTTATGGGCTGCGGTGATCGTCGTGAGATCCGTAAGGTACTTCTGACTTGCTCCGGCGGTCCGTTTTACGGTATGAGTAAGGATCAACTGAGTCGTGTGACAAAAGCAGATGCTTTGAAACATCCGAATTGGAAGATGGGTCAAAAAATCACTATCGACTGTGCTACTCTTATGAATAAGGGGTTAGAAGTGATTGAGGCAATGCGTCTTTACAATTTGCCTTTGGAGCAGGTTGAGGTGCTGATCCACCGGCAGAGCATCGTGCATAGTCTGGTGGAGTTTACAGATGGGGCTGTTATGGCACAGCTTGGTAGCCCCGATATGCGTCTGCCGATCCAGTTGGCGTTGACATATCCGCAAAGAACAGTATGTCCTGCAGATCCGTTGGATCTGACTGCTTGTGCGGGACTGACCTTTGCAAAACCGGACGAGGATGCGTTTCCTTGTCTTGCGCTGGCAAAAGAATGTGCAAAACGCGGTGGCACAGCGTGTCCCGTTATGAACGGCGCAAACGAAGCTGCTGTTGCACTGTATCTGAATGACAAGATTGGTTTTTATGATATTTACCGTCTCGTTAAAAATGCAGTAGACACGGTTCCATTCATTCAGGAACCGGATCTTACGCAGATTCTGGAAGCGGATCGGCTTGCACGTTTGTGTGTTATGGAAAATTATTAAGCGAGGAATATTATGGGATTTGTTTGGGCGATATTGCTCTTTAGTATTTTGATTTTTGTCCATGAGCTAGGACACTTTTTGGCAGCCAAAGCCTTTGGGGTACAAGTCAATGAGTTTGCCCTTTTTATGGGTCCTGCTATCTTTAAGAAGAAGGTTGGTGATACGACCTATTCTTTGCGGTGCATCCCCATCGGCGGCTACTGTGCCATGGAGGGAGAGGACGAAGATACCGATAGTCCTGCATCTTTTCAGAAAGCGGCCTGGTGGAAACGACTGATCATTTTGGTGGCCGGTGCTTTTATGAATTTTGTTATCGGCCTGGTGCTGATGTTCATCGTGGTTGCACCTCAGAAAACCGTGATTAATTCTGTGGTTTCCTATGTGGAGCCGGAAAGCTCTCTGGCAGCTTATCTGCAGGAGGGTGATGAGATCCTGAAACTCGACGGCGAACGGATCTATGTGCAGGGTGACTTTGCCACAATTCTTACGTTGAATCCCAGCGAAAAACACGATATTGTCGTCCTTCGGGATGGCAAGAAGGTGGAACTCGAGGATGTTGTTTTTGAGGCAAAGATTTTCAAAAAGGATTATTCTGATCCCATGATTGCCCAGGTGCAGCCGAGATATGGCATAACATTCACGGAAGAGGAATTGAATTTCGGTACAAAAATTGAGTATGCCTGGAAGGAAACCATCAACTCTGTCCGCTATGTGCGTTTGAGCTTGCAAATGCTGCTCACCGGCAAGGCAGGCCTGAAGGATATGAGTGGTCCTGTAGGCATCGGTACAATGATGACCGATATTACCAAATCCTCCAGCAAGGCCAGTGTTGTTGTGGGACGGATGCTGTGGTTTGGCGGATTTATTTCTGTGAACCTGGCGGTTATGAATATGTTGCCAATTCCTGCGCTGGATGGAGGTCGTTCTCTTGGACTTGTTTTGACCTCCATCGTTGAAAAGATCACCAAGAAGAAGGTGAATCCCAAGGTGGAAGGCATTATTCACGGCATTGGACTGGTGCTCTTGCTGGCGTTGATGGCAATAGTGATGTTCAAAGATATATTTATGATCTTTAAGAGGTAATTTGTATGACAAGACAGATCAAGGTCGGTAATGTGTTAATTGGCGGTGGAGCACCGGTGGTGATCCAATCCATGCTGAATACGAAAACAACGGATGTAGAAGGGTCATTGGCTCAGATTCGTCAACTGAAAACTGCCGGCTGTCAGATCGCTCGTCTTGCGATCCCCAACCAGGAGGCTGCCGCTGCTTTTGGACAGATTTGCAAGGAAAGCCCCTTGCCTCTGGTTGCGGATATTCATTTTGATTATAAGCTTGCTATCGCTGCGGCTGAAGCAGGTGCGTCCAAGATTCGGATCAACCCCGGCAATATCGGCGGGGAAGACCGGGTAAAGGCGGTTGTGGATGTTTGTAAAGAAAAGAAAATCCCCATCCGTATTGGTGTAAACGGCGGCAGTCTTGATAAAGTGTTACTGGAAAAATATGGGCATCCCACAGCTGAAGCGCTTGTGGAAAGCGCATTTCAGCATATTGCCTTGTTGGAGAAATTTGATTTCTATGATACCTGTGTGTCAATGAAATCTTCCACAGTGCCTACTATGGTTGCTGCGGCCAGATTGTTCCGGGAAAAGTGTGACTATCCTTTGCATATCGGTGTGACCGAGACCGGTCCCGTCCGGATGGGTTTGATGAAATCCGCAATGGGTATTGGCGCGCTTTTGTTGGACAATATCGGTGATACAATTCGAGTAAGCCTTACTGATGATCCTGTGGAAGAGGTTTATGCAGCTAAAGATATTCTGAAAGCTGCCGGCCTGCGCAAAGAGGGAGTGAATATCATTTCCTGTCCTACCTGCGGGAGAACCCAGATCGATCTGATCGGTCTGGTCAACCGTGTGGATGAAGCACTGAAAGATTGCGAAAAGCCGATCACTGTGGCGGTTATGGGTTGCGTGGTCAACGGACCCGGTGAAGCCAGAGAAGCAGATATCGGTATTGCCGGCGGCGATGGCTGCGGTTTGTTGTTTGAGAAAGGAAAGCAGGTGGCAAAACTCCCGTATGAGGAACTTTTGCCTGCGCTGCTTGAGAGAATAGAAGAACTTTGAGGTCCTAATGAGTAAGAACGATTTGTATTTATTGGATATGTTCGGAATGTGCTGCCCGGATGCAGAGTACTTGCCGGCTTTTAAAAAAGCTGTGATCGAGTCAGGGGATATTGATCCTAACACAATGTCTGCCCATATGCGTATTTTCTGCCCCGAGTACATTCCCCAAAAGCAATTAAATTTGTTTGCCGAGTTGATTGCTGTAGCATATTCCATGACAGGCAGCGTGTTGTTGACAGCGCGATATCCTGCAGATCAACTGAATAAGATGCAGTGGCAGGAAATTGTTGCGCTGTTTACCGCAGCTGATTCCATGAACATCGGATCCCTTGCCGGAGCCCAGTGGTCATGGGAGGACACAAAGTTGACGATTCAGCTTCGGGCTAATGGTAAGGCGTTGCTGGATTCCTGCGTTCCTGCTGTTTGCAGAACGCTGAAGGAACGCTTTTCTACCGATGTGGATATTGAAATCGTAGCCGGTGAATGCGCGGATTCAGAGGATATTTTTGCCCAGATGGAAAAAATCCGGGGAGAGGTTCTTTCCAATATCCCTGCGCCTGCCTCTGCTGAAACTGTAGAACTGTCCCAAAGAGTTACTGATGCCAAGTCGATCTTTGGTAGCGCCTTCAAGACCAAACCCATTGCTATGAACACATTGAATCTGGATATGGGTGTTGTAACGGTTGAAGGTCATGTGTTTGCTATTGAGCACAAGGAACTTCCCAAGCGTAATGCCTGGATTATTTCCTTTGATATGACGGATGAAACTTCCTCTGTCCGCGTGAACCGCTTCTTGGAGAAATCTAAAGCACAGCCTATCTTGGAGGCAGTGAAAGAAGGCTCGGTATTGCGGGTGCAGGGTAAATTGGTGATCAACCAGCGAGATGGTGAAATGGTCCTCAATCCCTATGCGATTATGCCCGGCATTGCGGAAAAGGTCATGGATCTGTCTACTGATGGTAAGCGTGTAGAATTGCACTTGCATACCAATATGAGTAACACCGACGCGCTGACCAATCCCAAGGCGGCTATTAAGCAGGCAGCAGCCTGGGGTCATAAGGCGATTGCCATTACCGATCACGGATGTGTGCAGTCTTTTACCGAGGCGCTGCATACGATTGAGGACTGGAAGGGCGGACCTAAGGTTGCAGGTACAGATGAGGTAATTAAAATCCTCTATGGCTGCGAAGGTTACTATATTAACGATGTGGATGATCGTGTGGCGATTCATGGCGCACAGAATATGCCCCTGGATGGGGAATATGTAGCGTTTGACCTGGAGACCACGGGCCTGTATCCTCGCCGAGACAAGATTATCGAGATCGGCGCAGTGAGAATGAGAAACGGTGAGGAGATCGATCGATTCCAGGCATTTGTCAATCCCGGTCAGCGATTGGAGCGCCGTACCATTGATCTGACGGGTATCACCGATGATCTGTTGGTGGATGCGCCGCCGATAACCGAGGTGCTGCCGAAATTCCTTGAGTTTGTGGGTGACAGCGTCCTCGTTGCACACAATGCGGATTTTGACACATCGTTTATCTTCCATGCTTGTAAGCAATTAGGAATTGCCTATCATCTCACATCGCTGGATACCTTGACGCTTTCCCAAAATGTTCTACCCAAACAGCAGAAATATACCCTGGATGCAGTGGCGAGATATTTCCGACTGGAAGATTTTAATCATCACCGCGCAGGTGATGATGCACTTATTTGTGGTAAGATCTACGGCAATCTGATCCCCTTGTTGCGGGAGCTGGGAATCGAGGATATCCAGTCTATCAATGAAAAGATGATTCCTTTGCGGATGAAGTTCCGCGGAGACAGTGTTCATATGCAACACATCATTCTTTTTGCGAAGAATCAGATGGGCTTGCGTAATCTCTATCATCTGATCAGTGATGCAAATTTAAAGTATTTCAGAAAGAAACCCCGTATTTTTAAGTCCCAGCTGATACAATTGCGGGAGGGTATCATTGTAGGTTCTGCCTGCGAAAACAACGAGGTGTTTCAGTCTGTGCTCAGTGACCGATGTGATGAGGAGCTGCGCCGTCTGGCTTCCTTCTATGATTATTTAGAAGTTCAGCCGATCTCCAATAACCGCTTTATGCTCTTCCCCAAGAAGGAAGATGAAGAGCCGATGGCTATGGATGATGAGGAACTTCGTGATCTGAACCGTCGTATTGTGGCGTTGGGAGATGAAATAGGGAAGATGGTGGTCGCTACAGGCGACGTACACTTCCTCAAACCTTCTGATGAAATATTCCGCCGCATTCTGCTTGCGACCAAGGGCTTTGATGACTGTGATCGGGACAATCCTTTATTCTTCCGGACCACCGATCAGATGTTGGAGGAGTTCTCCTACCTTGGCGAAGAAAAGGCGAAGGAGATTGTTATCACCAACCCCAATATTGTTACAGATATGTGCGATTATGTGCGGCCTGTGCCTCATAATCTGTTTGCCCCCAGTATTGAAAATTCTGTGGAGGACCTGACCAATCTTGTCTATAGTAAAATGCACAGACTTTACGGCGAAAATCCTCCCGAGATCATTAAAAAGCGTGTAGAGACAGAGATGAATGATATTATCGGCAGTCATTATGATGTGATCTACATGTCGGCGCAAAAATTGGTGCAAAACTCTCTGGATAACGGATACCTGGTTGGTTCTCGTGGTTCTGTTGGTTCTTCTCTAGTGGCGTATATGTCCGGCATTACTGAGGTTAACTCTCTGCCGCCTCATTATCGTTGCCCAAATCCGGATTGTAAGTACAGTACGTTTGATATTCCTGAAGGCATAAACTGCGGCGCGGATCTTCCTGACGCACTCTGTCCTAAATGCGGAACACCCTTTGAAAAGGACGGTTTTAACATTCCTTTCGAGACGTTCCTCGGATTTGGTGGTGCGAAGGTGCCGGATATTGACCTGAATTTCTCCGGTGAATATCAGGCGCGTGCCCACGCTTACTGTATTGAAATGTTTGGCAAGTCTCATGTGTTCCGTGCAGGTACTGTAGGCGCGATCGCAGAGAAAACCGCTTTTGGATACGCCAAAAAGTATCTGCAGGAGAGAGGGCTCGTTGTGGGTAAGGCGGAAGAAGCACGACTTGCCGCCGGCTGTGTCGGCGTGCGCCGTACTACCGGCCAGCACCCCGGCGGTCTGGTGGTTATTCCTCAGGAAAATGAGATTTGGGATTTCTGTCCTGTGCAGCATCCTGCTGACGACCCTAATTCCGATCAGATTACGACCCACTTTGAATATCACTCCATGGAAGAAAACCTGCTGAAGCTGGATATGTTGGGCCACGATGATCCGACGATGATCCGCATGATGGAGGATCTGACCGGAGTGGATGCAAAGAAGATCCCGCTGGACGATAAGGATACTATGTCTATCTTTACTTCGTCTAAGGTCCTTGGATATGAGGATGATCCGATCCTGGGCCCCACCGGCGCTGTTGCGGTACCCGAGTTTAATACACGATTTACAAGACAGGTGCTGGTGGACACCCAGCCGACTAAGTTCGATTTTTTGGTTCGAATTTCCGGTTATACCCACGGCACAGATGTTTGGCTTGGCAATGCAAAAGATCTAATCCTTTCCGGCACAGCCAGGGTGGATCAGACCATTGGTTGCCGTGACGATATTATGCTGTATCTAATCGAGTGCGGCATACCTGAGTTGCGCGCGTTTAAGATTATGGAATCGGTTCGTAAAGGCAAGGGATTGCCTGAGGGCGCAGAACAAGAAATGATCGATGCCAATGTACCCCAGTGGTATATCACCTCGTGTAAGACCTGTAAGTATCTGTTCCCCAAAGCTCACGCAGCCGCATATGTTATGCTAGCATTCCGTATAGCATGGTTTAAGGTACACCATCCTTTGGCTTTCTATGCTGCATATTTCTACCGTAGAAGTCAAAAGGGCGCTTTTGATGTGGTGCTTATGGCCAGGGGGCATGACGCGGTAAAAGCCAATATTAAAGCGATTGAATCGAACGAAGATGCTACCAATAAGGATGAAGAACTTTTGGTTACCTTGGAGGTGGCGCATGAATATTATCTTCGCGGTTTTGAGTTTCTGCCCATTGATCTTTATCGGAGCCATGCCACTAGGTTTGAGATCGTGGATGGTAAATTGCTGCCGCCGTTCATTTCTATTTCCGGCTTGGGCGAAAGCGCTGCCTGGGACCTGATGAACGGTCGTGAAGGTAGAGAGTTTATGTCTATCGAAGAGGTTGCTGCCGCTTGCCCTAAGGTGTCTAAGACACATATTCAGATGCTCAAGGACGCCGGTGCCTTTAAGGATTTGCCGGACACCAACCAAGTTAGTCTATTCTAAAAAGGAAATCACCCGCAATCTTGTAGATTGCGGGTGATTTTACGTTGTTTACTTAATGACCACAATTCCGCGTTCGGTCAGACTGCCGACACTGGCGACACTTGTGTTCAGGACACTAACTTTGGTCAGAGACGGACAGTTTTGCAGGTCATCAACAGATGTGATACCACTATTGTTATCCATGATAACTTCAGACAAATGGGGTAATCCAGATAGAGGAGAGAGGTTGGTGATCTGGTTGTTGGAACCGTCGATGATCGTAAGCGCACAAGAGGAGTCGAAAGAGGGGATAGCGGAAACATTGTTGTTTGCAAAATTCAGAACAGTCAAATAGTAGAGCTGAGAAAGCGGGGACAGATCGTGAATCGTGTTGCTGGAAATGTTCAGCTCTATCAATTTGTTGCAAGCAGCAATGGAAGAAACATCGGTGATGTTGTTGTGTGCAAGTGAGAGGTATTCCAGGTTGGACATATGCTCCGTAAAGGCGATCTCAGAGATCTCATTTTCTTCTGCATAGAGGGTGTTCAGAGAACTTAATTTGTAGATCGGGGAGAGAGTCGTCAAGGCGTTAAAGGAAATGTCCAGATAGCTCAGAGAGGTGCAGGAAGCAAGCGGAGACAGGTCTTCAACTACATTTCGGTAAAGCACCAATTTCTTCAGACCGGTCAGGTGCTGCAGGGAATCAATGCTACGGATGGTGTTATTGCTCAGGTCAAGGGTTTGCAAATTCTTTGCATTCTCGAGACCTGCTGTGGTGCCAAGGCCACATTTGCTCAAAGTCAGGTACTCCAGAGCCGGCAGATTACCAATGATTGCGATTTCCTCATCGGTGAGGTTGATGTTGCTGATGCTCAGGGTGTGAAGCTGTGTCAGATTTTGGAGAACGGAAAGATCGCCTCCGTTGCCGCCGTTGATAGTCAATTCTTTCAGAGAGCGAATGTGTGCGAGCTCGGAGTAGTCCTTTACACCCTCAGGAAGAGCCAGGGTTTCGATGGACCAGAGATCATTTGTATAGATAGTATCTTCAATAGTGTAACCAAGTGCAGTGCGGATAGCTGCATCCATGAGGGAATCCTGAATTCTGACCTGCTCAATCACATCCAAAATGGTGTATGCATACATGGACAGGGGACTAACCAAACCATTGTCTGCAATCGCAATTGCGTAAATGTGGTTCTCGCCGTCAACTAATTTGATAGGATCAGTATAAACATCCTCGTGGATGGAAGGGTATTCCTTTGCGGTGTTAACATACAAAGTACCGATGTTGCTTTTGAAGGTAACATCAATATACTGATTGTAGCTGCCGCTTTCCAAAGATGCAGTAGGTGCGGAGGGACGCAGGGAGTTGAGTTCGGAAATGATCTTGGGATCCCGAACATTGTCAAGGAGCTGAACAGCATCCAGGACCTTATCCTGCTTAACGAAAACCTCACAAAGCTTAGTATAAAGCTTTGTGGTTGGTTTGCTGTTAATGGATTTTTGCAGAATGCGCTCAGCCTGGGTATAGTTGCCGTTAGCAATGTACTGATTGGCAAGATTGATTGCAACCTCATCGTTATCACCGGCCTGATCATAGGCACGGTCATAGAACCAGGAAGAAAGCTTGCTGCGGCCGCTTCTTTCAAAATAATGACCGGCTTTCATGCAGAGGTTGATGGTGAGCGCTCTGTCATATACAAACAAGTACCAGGCCGATCCTAACAAAATAGCCAGGACCAAAAGCACAGGGACTATGATTCGGATCGTACGTTTCATAGGATTCTCCAATACATATTATTTCATTATGAATTATACTAAGATGTCCGTTTGATGTCAAGTATTGTCGTGCGATTTTGGCGTTGCCTACCTTAAATCGCCGCTTTCCACCTAAGAAAATGATTACAATGTTTTTGGGTGATAAAATGAAGAAAATTTGTATTGAATGGGCGTTTAGCGTTCTGGTTGGGCTGGTTGCGCCCTTTTCCATGTTATCGGCGATCAATGGCGCTGAGTTGTCTTCTCCTGACATTCTGCCAAACGATATGCCAGATTATCAAATCCATTCTCAAGTGACAATTCCGGTAATTCATGATAGCGGAGATGTGGAAATAATGGAACTGGACAGCTATTTGACCGGTGTGGTGCTGGCTGAAATGCCGGCTGCTTTTGAAGCAGAAGCGATAAAAGCCCAGGCGGTGGTCGCAAGGACATATACGATGAAACGGATCGAAAGTGGAGATAAACACAACCAGGGTGCTGTTTGTACCAATCCTGCATGCTGTCAGGCGTATTGCAGTCCTGAGGAATATTTGAACAAGGGAAATCCGCCGGAAAATTTGGACAAGGTGGAGAAAGCTGTGCTGAGCACATCCGGTCGTGTCTTACGGTATCAGGGGCAATATATTGATGCTACATATTTTTCCTGCTCAGGCGGAAGAACTGAAGATGCAGCTGCTGTTTGGGGGACGGATGTTCCGTATCTTCAGGCAGTGGACAGTCCCGGTGAAGAGCACGCGAGCCATTATACGGATACTGTAACAATCCCGGTAAACGAGTTTTTGCAGAAACTGGATTTAGAGCCTACTGGGGTCCTAAGGATCGGAAAAATAACATATACAGATGGCAGTGGCGTTGATACCATTGAGATTGCAGGTAAAACATTGAGGGGAACGCAGGTCCGTCAGAAATTAGGTCTGCGATCTACAGTGTTTACGATTCAGGTGCTGGGGGATTCGGTAAGCATTACAACAAAAGGCTACGGACATCGCGTTGGTATGAGCCAATATGGCGCGCAAGCAATGGCGAAATCCGGAAAACGCTATCCGGAAATACTACAGTATTATTACACAGGCACTATATTGGATGCGATTGTAGGGAATTGACAAAGAAAGAATTGTTTAGTAGAATATACCGAAATGAAAGGAGGGTCTGCTATGCCTATTCAGATCCCCAATGATCTGCCTGCAACAGAAACATTACTGCAGGAGAATATCTTTGTTATGTCGGAGAACCGCGCGATGTCTCAGGATATTCGCCCCCTGGAAATTCTCCTTCTGAATTTGATGCCCACAAAGGTTGCCACAGAGACGCAGTTTACCCGCCTTCTTGGTAATACACCGCTGCAGGTTCGGCTGGAACTTATCCATGCAAGCACCCACCAGTCCAAGAATGTTTCTCAGGACCATCTGTTGAACTTCTACAAGACTTTTGACGATGTTAAGGACCGCAAATTTGACGGCATGGTGATTACCGGTGCTCCCGTGGAAAATATGCCTTTTGAAGAAGTGGATTATTGGCCTGAGCTGTGCCGGATCATGGAGTGGAGCAAGACCAATGTGCACAGCACGATTCATATTTGCTGGGGTGCACAAGCTGGCCTTTACTACCATTACGGTGTACCAAAGCATCCGTTGGAGGAAAAACTTTTTGGAGTGTTCCGCCATACTGCGGATTATAAGCGATCAATTCTTTTGCGTGGTTTCGATGATGGCTTCTGGGTGCCCCATTCCCGCCATACTACCGTATACCGCGAGGATATTGAGGCGGTTCCCGGTTTGAAGATTCTGGCATCCTCTCAGGAAGCTGGCGTTTACGCGGTTATGAGCAAAGGTGGTAAACAGATATTTATTACCGGTCATTCTGAGTATGATGCCGATACGCTGCGTACTGAGTATTTGCGAGATAAGAATTTGGGACTTCCCATTAAGGTGCCCAAAAACTATTTCCCGGACGATGATGACACGAAAGATCCCATCGTTCGTTGGAGAAGTCACGCAAACCTTTTGTTCTGTAATTGGCTGAACTACTTTGTATACCAGACTACACCGTATGATATTATGACCATCGGTAAGGAAGAATAATACAAAAGGCAGTTTTGCGAACGCAAAACCCCCTTTTTCTTATTTCTTGGATGCGATAAAAGAAACGGTAGAGATGAAGGAGTTGTCGGCGATGGTGTTATCGGTTGAGGTGTTGATGCCCATCTTGTGAATGAGAATGTTCTTCAGAATATCCTCGGCAAACCAAGGGTTCTTCACAAACAAGGGTCCGAGACAGTTGGTGTAAATCAGATTCTTATATACAGCACCATCGTTACCGGAGTTGTTGTTGCCCATACCATAAAGGACGGTGGCCAAAGGAGTGGAGGTTTCAACATCTGCCATTTGGATTTGGGAACCAACCAGCTCCTGCTTAGAGCGGTTGATCCGAATATGGAGGTCGTCACCCCATACATATTGGCGTTCCTTGGCCACCATATCCAGGCAACCCAGGCCGCTGATGACGGTCTCATCTTCTCGAAAAATGGATTTACCAAACATCAGGCCACTGGTGCCGATGGCCAACACAAAGCCGCCATTTTCGATATATTCGGGAAGCTTTTGGGTTTGCATCGGCACAATCAGGCGATGCAGGGTGCTGATTTCGCCGGGAAGGAAGATCAGAAGATCAAAGTTGTTGAAATCAATGGGGGCATCAAAATCTTCGATTCTTTGGACTTCCACATCGATGCCCATCTTAGCTCCGGTTTGGATCAGCGCCTGGATGCTGCCTCGCTCGCCGTGGAGATTTAACAGGTTAGGGTACATCCAACCTACGGTGATTTTATGCATAGACAGCACCTCCTTTCAGAAGATAGCCCTTCACAACCGGGGCGTGTTTGGGGTTAGTCAGTACATAGATTACCTTGGTATCCGTTTTTTCCAGGTTAGCAAAGACTTGATTCATATCGTCAGTGTCGCAGACGGTAACCGTTTCAGGCGCTGCACCAGCCAAAATCATGCGGGCAGCAATGTCGTTTGCTTCAGTCTGAGAGAAGGCCACATAGCCGGTGGTGTTGCTTCTGACGATGGGAGTAAAATCGCAATCAAAGAAATAGAAGCTGCCGCTGTAGTGGGGGTTGAAATCTGCGATGCGATAAAGACCGACGAACACAACTTTTTCCCTGGGATCAGCAGCAATGATGTCGAGTTCGGACTGGAGAGCCTCGGGGTTTTCCTGTTTGCCACGGAGATAATGGATCTCTTTGCCGCGGTAGAGCAGAATATCCTCATGGGAAGCAGGGTTTTTAAAATTCATAAAGCCTGCAGCAATTTGAGGATCTGTCAGACCAGCACAACGGCAAATGGCGATGGCCATTGCAAAATTATAAATGTAGAAGGGGTTGTTGTAGGGGACTGTCCAGAGTTTTCCGTCAAGTGCAAAGGTGTTTTTCTCAAAGTCAACAGCTGTAATCTGTACGTCCGGGGTGTCCAGAGAACCATAATTGCATTTGGTGCAATGAAAATTGCCGATGTTTGCAAGGTTGTAGTAATTGTATGCGATGGGGTGTCCGCACTTGGGGCAGGGAAGTGTTACAGTAAAGAAATCGTCGTTTGTGTAGGTACGGGAATTGGCGTTCACGCTGAAATAAACGGCGTGACCACAACATTCCTCCAGAGAACGGCTACGGGGCTCTTCATTGTTCAGATACAGAGTCATATCAGTGCCAATGGCATTGCGGAACTTCCGAAGAATGAAATCAGGATCACCGTTGCGCTGGACCTGGTCTTTCTGAAGGTTGGTGATACCCATATGGCGACCGGGGAGCTGCTTTCGGATGCCGGGAAGGCTACGCTCATCAATTTCCAGAACCAGGAACTCTTTGTTCAGTTCACCACGCATTGTAGAGTGTTTAATCAAAGTGGTGGCAACACCGCTCATCATATTTGCGCCTTCTACATTGGAGGCGACAGTCTTGCCTGCAGAGGTCAGTGTGTGATAGATCAAATTCGTGGTGGTGGATTTACCGTTAGTACCGGAAACAAAAATCACCTTGTTGTAATCGATCTTCTTGAAATGGGAAACAAAGTCCGGCATCAATTTGGTGGCAACTTTACCGGCGTAATTGCTGCCGCGTTTCTTGTCGATCAAATTTACGGCGAAGGCAACAAATTTGCTGATCCATAGAGTGATTAAAAATTTCATTATATGTGCTCCTTTCCGGATGACAGATATTTACAAAAAAGCACCGCTGAATGATGGATTCAGCGGTGCTGTGTTGGTGCGAGAGATGGGACTCGAACCCACACGGCGGTCGCCACACGCACCTCAAACGTGCTTGTCTACCATTCCAACACTCTCGCAAGTGCGCCACAACATTATATCCTCCCAGCTAGTTTTTGTCAACCTCTTTTTCGCAAGTTTATCTTATGGTTGTCAATCCCGGTGCTATGTGATATAGTGGTGAAAAGAAATGGGGGAGAGATATGGCTCGATTTTTTCTGGATGAATCTCAGATCCAAGATCAGAACCTGATTTTAAGCGGCGATCAGGCGGCCCATGCGAAGGTTCTCAGACTGAAAGTTGGCGAGACGGTTGTGGTTTGTGATGGCAAAACTCAGGAATGTGTTTGCCAGATTTCTGATGTTGTGGATGGCAGCTATATTCTGCAAGTAACCGATCGTCGTCCGATCAGTTCAGAGGCGGCCGTAAAGGCAAGCGTCTATATGGCTTTTTCTAAGGGCGATAAGCTGGAACACGTGATTCAGAAGGCAACAGAGTTGGGAGCCGCAGAAGTCGTTGCCTTTCCTACTGCCCGCTGCATTTCCAGGCCGGATGATAAAAGCCTCGCAAAAAAGTTGGAGCGGTGGAACAAGATCGCAGCATCTGCGGCTGAACAATCCGGTCGCGGGGTAATCCCGCAAGTCGTCGTTTTGAAGAGCTACCGTGAGGCACTTGAGCGTGCTATACAGTCGGATTTGGCGATCTTGTTTTACGAGAACGAACGATGTACTACCCTTCAGGCTGCGCTGAATGAAAAGCCTTTTGCCTCTATTAGCCTGATGACCGGTCCGGAAGGGGGACTGGACCCTCAGGAGGTGCAGCTTGCCGTAGAACAAGGCCTTCGTGTCTGCACTCTAGGCAGTCGTATCCTGCGTTGTGAAACGGCGCCCCTATGTGCACTATCAGCTGTTATGTACCATACCGGAGAATTCTAAAAGGCGGAGGAAAATCCTCCGCCTTTTTGTATTTGTTGGTTCAATCATCAACAAAACGGGATTTACTGAGATCTGTTCTGTAGAAATAGATTGCGGTGAGGATGCTGCAAAGCAGCCAGCCTGCAGGGTAACCCAACGCAATGGGAATCACATGGTTATATACCTTGGACATTGTGAATAGGTAAAGTTGCCGGAATCCTACAAATGTGCTGAGCATAATGATCATAGGAGCCTTGCTGTTGCCGGCACCACGAAGAGCGCTGGCGTAGATCTGATTAAAACTGGTGAGCACATAGAATGGGGTCAACCAATAAAGGAACATTGCACCAAATTCCACAACCTCCTGTTTGGGGTTAAGGAATCGAACAATCTCTTTGGCGAATGTCAGTACGGGGATCATTAACACACAGGTGGAAACAATGGAAAGAAATGTTGCGTAGTGGATGCCTTTTTTGGCGCGTTTTACATCGCCCTTACCCAGGTTTTGGCCCACAAAGGTGCTCACAGCCAGGGCAATGGATTGCACCGGAAGGAAGAGTAACTGATCGATCTTCAGGTAGGATGTCCAACCGGACATATAGTCAGGAGAGGTTCTGCCAATGTCGAAATGTGTAATGTAGGATTGGACGAAAACATTTGAGAAAGAAGTAATACCCAGCTGTAATGCCGCCGGTGTGCCAATCGCTAGGATTTTAATACAAAGTTCTTTGTGGAGCTTTAGCTTTTTGAAGCGCAGCTGAATAACACCTTCGGATCGGAGTAATGCCAGGACAACCAACAATGCAGAGACACCTTGCGCGATGATGGTGGCCAAGGCAACACCGAATACCCCCATCTCAAATTTTAGTACAAAGAGGAGGTCTAACGCAGTGTTTAGCAGGGCGCAGACCACCAGAAAATAGAAGGGTCTTTTAGAATCGCCTACAGAGCGCAGAATGGATGCGCCCATATTGTAAAGCATCAGACCAATCAGTCCGGAAAAATAAACGGTCAGATAGGTGGTGGCTTCCTTAGCTGCATTCTTCTGCAGATTTACAATGTTCAGCATCAATGGGATCATCAGAAGGCCGACAGCTGTAAAAATGACAGAGAGAATCAAGGTCAAAAGAATAGCCGTGTGCACACTTTGGTTGACCTTCTGCTGCTGCTTGGCGCCGTAATACTGACTGATTACCACACCTGCTCCGGAAGCAAGGCCGGAAAAGGCGCCGATCAGCATATTTACAACGGGAGCGACAGCGCCAACTGCGGAGTATGCATCGTTATTTACATAGTTGCCAACAACCCAGGTGTCGACAGTGTTATACAGCTGTTGAAAAAGATTGCCGATCATTAAAGGGAAAGCGAAAGTGATGATATGCCGCAGAATACTGCCATGGGTCATATCAGTTTCGTTTTTTCCTTGCAGGCGATTTGGTTTTTGTGCGGAGAGCACGCTCATTTTTATCATCTCTAATCTGTTTTTGTTTAATGGTATTCTATCATTTATGCTAGAAAAATACAAGACACGCAACCTTTATTTCTGAAAAAGGACCGGTTGTAATTGTTGACCGCCCAATGCGCATTCCAAAGTTGCAGGGATTTGCGTGAAATCGGCAACAATGCTTGTTGGCTTTTGGAGATGATCATCCTGACGGTATGGGACAAAATAGTAATTCTTTCGTGCCATCAGGCGACCGATGTTCTCAGCAGCACCGCCAAGGGCATCGTTGGTGGAGATGGCAATAATCACAGGCCGTGCGTTTCGCAGATGGCTTTTTACCGCCATGGTTACAGGTGTATCGGCAATGCTGTGAGCGAGCTTTGCTATGGTGTTGCCGGTGCATGGAGCGATAATCAGTGCATCTAAAAGCTTGCGAGGGCCGATGGGCTCAACTTCTGCGATAGTGTGAAGCGGTGCTTTGCAGCAGAGCTTCTCAACAGTTTCGATATGCTGCTTTGCACTTCCAAAGCGACTGTTGGTTGTATAGGTTGTATCAGAGAAAATCGGAATGATATTGTATTTACATGCCAATGTCTCCAATACCGGAAATACTTCATGAAATGTGCAGAAGGATCCGCACATAGCAAAACCGATATTCATTATATGTACTCCTTTCTGTTGAGTAAACGATTGATTGATTCAGCAATCAATTTGCCGGATGAAGCGGGGAACTCTTTTCCGGGTAATCCTCGTGCAGTGATTACATTTTTGCCGCGAATGCCCTGTTGACTCGCAAGATCGATCACCGTCGCAGGGGCATTATATCCGTCGATCAGTAACGCAGGTGCAGTGTTAAAGATGATGTCGTAACCTTGTGTGTTCATTTCAACGACAGAACAACTGGTATAGCCCAAGGCACTTAGAATTGCCCGGTCAGTTTCTTTTCGAGCAGCCACGGTTACGCAACAACCCATGTTGCTAAGCAGCTTTGACAGACATTTACCGATTCTCCCCCAACCGATAATCAGAATCCTACGATCAGGGAGTATATATTGCGTCTCGCGAAGGGCCACACGAATCGCACCATGCGCAGTAATCATGGCATTCTCAGCCAGATACTGCGGCTCTTTGAGAAGGTCGATACATGGATGAGGGAATTGCAAATTGCCACCAATAATTGTAATTTCGTTGCTTATGTTTTCCGGTAGCACCTGATGTTTGCAAGGTGTGTCAAGTAGTAGGTGAGTAGCGGCGCTTATTTCTCTTTCGCGACAGAATTGATAGCCCATATCCTGCAACAAACTGACGGCATACAGATTTGCTTGAGATATGCCTGCGTTGTAAAAGATTATATTGTTCATAGAACCATCCTTTCGGGATATATTATGATATTTAAGATGTGTGGGTGCTTGATTTTATTTACTCATTCGGTATAATAAATATAGAGGTGATACCAATGAGGAGATTAGGATTTATCCACGATATGATGGATGTTAAGGTGTTGATTCTGTACGTGACATCCAGGGCGAACTATCCGATGACAGTGCAGGAAATCTATGAGGTGAGCTACCAGGATGATTGCCTGAGTTATTTTGATGTTTGTACTGCTGTGCCCGAAATGGTAGCATCCGGCCATCTCAGGCAGGTGGATGAGGAGCGCTACGAAATTACTGAAAAGGGCAAGGAGGATGGCGCCCTTACAGAAGATGATATTGCTTATTCTGTTAAGCGCAGGGCAGAAAATGCTGTGACACAGTATAATCGTCAGCTCCGTCGAAGCAGTTTCGTGAAAACGCAAATTATTCCCAGAGAAAATGGAGAATACACCGTGATAATGTCTCTGGACGACGAAACCGGCAATCTGATGACTCTGGAACTGATGGCACCTAATCAACGACAAGCAACCCGCTTAGGTCGACTGCTTGAGCAAAAGGCGGAAAATGTCTACAATTTAACAATGATGGAATTGCTTGACGACGAGGAAGAATTTGAGGATTGACCCTTGCGAGTTATATTATAATATGGTATAATATAAACACACCGGGATACCGGTAAAACGAAAGGAGTTGCCGCATATGAAATTCCAGTTTAGTGAGAAGAAGATCAAGCTGCCCAAGAATGTCCACGCTTATGCTGAGAAGAAAGTAATGAAGCTGGCGCGGTTCTTTGAGGAGGATGCGGAAGCACTTGTCGTATTTTCTGTGGAGAAGAACCGTAACAATGTAGAGCTTACGGTTCATGGTGCCGGTACATGGTTCCGGGCAAAAGAGAGCACCTCCGATATGTTTGCGTCTGTGGATGCTGCTGTAGCTACCATTGAGGGCCAGATCCGTAAGAACAAAACTAGACTTGCGCGTAGACTTCGTCAGGACGCTTTTGTCCGTTCGGTTGAAGAGACCTCCTTTGTTGCTGAGGAACCGGAGGAAGAGCTGCGGGTTGTCCGTACAAAACAGTTTTATTTCCGGCCTATGACTCGCGAAGAAGCAATTATGCAGATGAATCTTCTGGAGCACACCTTCTTTGCGTTCCGCGATGAAGATAACGGCGGAAGTTTTGCTGTTGTTTACCGTAGAAATGATGGCGACTACGGCATTATTGACGATGTCGAGTAATGGAATTTGAACATTAAATAGGAGCCTCAACGAGGCTCGTTATTTTTTATCAAAAAAAGTTGCAATGAATGGAAAAAAGTGCTTGACAAAGGGTAGAGGGAGTGGTATCATAAACAAGCTCTCCGCAAAAAAGGGAGCAAGCTGTACCTTGTAAATTGAATAACGCAAAGACGAACAAAACACCTTGGACAATTTAAAATTGTTTAAGTTTCGTGTAAACGAATTTAAGCCAACGAAAATTCTTGAGTAATATTGCTAAGAGCAAATTATTCAAAAACTTGATTTGAGCTCCGTAAAGGAGTTTAGATACAAATTTTTGAGAGTTTGATCCTGGCTCAGGACGAACGCTGGCGGCGTGCCTAACACATGCAAGTCGAACGGAGTTACAAGAGCTTGCTTTTGTAACTTAGTGGCGAACGGGTGAGT
>JAZRZW010000010.1:0-3879 GCA_045601585.1 Faecousia sp. | reverse complement strand
CTCGTTGGCACCGTTCTCCAGATCACGGAAGTCAGAGGAAACACCGGACATAGCCAGCATACCGGACTTCTTGTTCAGCATGTTCAGGCACTCGTCAACGCTCATGCCGTACTTGTTGCAGATGAACTGCACAACAGCTGCGTCGATATCACCGGAACGGGTACCCATGGGAACACCAGCCAGAGGAGTCAGACCCATGGTGGTATCCTGGCACTTGCCGTCCTTCACAGCGGACATGGAAGATCCGTTACCCAGGTGGCAGTTGACCATCTTGAACTCGGTCTTGCCAACCAGCTGAGCAGTGCGCTTTGCCACGTACTTGTGGGAAGTGCCGTGGAAGCCGTAGCGACGAATGGAGTCGTTTTCATAGTACTCAGTGGGGATGGCATAACGGTAGGCCTTGGGAGGCATAGTCATGTGGAAAGCAGTGTCGAACACAGCGACCTGGGGGGTCTTGGGCATAACAGCCTGGCAAGCCTCGATACCCATCAGGTTAGCGGGGTTGTGAAGGGGTCCCAGGGGGATGCACTTCTTGATAGCGGTGATTACTTCGTCATTGATAATGCAGGAATCGAAGAATTCCATACCGCCATGCAGCACACGATGGCCAACAGCGTCAATCTCGTCAACGCTCTTGATAACGCCACACTCGGGGTCCTGCAGGATCTCCAGAGTAGCAGCAATTGCCTCGGAGTGGGTGGGCATGGGAATGTCCTTAGTGATCTTATTGTCGCCGACCTTATGGTTCAGACGGCCGTCGATGCCGATACGCTCGCACAGACCCTTAGCAGAAACATCACCGGTCTGGGGATCCATCAGCTGGTACTTCAGACTGGAAGAGCCTGCATTAATAATCAAAACATTCATTGGATACATCCTCCTGAAAAAATATGATTTTCTTTTTTGACATTTTATGGTAAGATAGCCATAGCTATAGATATTCTATACCACTTTTGCAAAATACTCAACCCCTTAGGGCAAACTTTTTTCAGAAAGGAGCGACTTTTTATGGAAATCACAGGCATTATTTGTGAATACAACCCCTTGCACAGAGGCCACGGTAAGCAAATCGCATCCATTCGCCAGCAAAACGACACCGGCATTGTGTGCCTGATGAGCGGTCATTTTGTCCAGCGGGGCGAGCCTGCTATCTTCGACAAGT
Source organism: Faecousia sp. (assembly GCA_045601585.1). Taxonomy (GTDB): domain Bacteria; phylum Bacillota; class Clostridia; order Oscillospirales; family Oscillospiraceae; genus Faecousia. The sequence goes on along the minus strand of JAZRZW010000010.1, from coordinate 2,717 downwards.
CGCTTCGGGCTGAAGCCGCTGTGCGCTGCGGCGCGGATCTGGTGCTGGAAATGCCAGTCACCGCTTCCCTATCCTCTGCCGAGGGTTTTGCCGCAAAAAGTGTGGAGATCCTGGGCCCATTTTGCCACCGTCTTTCCTTCGGCGCAGAACATCCGGATGCCGCCGCAATGATGGACACAGCAAAGGCATTGCTCTCACCGGCATTTTCCGAATATCTGCGTAATGCGCTGGACACCGGCATTTCCTTCCCTGCAGCAAGACAGAAGGCTTTGGAGGAAATGGGTGCTGGCAGTCATTTGCTTCAATCTCCCAATGATATTTTGGCTGTGGAATATTGTAAGGCCATTTTGGCCCAGAACTCCTCTATGGTACCGGCTCCCATCTATCGGGGCGGAGATTATCACGCTGACACCCCGGACACAGAAAATCCCTCTGCCACCTCCCTGCGGCAAATGCTTGCCCAAGGAAAAGACATCTCCCATTACCTGCCTGTAGAAACCACACATTTATATGATAGCGCCGCCACGCATTCCATCGCCTACGCTGAGCGCGCCATTTTGGGAAAGCTACGCACTATGACAGACGAAGAATTCGCCTGCGTCCCCTACGGCTCGGAAGGTCTGTGGAGAAAACTGATGCACGCAGCCCGGAGCTGTGCATCTTTAGAAGAATTGTTTGCCACTGTGAAATCTAAGCGCTACACCTATACTCGGATCAGCCGGATGGTGATGTGCGCCTTCCTGGGGATCACCCAGGAGATTCTCGACACCCCCGTCCCCTATGTGCGGGTACTGGCTTTTAACGAAAAAGGCCGGGAGATCATGAAGATTGCAAGAAACACCGGAACATTTATCAATGCCGGTCAGAAAGTCGACGATCCTTATTACGATCTAGAAAACCGCTGCGGAGATCTGTACGGACTCTTCTCCTCCACTCCGGAAGCGCCCGGTGCAGAAGGACGGCGTCGGGTCATCAGTCTATAAAAAAGAGCTGCACCCTACTGTGAGTGGGGTGCAGCTCTATTTTCTTTATACCCGCTTATAAAGGCACATTTCGTATGCGACTCCGTTCTCTTCGCCGGACTGCAGGACCTCTTGGAGTTTCCAGGCAGGATCTGCATCCAAATTAGGGAAGAAGGTATCGGATACGGGGGTGCAATGTACCTTTGTGACATAGGCGGTATCGCAAAGAGGCAGCATTTGATTATAGATGCTGCCGCCACCGATGACCATTGCCCGCTGTGCGGTTTTCGCCAACTGGGCGGCCTGCTCCGGACTGTTGCAGACAGTGAAACCGGGAATCTCAATCCGGCTCCGGGTCAGTGCCACATTCACTCTGCCGGGCAGAGGCTTCTGGCCGGGAAAATCTTCGATGGTACGTCTGCCAACGATCACCATCGCTCCCCGGGTAGTCTCCCGGAAGAACTTGCGATCGGCAGACAGTGCGACGGGCTGGGTGCCATCCCTGCCGATGCCCCAGTCATCATATACTGCAACGATGAGTTCCATAAATCATACTCCTGTTTTGGAAGATTGCCACACCGGTCTGCGGACCGGTTCGCAATGACCCGTGTTAGATCGCCATGGGAATCTCAAAATCAAAGGGATGGAACTGGTAGTCCTCCACCTTGAAGCTATCCTTTGTGAAGGCATAGAAATCGGTAATGCTGCTGTCCAGAGTTACCTTGGGTGCAGGGTAGCCTTCCTTCTCCAGCATCGCCTTCACAGCGGGGATATGACGGTCATAGATATGGCAGTCGGCAATCACATGTACCAGCTCTCCTGCCTCCAGGCCCGCAACCTGGGCCATCATCATCAGAAGCATAGCGTACTGGCAGACATTCCAGTTATTGGCGGTCAGCATATCCTGAGAACGCTGATTGAGGATGCCGTTGAGGGTATTGCCGGACACATTGAAGGTCATGGAATAAGCGCAGGGATACAGGTTCATTTCATGGAGATCCTGGAAGGTGTAGATATTGGTCAGGATCCGGCGGGAAGCGGGATTGTTCTTCAGGTCATAGATCACACGGTCCACCTGGTCAAACTCGCCTTCCTTATACTGGTGCTTCACACCCAGCTGATAACCGTAAGCCTTACCGATGGTGCCGTCTTCACCGGCCCACTCATCCCAAACATGGCTACCCAGGTCGCAGATGCGGTTGGACTTCTTCTGCCAGATCCACAGCAGCTCATCCAGGGCGGATTTCCAATAGGTGCGACGCAGGGTCATCAGAGGAAATTCCTCTTTCAGGTTATAACGGTTGACGACACCGAATTTCTTAACAGTATGTGCGGGGGTGCCGTCTGCCCAACGGGGACGGACCTCCAGGTCGGTATCATAAAAACCGTTCTCCAAAATATCCAGGCATGTGGCCCGGTACAGTTCGTCGGCTCTGCTCATAATATGACCTCCTACGATAATTTTTGTCATTATAACACAGGATCATACTTATTTCTATAGTTTTTACAAAAAAAGAGGTGTGAAATAATCACACCTCTTTTTCTTTTTAATTGTTGCGGAATCGCATCAGGAATTCCTTGGTCTCCTGGCGCTGGGGGTTGCCGAAGATCTCCTCAGGGGTGCCCTGCTCACAAATGACACCGTTGTTCATATACACAACCCGGTTGCTCACATCCCGGGCAAAGGCCATCTCGTGGGTCACCACCAGCATAGTCATACCCTCATGGGCCAGGTCCTTCATAACTTCCAGAACC
>JAZRZW010000009.1:0-10333 GCA_045601585.1 Faecousia sp. | reverse complement strand
AGCCCCAGTTGTCTTCCTAAGACCGCTTGGCCTCCGACTTCAATGTAGTCAGCGATGGCAGCCAGGGACATCTTCTTGGCGGCAACTTCCTCGCCGATCAGGCAGATGTTGGGGTGGGTCTGCAGAGCAGTCTCCAGAGCCACATGGGAAGCGCAACGGCCCATGACCTTTACAAAGTGCCAGTACTTCTTAGCGGAGTTGGCGTCGCGCTCGATGTTGCCCACGATCTCAGCGTAGGTTTTGGTGGCGGTGTCGAAGCCGAAGGAGCACTCAATGTCCTCGTTCTTCAGATCGCCGTCGATGGTCTTGGGGCAGCCGATGACCTGAATGCCGGCATTTTCTGCGGCAAAGTACTCGGCCAGTACAGCGGCGTTGGTGTTGGAGTCGTCACCGCCGATGATGACCAGGGCGTTGATGCCGTGCTTCTTGCAGTTCTCAGCAACAATAGCGAACTGCTCCCGGGTCTCCAGTTTGGTACGGCCGGAACCGATGATGTCGAAGCCACCGGTGTTGCGGTAGGCGTTGATATACTCGTCGTCGAAGATGATGTAGTCGTCATCGATCAGGCCGCTGGGACCGCCCTTGAAACCGTAGAGGACATTGTCTTTGTCGGTAGCCTTCAGTGCGTCATACAGGCCGCAGATCACATTGTGACCGCCGGGAGCCTGACCGCCGGACAGGATCACGCCAACCACCTGCTTCTTTGCAGGAGCGGTGTTCTGACCGACCTGGAAGGTGATCTCGTTCTTGCCGTAGGTGTTGGGGAACAGAGCTGCGATCTTCTCCTGGTCGGCAACGCTCTGGGTGGCTTCGCCGTTCTTTACGCAGATTTCATGGATGCCGCCCCGCAGCATGCCGGGGAGCTTGGGCTGGTACTCATAACGAGCCAGCTGCATGGGGGAAAGTTTCATAAACAACACTCCTTGGGTGCAAAAAATTTCATTCCAATAAATTATACACCCTTTTGGGGGAAAGGTAAATAGATAAATGAGATTTTTCTGAGAAAACATACCGATAGTTATTGAAAAGCGGAAAAATTGTGCTATAATGAATGAGTGAAAAACCGGGCTCAGCCCGCGAAATAAGAAAGGAAGAACATTATGGCTCTTGTAACTACTACCGAAATGTTCAAGAAGGCTTACGACGGCGGTTACGCAGTCGGCGCTTTCAATGTCAACAACATGGAGATCGTGCAGGCAATCACCGAGGCTTGCCGCGAGGAGAATTCTCCCGTTATCCTGCAGGTTTCCAAGGGTGCCCGTCAGTACGCTAACCCCACCTACTTGGTAAAGCTGGTGGAGGCTGCTGTCATCGAGTGTCCCAACATCCCCATCGCTCTGCACCTGGACCACGGCGACAGCTTTGAGACCTGCAAGTCCTGCATCGACGGTGGCTTCACTTCCGTTATGATCGACGCTTCCTCCAAGAGCTTCGAGGAGAACATCGCAATCACCAAGCAGGTCGTTGAGTACGCTCACGATCACGGCGTTGTTGTTGAGGCTGAGCTGGGCTCCCTGGCTGGCATCGAGGACGATGTGAATGTCTCTGCTGAGGCTGCTTCCTACACCCGTCCCGAAGAAGTGGAAGAGTTCGTGACCCGCACCGGTTGTGACTCCCTGGCAATCGCCATCGGCACTTCCCACGGCGCTTATAAGTTCACTCCCGAGCAGTGCACCCTGAACGAGCAGGGCATCCTGGTTCCTCCCGCTCTGCGTTTCGACGTTCTGGAAGAGGTTACCCGCCGTCTGCCCGGTTTCCCCATCGTTCTGCACGGTTCTTCTTCTGTTCCCCAGGAGTATGTTGCAATGGTCAACGCCAACGGTGGCCAGATGCCCAACGCTATCGGCGTTCCCGAGGAGCAGCTGCGTAAGGCTGCAGCTCTGTCTGTTTGCAAGATCAACATCGACTCCGACCTGCGTCTGGCACTGACCGGCACTGTCCGTAAGTACTTCAACGAGAATCCCTCTCACTTCGACCCCCGTCAGTATCTGAAGCCCGCTCGCGCAAACATCAAGGAAGTTGTTCGCCACAAGCTGATCAACGTTCTGGGCTGCGCCGGCAAGGCCTAATTGATCCATTAAAAAAGACCACCCGTTGGGCGGAGCACCACATTGATAAATTGCCTATAAATGGCGTTTATTTCCGCCCTTTATAGGTGCATTCCAGTTTTGAAGTGGTAACTTTTTTGATTAACAAATAACAAAATTCCCGGAATGCTGACGCATTTCGGGAATTTTTATGCAGATAAGCGGAAAAGGGACCGTTCAAAACCATTTTATCAATATGGCGCTCCGCCCTGGGGCGGTTTTTTATTTGTTGTTTAGATCTTCCAATGCGGCACGCACGGCGGCAATTACAAAGGCAGAGAAAGTACAATCTTTGCCGGCAATTGCTTGCTCTACGCCCGCCACGACGTTACTGGGGAAGCGGATTGTTTTGTTAACGGTAGGTGGGGTCTCCGGAATTTTGAAGTTACTCATAGCATATCCTTTCGTGCATTGCGTTTGTCTTGCTATAAGTTTACGACAGCGCGATAGAAAAATATGCATTGCATTTGCAATGCATATTTGCTATACTCCTAAGTGGAGGTGATAATAATGGCTGAGTTTTGCTTAGAGCGTTGGAATAAGATTAGTGATACCCATGAATCGAAATGGAGATATGTGCGGTCCTGGAGGAAAGAACTTTGCGAGCAATGCGGTGAGTATAAAAGGGTGATTGTTGTGGAACGAACCTGGTCCCGTGTGCAGAGGGGATTGGCAGATGTTGTGATAAATGTTTTCAGAAAGCGGAATCGTAGAGACTAAGAGCCGGCTTTTTTATTAAGATAAGAAGAACCGAGTAGCTCGTTGAAATGGGAAAAAGCAGAAAAGGTATTGACTTTTCCGGGGAATGTGGTACAATAAGTTCCGTTCCATATGGAGGCTTAGCTCAGCTGGTTAGAGCGCCTGCTTCACACGCAGGAGGTCGATGGTTCGAGTCCATTAGTCTCCACCATGAAAAGACCGTGATTGTGATACAACCACGGTCTTTTCAGCTAAATTCGGTTTGCGCCGAGTTAAATTGCCTATCGGCAGCTAAATTCCTGACGGAGCTAAATTGGGCTTCGCCCAGCTATATAGCCGAATTTAATTTAGCTATTGCGAAGCAATAATTTAGCTGCGAGCATAGCGAGCAATTTCTCTACGAAGTAATTTAGCTAATAACAAACCTGCCGATTTATGCTAGCCCTAAAATTGCACTTATTTCCAAACTTTCGACCCCCTTTATGTAAAACGACCCCCGGGGGTCGCAGCATTTCAAAATTAGGGTCCTTTTCAACAAAATAAATCCCTTGTGGGATTTATGAAATATGCTGCAGTGAATGTGCAGTTGCCAGTGAGAGCGGATTGTGCTATAATAGTCTCCTACAGAGAGGAGCGAGAGAAATGTACTATCGGCACGAATTGGATTACGAATATCCCGAGCGCTGCGACCAGCACATGATCACGGTCAAGCATCTGCGGGACGTGGTATTGGATGAGAACTATCCCTATCTGCAAAAGGGTTTTCCTTGGTTTGTTCAGCGGGCCACCGCTGTGGTGCTTTATAATTGCGTGCTGTCCTGGCTGGTGCGCCTGACCCACGGTCTGCGGATCTATGGCAGAGAAAACCTGAGAAAGTACAAAAAAGAATTGAAAGATGGAGCGATCACCATCTGCAACCATGTTTTTAAGTGGGACACCATCTGCATCAGCATCGCTCTGCGGAACCGGAAATTCTATTTCCCCGCCTGGGCAGGCAATCTGGTGGGCCCTGACGGCCCGCTGATCCGGATGGCAGGCGGCATCCCTATTCCTGAGAGCATCAAGGCGATGAAGGCCTTTAAGGCAGCTATGGAAGAGGTGTTTGAGACCAAGACCTGGGTGCATTATTTTCCCGAGGCGGCGATGTGGTATTTCTATCCGGACATCCGTCCCTTCAAAAAATCCGCATTCCAGCAGGCGGTGAAGTATAACCGCCCCATTGTGCCTATGGCTTATTCTTTCCGCCCCCGCAAGGGCATCACCAAGCTCTTTACCAAGAACCCTTGTGCGGATCTGCACATCGGGGAGCCCTTGTTCCCGGATCCCAGCCTGACCCCTGTGGCGGCAGCCAAGAAACTTCAGGAGGACGCTTACCACATTGTCCAGACAATGGCAGGCATCTATCCCGGCGATCCTACTTACAACACCGATCAGAATCCTGCGAACTACAAAGCTACCATGTAAAAATCCCCCTTTGCCGGCAGGCAAAGGGGGTGTTTTTTAGATTTCTTTCAGCAGTGCCACTGCTACATCGTTCACATTGGTGCCGGTGGGGCCGGTGATGATCAGGCCGTCGCACTTTTGCAGAGCGTGGTATGCGTCGTTGTTCTGCAACACATCGAAAACATTGACGCCCTGGGATTTCAGAGCAGCAACGGTGTCGCTGTCCACATAGCCGCCAGCGGCATCGGTGGGGCCGTCGGTGCCGTCGCTGCCTACGCTGAATACTGCAGCGCCGGGGATGCCGTCAATGCCGATAGCCGCAGCCAGGGCCAGTTCCTGATTTCTGCCGCCCAGACCTTTGCCGACAAGATGGACAACGGACTCGCCGCCGGCGATGAATGCCAGGTTTTTGCCGTTGCCGGCATGGGTGCGGAGAATGGAGGCGAGGAACGAGCCGGCTTCTCTTGCTACGCAGCAAAGCTGATCGGTGAGGACAATGGGCTCGTAACCAAGAGCGGCGCATACCTTGGTGGCAGCGGTGCACAGCTCCCGGACAGAGCCGTTGATCTGGGTCTCAACATTGTTGAGCTGCTTGGGAGTTTCCTGCTCCAGAAGATTCCAAGCTTTATCGGAGAGCTTCAGGTCGTATTTCTTTGCAATGGCCACAGCCTGGGCGCAGGTGGTGCTGTCGGGACAGGCGGGGCCGGAAGCGATCATATCCAGAGGGTCGCCCAGAATGTCGGAAAGCACGATGGAAAAGACCTTAGCAGGAGCGCAAAGCTGGGCAAAACGGCCGCCCTTGACAGCGCTCAGACGCTTGCGGATGGTGTTGATCTCCACAATGTCTGCGCCGCAGGCCAGCAGCTGCTTGGAAATATCCTGCAGTTCCTCGCCGGAGACCAAAGGCTTTTCAAACAGCGCGCTGCCGCCGCCGGACAGCAGGAACAGCACGGTGTCGTTTTCTGTCAGGTCAGACACCAGTTCCAAAGCGGCCGCGGTGCCGATAAAGGAATTTTCGTCGGGTACGGGATGGCCGGCCTCGAAGCAACGGAAATTGGCGATAGGGGCTTTTACATGGTTATATTTGGTTACTACCACGCCGTCGTCGATGCGGTCGCCCAGCACGTCGTAGGCGGCCTTAGCCATCTGCCAGCCGGCCTTGCCGGTGGCAACCAGCAGCACTCTGCCGGGGAACCGGGCATTGCTCAGAGCTCTGCGGACGGCTTCGTCCGGCTGCACTGCGGCAATGGCTTCTTTTACGATGGTTTCAGCGTGAGAACGTAAGATCTGATTCATAGAAAATCCTCTTTCGTAGATTTATAGGGCTATTGTATAAAATGTATGCCATTCTGTCAAGCATTTGACAGAGGGGACAAATCGTGTTAGAAAATAGAAAAATGAGGGGAGGGTCGCTATGGATCCGTTGAGTCGTACCCGTCTGCTGCTGGGGCAGGACGGCATGGAGAAACTAAAAAATGCCCGGGTGGCAGTGTTCGGTCTGGGTGGTGTCGGCGGATATGTAGTGGAAGCCCTGGCCCGCAGCGGCATTGGCGCACTGGTGCTGGTGGATCACGATACCCTCAGCGTCACCAACCGCAACCGGCAGATCCTGGCCACCACCGAGACGGTGGGAATGCCCAAGGCTCAGGCGGCAGCGGAGCGTGTCCGTGCCATCGACCCCACGATCCGGGTGGATGCCCGCCAGATGATGTACCTGCCGGAGACCGCGGCAGAGTTTGATTTTACTGAGTATGATTATGTGGTAGATGCCATTGATACGGTTACCGGCAAACTGGCGCTGATCAAAGCGGCAAAGGAGGCCGGCACTCCCATTATCAGCTCCATGGGCACCGGCAACAAGCTGGATGCCACAGCTTTCCGTGTTGCGGATATCTATGAAACCTCCATTTGTCCTCTGGCGAGAATCATGCGAAAAGAGTGCCGCAAGCGGGGAATCGAAAAGCTCAAAGTGGTCTATTCCAAGGAGGAGCCCATTGACTGCACCCCTCCAGCAGAGGACCCCATCTGGCAGGAATTGCCGGAGGGACGCAATGCGCTGCCGGGTTCCTGCGCTTTTGTGCCGGCGGTTGCGGGTCTGATCATCGCCGGAGAAGTGATCAAAGATATTGCAAAATAAAAGAACCTTTGGTGCTTACCAAAGGTTCTTTTGCTGTCTTTGCAGAGGATGGGCCGCCATATAGGGCGGACGAATATATCGCTCGTGGCTGGAAGGTCGGGGTCGTGCATACACGCCGGACACCAGACCCAACATCAGATAGGTGGTAACCAGAGAGGAGCCGCCGTAGCTGATAAAGGGCAGGGTCAGACCGATAACCGGCATCACGCCCATGCACATGCCCACATTGACCACGACCTGGAAGATCATAGCAGAGGCAGCGCCAAAGCAGACCAGTTTACGCATATAGTCGGGGCTGCGCATACCTACCCAGATGCACCGGGCGACGATGGCAAACAGCAGCACCAGCACGAAAATACAACCAACAAAGCCCATTTCCTCGCCAATGGAGGAGAAAATGTAGTCGGTATGGCGGGCAAACAGAGTGTCGATACCCTGAGTGCGCCGGCCGTTGAACAGACCCTGACCGGTCATACCGCCGCCGGTGAGGGATTTGAGAGAGTGTACCGTATGGTATCGGGGACCACGACCCAGGGGGTCCAGATCCGGGTTGAAAAGCACCTCAATGCGGAGCTTCTGGTAGTCACCCAGCATATGATTGTATACAAAGGGGCCAAAGAGAACCAGCGCACCCACGCCGGCAAGGAACCAGAGAATGCTCACGCCGCCGCCCCAGGCCATGCCGATGAAGATCAGCACGAAGATCAGGGACACGCCCAGGTCACGGGAGAGGACCATGTTGACACCCAGGATCAGAATCAGATGGCAAGCCATATGTACCATAGAGCGGGGGTGGGAGATCTGGCGCTGATGGGAAGTCATCACCGAGGCCAGAATCACAATAAAGAAGATCTTACAGATCTCCGCAACCTGAATGTTAAAGGGGAGAATGGGCAGGTTGATCCAGCTTCGGTTACCGTTGATGGTTTCACCGAAGGGGATCAGCAGCGCCAGCAGAAACAGATTGATACCTACCAGCCAGCGGCGATTCTCCGAAAGGAACTCCAGATCGACGGAGGAAGCTACAGCGTAGAAGATAATGCCGAAGAAGGCAGCCAGCAGTTGGATGAACACATATTGGGCAGAGCCCATATAATTGGTGGAGCTGGCAATGGCGAGACAGCCGAAAGCTGTAGCTACAAGACATAAGATCAGCAGAATCCAGTCACCTTGGCGAATACTTTGCCACAAGCGTTGGGCATAGGCCTTCATCTCGTCACCTCCATTAAAAGATACCAATACTATACCACTTTTCGGGAAAAAAGTAAACCACTTTCGTGGCATTGGCAAAAATAGGGGAGTTGACACCTGCAAAGTTGCTGTGATATAATCAATGTACCAATCCCGACACAAAATTTGTCGATTTCTACTATAAAGGAGTCTGCTATGTGTAAAATCACCGAATTGTACGACCTGACACATACCGCCGCAGCGGATTATCTCCGGGGGTTTACCTATCCCTGGGAAGCCCTCAAGGGCATTAAGGATCTGATCCTTTCCCTGGGTGAAGGCCTGGATAAGAACGAATACACCGAAGTTACTCCTACTGTTTGGGTACATAATACCGCCAAGGTTGCCCCCACGGCATATTTGGGTGGTCCCTGCATCATCGGCGCCAACACCGAGGTGCGTCACTGCGCCTTCATCCGTGGCAGCGCGCTGGTGGGCGAAGGCTGCGTGGTAGGTAACTCCACCGAGTTGAAGAATGTAATCCTGTTCGACAATGTCCAGGTGCCCCACTACAACTATGTTGGCGACAGCATTCTGGGCTATAAGTCCCATATGGGTGCCGGCTCCATTACCTCCAATGTCAAGTCCGATAAGACCCTGGTGGTGGTAAAGAACGGCGACGAGCTGATCCCCACCGGCATCAAGAAGGTGGGCGCTCTGCTGGGCGACTTTGTGGAGATCGGCTGCGGCAGCGTGCTCAATCCCGGCACTGTCATCGGCAGAAATTCCAATGTATATCCGCTGTCCAGCGTCCGGGGCGTGGTTCCGGCCAACAGCATTTTTAAGACCGGCGGCGTCATCGTCGCAAAGAAGTAAAGGAGTAAATTATGGGTAAATATTTTGGCACTGACGGCTTCCGTGGCGAAGCCAATGTAAACCTGTCTGCAGACCACGCTTATAAGTTCGGCCGTTTCCTGGCCTGGTACTATGGCGAGCAGAAGCGTCGCGCCGGTTCTGAAGAGCCTGCAAGAATCGTCATCGGCAAGGATACCCGCCGTTCCAGCTACATGTTTGAGTATACTTTGGCGGCCGGTGTTACCGCATCCGGCGCTGATGCATACCTGCTCCATGTCACCACCACTCCCTCTGTGGCTTATGTGACCCGGGTGGATGAGTTTGACTGCGGCGTGATGATCTCCGCCAGCCACAACCCCTACTACGACAACGGCATCAAGCTCCTCAACGGCCACGGCGAGAAGATGGACGAAGAGACCATCGCCTTGGTGGAGAGCTATATCGATGGTAACCTGGAGCTGTTCGGTGAAACCTGGGAAGAGATCCCCTTCGGCAGGCGCGAGAATATTGGCCGCACTGTGGACTATGCTTCCGGCAGAAACCGCTACATCGGCTATCTGATCAGCCTGGGTCTGTATTCCTTCAAGGGTGTCAAGGTGGGTCTGGACTGCGCCAACGGCTCTGCATGGAACATTGCAAAGTCTGTCTTTGACGCCCTGGGCGCCAAGACCTATGTGATCAACGCTGAGCCCAACGGTACCAATATCAACACCAACGCCGGCTCTACCCATATCGAGGTTCTGCAGAAGTTCGTAGTGGATAACGGCCTGGATGTGGGCTTTGCTTACGACGGCGACGCCGACCGCTGCCTCTGCGTGGACGAGAACGGCGAAGTAGTTACCGGCGACCATATTCTCTATGCTCTGGGTTGCTATATGAAGGAGCAGGGCCAGCTGGACAACAACACCGTGGTTACCACCGTTATGAGCAACTTCGGCCTATATAAGGCTCTGGAGGATCAGGGCATCGACTATGCAAAGACCGCCGTGGGCGATAAGTATGTCTATGAGTATATGGTCAACAACAACTGCCGTGTTGGCGGTGAGCAGTCCGGCCATATCATCATCTCCAAGTACGCCACCACCGGCGACGGCATCCTGACCAGCCTGAAGATGATGGAAGTGATGCTGGCAAAGAAGAAGAAAATGAATCAGCTCAGCGAGGGCCTGACCATTTATCCTCAGGTGCTGAAGAATGTCCGTGTTAAGTCTAAGCCCGAAGCACAGAACGATCCTGAGGTGCAGGCTGCTGTGCAGAAAGTTGCAGACCGTCTGGGCGACACCGGCCGTATTCTGGTCCGTGAGTCCGGCACCGAGCCTGTGATCCGCGTTATGGTGGAAGCTCCCAGCAAGAAGGTCTGCCAGGAGTGTGTTGACCAGGTTGTGGATGTGATCTGCGCCCAGGGTCACGCAAGAGTATAAGCTTTCTTTATAAACCCCGCCATTGGCGGGGTTTATTTTTCTTTACCGGCTGCGGAAATTGTGATATGATAACAAAAATATGTCCAGGAGGGACGATTATGGAAATTCGTTTTGCAATTGCTCAAGATGTACCCGGTATTATCACCTTATTGCGCCAGGTGGGCAGAGTCCACCATGAGGGCAGACCCGACCTGTTCCGCAGCAATGCGCAGAAATACAGCCCCTCCCAGATTTTGAACCTGTTGAATGATTCCAACAGACCGATTTTTGTTGCGGTGGAAGAGGATCAGGTGATGGGCTACGGCTTCTGTATCATGGAGTATGTGGATAATAACCCCGTGATGAATGACCGCACGACACTGTATATCGACGATCTTTGCGTGCTGGAAGCCTGCCGCGGACAGCACATCGGCAGCAAGATCTACCATGAGATCCTGCGCTATGCCAAAGAGCGGGGCTGCTACAATGTGACGCTGAATGTATGGACCTGCAATGAAAGCGCAATGAAGTTCTATGAATCC
>JAZRZW010000008.1:0-16214 GCA_045601585.1 Faecousia sp. | reverse complement strand
CAAATGACACCGTTGTTCATATACACAACCCGGTTGCTCACATCCCGGGCAAAGGCCATCTCGTGGGTCACCACCAGCATAGTCATACCCTCATGGGCCAGGTCCTTCATAACTTCCAGAACCTCGCCTACCATTTCAGGATCCAGTGCAGAGGTGGGTTCATCAAACAAGAGCACCTCAGGGTTCATTGCCAAGGCTCGGGCGATGGCCACGCGCTGCTTTTGACCGCCGGAGATCTGCCGGGGCTTTGCGTTGATATAGGGTGCCATGCCAACCTTCTGCAGATAGAACATTGCCGTCTCTCTTGCTTCCTCGCGGCTTCTGCCCAGCACCTTCATCTGACCGATCATACAATTTTTCAGCACGGTCATATTGTTGAACAGATTAAAGGACTGGAACACCATACCCACATGCTTGCGGTATTCCGGAGCCTTTACCTTTCGGGAGGCCACATTCTGTTCCTTGAAAACAATCTCACCGGCGGTGGGGGTCTCCAACAGGTTGATGCAACGCAACAAGGTGGACTTGCCGGAACCGGATGCACCGATAATGGAGATTACATCGCCTTTATTCACAGAAAAATCAATGTCCCGCAGCACAACATTGCTGCCGAAAGCCTTAGACAAGTGGTTGACTTGCAAAATCGTTTCCATATCACTTGTCCTCCTTGTATTCTCTGCTGTTTTCCCGGAACGGTTCATGCTTATCCGGGTGGGAATAAGTGCCGGCTGCCATGGTCAGACTGTCAACCTCTACCAGCTTGTAGCTGCCAACACCGTCCATCTTCTTCTCCCACATACGCAGGAGGAAGGACGCAATCAGGGTCATAGACAGGTAACCCACCATCTCGATGGCTGCAGAGGGGAAGTACTTGTAAGTAGTGCCGACCACGCTCTTGTGAACATCAAAGAACTCAGAAAAGCCGATAATGCTCATCACGGAGGTGTCCTTAATATTGATGATCAGGTTGTTGCCGATCTGGGGCAGGATGTTCCGCAATGCCTGGGGCAGGATCACATGGGTCATGGTCTGCCAGTGGGTCATACCGATGGCCTTGGCGCCCTCAGTCTGGCCGGGATCGATGGAGACAATACCGCCACGGACGGACTCAGCCATATACGCGCCGGTGTTAACGGAAACCACCACGAATGCGCACATCCACACATTCTTGAACTGCATTGCATAATTGGTGAAATAGGGCAAACCGTAGTAGATCACAACTGCCTGCAGGATCATGGGGGTGCCACGGAACACTTCTACATAGATCTGATTCACAATGCGGATCAGCCGCAGAATAATTCTCTTAAAAATATTGTCGTTCTTACTGTAAGGAATGGTGTTGAGTACACCGCACAAAAGGCCGATGATACAGCCAACCGCGGTACACAGCACCGCAAGAGACAGGGTATTCCAGACACCGTTGAGGTACAGGCTGGCATACTTTTCCCAAAGCTTTGCGATATCCTCGAAAAGCTTCACAAAGACATTCATAGTGTTCTCCTTTGGAATAAATCGATATGCGCAAGCGTAACGCTTGCGCATATCAAATATACATTACTCTTCGATGGGCTGAATCTTAACAGCTTCTGCCATCAGGTTGTTGAAATCGGCGTCAGACAGCTTGCCGACCACACCGTCAATAGCGCTCTTGAGCTCGGTGTTACCCTTGCGGACGGAGATGCCGATGTTCACTTCCTCGTCGGAGACCTGGAAGTTATCTGCTGCATTTTCGGTGAAGTCCAGGATCATCAGGTCGGGGTATACTACCACGGCGCCCTGAGCGGTGGGCATATCGGTGCAGACAAAATCAACAGTCTTGGAGTTGACAGCCATCAGCATTGCGGGAGCGGTGTCCTGTGCAGGCTGAATGTCTGCGTCCTTGATCTGGGGCAGGCAGGTGTCATACCAGATGGTGCCACGCTGGGAAGTACAGGAACCATTGAGCTGGCTGATACCGGTAGCACTTGCCAGAGGAGAGTCCTTGCGAACCAGGCAAACAATGGATGCCTTGATGTAGGGACCGGCAAAGTCGACCACTTCGGCACGCTCTGCGGTCATGGACTGGCCGGCGATAACGCAGTCGATCTCACCGGTCTGGACAGCGGGGATCAGGGAGTCCCAATCCAGCTTCTTGATTTCCAGCTTCCAGCCGTTAGCATCGCAGATCTTCTTGGCCATCATAACATCATAGCCGTTTGCGTAAGCGCCTTCCACATTAGCAATGGGAACTGCACCGTTGGAGTCATCGGCCTGAGTCCAGTTGTAGGGAGCGTATGCACATTCCATACCCACGGTGAGAACGCCGTCCTCAACACCGGTCTTGGGTGCTTCCTGCTTACAGCCTACCATCATAGTGGCCATAGAGACCATCATCAGTACTGCCAGGATTGTTGCCATAATCTTCTTCATTTTTGTTTCTTCCTTTCCAATTTGAAAAATAAAAAATCGAACCGCTTCGTCAAGCGATTCGACAGAAATAGCAATATCATAGAATAATAGTTGCCACTACTGCTTCGATAGCGCTTCACAAAGTCCTGTGACAGTCCGGCAGATGTTCTCTGACGACCCAGCGCGAAAGACTCAGGCATCTTTCTTGCTTCGGCGGTCTCCCCTTTTCCACACCACGGCTGCCTGGCCTTGTGATGGGTACTGATGAATCCCGCGCCTCTATCTCGCGATTCAATTTTTCTGTATACTAACACGCAAAAATGATTATGTCAACCCTTATTTTCATTTTTGTTTATTTGCCCAAGTGTTTTTGCAGAACAGACACTTGTTTTGTACAGAAAGACAAGAGGTATAAAAATATCGGGGCATTTCTGCCCCGATATCGGTATTATCAGAAGGGTACGCCACCGCCAAAGTTGTCCTGGCCGTTGTCCACTTCCAGGTCTCCCTGGCCGCTATCTGCGTTGCCGTTGTTGCCGGTATCTCCGTTGTTGCCGGTATCTCCGGTGTTGCCGGTATCTCCGTCGTCACCGGTATCTCCGTCGTCACCAGTGTCGCCGGTGTTTCCGGTGTTTCCGCTATTGTCGCCGCTGCCGGTGTGATCGCCGCTACCGGTATTGCCGCCGGTGTTATCACCGCTGCCGGTATTATCATCCTCGAAGAAATCACCCTCCTGGATGGTGTTGTCGGTATCGGCACTGTTGCCGGGACCGGTATTGCCGGTATTATCGGTATTGCCTGTGTTGTCTGTATTATCAGTGTTACCGGTATTACCTGTGTTGTCGGTGCCCTCTCCGGAGGAATCCTCATCCTCGTTAAAGAAATCATCACCTACTGTCTCTTCATCCGACTGGCCGGGCGTCAGCTTATCTTCTTTCTTTTCCTCCCGGAACCAATGGCAGGGATCCCAGATCAGAAAGCCTATCGCCAACACCAATATGACAACCAAAACAGCAATCAGGATTTTCAGCTTTGTGCTTTGGCTGGAATTTTGCTTTTTCTTTGCCATTATGTAACTCCGCCTTTCGTGATAAAATCGGGGAATAATGATACCAAATCTTACGAATATTTTACTTGATTGGGCGAGTTTTGTCAACAGAAAATCCGGGATGCGCAAAGGGACGCACCCCGGAAAAATCTGCTTATTTCTTACGGAAAGACATACAGTCGGTGCACTGATCCATAGTGGGATTGCACTCGTGAGTGCCGACCAGGATGCGGTCCAGAGAGCAGTAGTTGGCATCACCGCAGTGGTGTGCGCACTGGGAAACGGTGCATTCAATGCACTTGTTGGCATGACAGTTCATTTTGTTTTCCTCCTTTTCCTGTGATGGAGGTAGTATGCCCAGCACCGGCAAAATCATTCCCAAAGCCGAGGGCGGCAATTTCTGTCTCCCGCCCTCATAAGCCACGCCTTTGCAAAACGCAAAGTACGATTGCCTGCAACTCATTCTATCATCCGGAGCGACTTTTTGTGCAAATAGCGCTTTGCTTTTTTTCGATTTTATGGTACTATCTTTTCGAGGTGTTGACCATGAGAGAAAAAGCACAGGACATCATCCGGGTCCTGAAGGAAAAATACCCGGATCCCGCCTGCGCGCTGCACTACAGCAAAGACTACGAGCTGATGATCGCGGTGCGGCTCAGCGCACAATGCACCGATGCCCGGGTAAACCTGATCACGCCGGCGCTGTTTGCCGCCTATCCTACCCTTGAGGCTATGGCCGGGGCGAATGTGAAAGATGTGGAAAACTATGTCCACTCCTGCGGTTTCTACCGTCAGAAAGCAAAAGATATCGTTGCCGCCTGCCAGCTCCTGCTGGAAAAGCACAACGGCAAAGTTCCCGGCACCATGGAAGCACTGCTGGAACTGCCGGGTGTGGGCAGAAAAACCGCCAATCTCCTGCTGGGAGATCTGTATAAAACCCCCGGCAGTGTGGTGTGCGACACCCATTGCATCCGTATCTGCGGCCGCCTGGGTCTGTCCAAGGGCAAAGAACCGGAAAAGGTGGAACGTCAGCTTCGGGCGATCCTTCCTCCGGATGAAAGCAGCGATTTCTGTCACAGGATCGTGCTGTTTGGCAGAGAGATCTGCACCGCAAGAGCACCCAAATGTGACGCTTGCCCCCTCTCCCCTTTCTGTAAGCATATGCATCCGTAGCAAAAGCCCCCTGGCCTTTCGGTCAGGGGGCTTTTGTTACTCTTCGATCTTAGTCATTGTCACATCGTTCAGGGGTGTTTCCTCGTCCACATCGGTCAGATGCACGGAATTCTTTCCGTCATAAGTGCACTTAACCGCATAATCTTCCCCTTCAACGGTCACTGTCAGCACGCCTTCAGAAAGAGTGTATGTGCCGACTGCATCATAGTAACCCTTGCTGCCACACATAATCTCAACAATTTCCTCGAACTCCTCTTCGGAACCGGCAAGAAGCAAATCCACGAATTCAGTCATGGTCAGGCCTTCTTCTTCCAGCATCTCATCGAGTTCTTCTTTGGAAATACCCTCATCTTCTGCATAGATATACATACCGCCATCGAGCAGGTACTCCCGCAGATCATCGACGATCATGTCAAAGTAATCTTCCAAATCATCTTCCTGATACCGGATCGTCAGTTCGCCGTCATCGCCGAAGATATAGGTGCTCTTAATCTTGGCATCCGTCTCAAATTCGCCGAAGATCTCAGCGTAGCTGGCAGCCGCATCCATATTGGGATTGGCGTCCAATGTCCAGCTGCCCTTCAGAGTTTCCAGGTCCAGAGGCTTGGAGGGTGCAGAGGTGGGATATGTGACATAGTTGTTATTGTTGTCACCACAGGCAGACAGAAGGCCCATCAGCAACATTGCGCAAAGCAGTACTGCAAGAATCTTTTTCATTTCGTGATCTTCCTTTCTATATTTATGCACTCAATTATAGCGATTTTCTTGTCAGTTGTAAAGCGCGAATATTTCTGTGCATAGGCTCTATGGAGGGGGGATCCCATTGAAGAAGCTGCCTATTTTTTATAGTGCACTATTGCTGACCGGAGTGAATTTGCTGCTACGGTTTGCCTCCACCACTTTTCAGGTATATATCACCGGGCTGATTGGTGCTGCCGGTGTAGGTCTGCTGCAACTTGTATTATCCGTAGGCGCTCTGGCGCTGACCGCCGGTGTTGCGGGAATCCGCACCGCCACGATGTACCTCACCGCCGGGGAAATCGGCCGCAACCGTCCCCAGAATGTGGTATGGGTGCTATCCGGATGCTTTTGCTACAGCATTATTTGCAGCGGTTTGGTTGCGGCACCTTTATATGGCTTTTCCGGCAAGATCGCCGCCCTATGGATTGGGGTGCCGGAAGCTGCAGATGCGGTGCGGATGCTGGCGGGCTTCCTACCGGTAAACTGCCTTTGCGGGGTGATGGTGGGATATTTCACCGCAGCCAACCGGATCGGCACTCTGGCGGCGGTGGAGGTTGCAGAGCAAGCCTGCTCCATGGCGATCACTTTACTGTTTCTGGGCTTTTGGGCCGGAAAAGATTCGGTACGGGCCTGTCAAAGTGTGGTGCTGGGCAGTGGATTTGGCAGTATGCTGACTCTGATTTGTCTGGTGGTTTTACGGCTGCGGGAACGCGCACCAAAAGGCCAGAGGATTCCGGTACGACACAATCTTTTGCAGGCGGCGGTACCTTTGGCATTGGCAGACGTGCTCAAAAGCGGCATTTCCACCACAGAAAACCTGATGGTTCCAAAACGCCTTCGGCTTTTCCCCGGAGCAACAGATCCTCTGGCCCTTTTCGGCACGGTTTGCGGAATGGTTTTCCCCTTAATGATGTTCCCTGCCTGCATATTGTTTGGTTTAGCAGAACTGTTGATTCCGGAATTGGCCCGATGCAACGCTGCCAGTAGCCGACAACGAATCGGGTATCTTGTGCGGCGGAGTCTGCGGATCAGCATGCTCTATGGGGGAATCTTCGGCGGATTGATGTTTTTGCTGGCACCCCCTCTCTGTGCCCGGCTTTATAAAAGCACTCTTGCAGCAGACTGGCTGAAATGGTATGCCGTTTTGGTGCCTATGCTATACTGCGATATCATCACCGACGCCATCAACAAAGGACTCGGACAGCAAAAAACATCTGTGCGGTACAACATTATTACCGCCGCGCTGGATGTGAGCTTTCTTTTTTTACTGCTGCCAAAATATGGGATGGCCGGCTACTTTTTCAGCTTCACCGTCACACACATTCTGAACTTTCTGCTCAGTCTGGGGCTTTTGATGCGCACCTCGAAACAAAAATTCTCCCCCTTGCCTCCGCTGCTGACCATACTGGCCGGCGCAGGCAGCGTTGCGGCAACGCGCAGTCCCGCAGCGGGGTGTGGGGCGGTTGCTTTTTGCGCTGTTTTTCTGTGTCTTTTGGTGCTGACCGGGGTGCTGCGCAGCGAGGACATTCACTGGATCCGGGGGCTGCTTGGGAAAAACAAAGATTGAATAATCCTATGTTTCGTTATATAATTTCACTATCTGACAAACATAAGGAGACCATCTTATGAAAAAGCCTTTCGGCGCGCCGGTGGACGGCCGTCAAGCAATGCTCTACTGCCTCAGTGGCGGCGGTCTGACCGCAGAGATTTCCAATCTGGGAGCAACTGTTGTAAAGCTTTTTGTGCCGGATGCAACCGGCGCTATGACTGATGTAGTGTTGGGTTTTGATGATCCCAAAGACTACATCGCCAGCACCACCTTCTTCGGATCCGTGGTGGGCAGAAACGCCAACCGTGTTGGTAACGCCACTTTGAAATTGGGAGACCTTACCGTAAAGATGGGTGCCAACGACAACGGCATCCACAACCTCCACAGCGGCCCGGATTACTTTAAAAACCGTATATGGAATGTGGAAGAGCACAAGAAAAACACCATCACCCTGAGCCTGGAAAGCCCCCACGGCGACCAGGGCTTCCCCGGTAACGCAAAGATCTCTGTTCGTTACACTCTGGAAAACAATGCCCTTTGCATCGCCTATGACGCCGTTTGCGATCAGGACACCGTATTTAATCTGACCAACCACAGCTATTTCAATCTGGCAGGTCACAGACATCCGGAAAAGGCTATGAGTCAAACCCTTTGCATGCCTGCGCGACATTTCACCCCGGACGATGAACTGTCCATCCCCACGGGCGAACTGCGGGATGTGACCGGCACTCCCTTTGATTTCCGCACCCCCAAGGCTATCGGCACTGACCTGGACAAGGACTATGATGCGCTGAAGCTGCAGGGCGGTTATGACCACAATTTCGAGGTGTACACCAACCCCTGCGCAGTACTGCGGGATCCCGAGTCCGGACGGACCATGTCAGTAGAGACAGACTGCTGCGGCATACAGTTCTATTCCGGCAATTTCCTGGTGGGCGAGACCGGCAAGGATGGAGTATCCTACTGCTATCGCGGTGGTATTTGCCTGGAGACCCAGTTCTACCCCGATGCAGTGAACAAGCCCCAGTGGAAGCAGCCCGTTGTGAAGGCCGGCGTTCCCTATCACAGCCAAACCAAATACATCTTCGGATACTAAAAAAGAGAGAGGCAATCGCCTCTCTCTTTTATGTTTTTATCACCGTCTCATACCGCAACGGCCGCAAAACAGATCCCCTTACCCAAACGTTGGAGACAGACTGTCCGGCAGGTCAGACCTTCTGTTATGCTTCGTAGCCGTTGGGGTTCTTGCTCTGCCAGTTCCAGGTGTCCCGGCACATATCCTGCAGATCGCAGGTTGCAGTCCAGCCCAACACCTCGGCGCTCTTCCTGGGATCTGCGCAAAGCACCGCAAGATCACCGGAACGGCGAGGTGCGATCTCATAAGGCACAGAGATATTGTTGGCCGATTCAAAAGCCTTGACCATATCCAGCACAGAGTAGCCGGTGCCGGTACCCAGGTTGAACACGCTCTCGCCGGGATTTGCCACAAGATGGGCAATGGCAGCCACATGACCCTTTGCCAAATCTACCACATGGATGTAGTCACGGACGCCGGTGCCGTCGTGGGTGGGATAGTCGTTACCAAAAACATTCAGGTGGGAACGCTTGCCGATGGCGGTCTGGGAGATATATGGCATCAGGTTGTTGGGAACACCGTTGGGATGCTCGCCGATCAGTCCGCTGGGGTGGGCGCCCACGGGATTAAAGTAACGCAGAAGCACCACAGACCACTCGGGGTCTGCCACGGTAAGATCCCGGAGGATCTGCTCGCACATATACTTTGTCCAGCCATAGGGGTTGGTGCAGTTGCCGGTCTTGGAGGTCTCGCTCAGGGGCATTTCATTGTCACCGGAGTAGACGGTAGCGGAAGAAGAGAACACGATCTTCTTGACGCCGTGGGCTGCCATCACCCGGCAAAGAGTCGTGGTGGAGCCCAGGTTGTTCTCATAGTAGCGCAGAGGCTGGGCAACGGATTCGCCAACCGCCTTCAGACCTGCAAAATGAATCACGCAGCCGATCTCGTGTTCCGTGAAAATCTTATCCAGCAGGTCTGCATCCCGGACATCGCCTTCATAGAAAGGCACTTCTTTGCCGGTGATCATCTTCACCCGCTCCAGGCTGGCGGCACTGGAATTGCAGAGATTATCGATAACAATGGGTGTATAGCCTGCAGTCGCCAGTTCCACGCAGGTGTGGGTGCCAATAAAGCCAGCGCCACCGGTAACTAATACTTTCATTTTGCATCCTCCAACAAATGTTAATTTCTTTTTTATATTTAATACTTTATCACATCCCCCCCGACTGCGCAAGAGAGAATACAAGACAAAATATCCTCCCCTTTCGCAAAGGGGAGGATATTTCTCACTTCTTCATTTCCTCTTCTATTGCCGCCACAATCACACTTGGCTTCACCCCAAGGGCCTCAGCAATCTTAAAAAGGGTATCCATCGTGGGTTTTCTTTCACCCCGCTCAATGGCGCTGAGGTGCGTTCTGCCTATGCCTGCAAACCCGCTGACCAGCTCCTGAGATTGCTTTTTCTGTTCTCTAAACCTCTGCAAAACCCGACCGACAACTATCGCATCCAGCATAACAACACCTCCTTATATGATTAGAATAAAGGAAATGCACAAAATTATTGAATACAAATGTTGTCATATGAATACAAATGTGTTATATTGTCACCAATAAGGGGATCCTGCCCCTCCAAAAAAGAAAGGATGTTCACTATGAAAAGAATCATCGCAACACTCATGACCCTATGCCTTTGCATCAGCCTTTGCGCCTGCGGAAAAAGCGCAGAAGCCAAAAAGGTAGACGAGCTGATCCTGGCCATCGGAACCGTAACTGAGGAAAGCGAGGGCGCCATCAGCGCAGCACAGAAAGCCTACGACGCATTGACGGCGGACCAAAAGGGCGAAGTGGAAAACCACCAGGTTCTGGTAGAGGCTCAGGAAAAGCTGGCTGAGATCAAGGCCCTGATCACCACCATCGAAACCGCTTATACCGAAGCCAAGTGGGATGTGGTATACACATCTTCCAATGAATATCTCGCCGCATATCCCGATGCTCCCTTCGCAAAAACCGCACAAAGCTACAAAGATGAGGCATTTGAGACCATCGACACCCAGACCATTACACTGCTGAAAGAGGGCGACCTGGCAACCGCCAAGCTATACCTGGAAGCTGTGAAGGACGACGCCGAGGGCGCTGCCGAGCTGCTGAGCGAGGTGGATGCCCACATTGCCATCGCAGGCGACTACTTCGCACCGGAATACATCAGAAAACAAATCGGCAAGGAACTGCCCTACCAGGGCTCTGTAGAAGCTTACAAGCTGACCGTCGCTCCCTTCATGACTGATTCCGGCGAGTGGGCTGCACAGTACACCGTAGACCTGCCCGGTCTTTTCTATATCGCATCCAGCAGCTGCTTCACTTTCACTTGTATCGGCGAAGCAAAAACCGGTGAGGTCAACACAAACACTATTGTAGCAGTGGAAATCAATCCCCAGATCGACTATTGGAACACCCGGATCATTGAGGAAGATACTCTGCAGATCTATGCAACCCCTGAGGGCTATCAGGTCATTCACATAATGTACTCCGCAAACTCTCCCGACTACGACGAGTTCACTCTGAATTTCACAAAGGGATAATATAAAGGACCCCTCCTTTGGTTAGGAGGGGTCCTTTATGTTATCAGTGGCTATTCAACCGGCAAACTGTTCTGCGGCTTTCTTGATATTTGTATTTCATTTATATACCACAGAAAATGCGTGGGGTTCAGTAAACCCATCCGCAGCACAGCTACCAATGTCATTTTCCTGATCCACAACAGCCTTGTATGAAAAACGGATGCCGATCCCGCTGACCAGCAACGCTTAGATGGACACAATGCTGCTGATAGAAACCTCTCTGGCGTATGTATCCCTATTTGTTACAATGCAACGCAAGATCAATAAGCGTCGCCTCCCGGTGAGAAAGCTCCAGAAACCCGTCCACTTGATCGCTCTCAACAATTTGAAACGCAATTTTATGATCTTCGCACCAGCGCTTCACCGCGCTGCCCTGTTTGCAGCCTACTACCAGGAGCCACATGCACTTACACAGACAGTAATCACCGTCTACAGTAAATACAGTCCAATCCTCCAGGGTCGTGCTAACACCTTCAAAATAGATATGTTTGATATTGTAGGCATTGTGAAAAGCAAATTTGCCAACGGCTCTGACATGTTCGCCCACCTTCACACATTCCAGATTGCCCGCATAATGAAAGGCGCTTGGTGCAATCGCTTCTACGAAGGCCGGGATCGCATAGAACTTATCGGGTCTGTCCGGCGCATATCTGACAAGTGTTTTCCAATCGTAAGAAAAGAGGATAGAATCCTCCAGTGACCGATAGAATTTATTTCTTTCGTCCACCCGGATAGTAGCAAGATGATAATCATAAGCAAAGCAATCGTGATAGATTTCTTCCACATGGGCGCCGATCCATACGCTCTGCAAATTCGTGAAATTATAAAACGATTCGATCCCTGTTATGCGGTCACCGATCACCAAATGCTTGATTTTTTGCATTCTGCGTTTTGTTAGCTTATCCTGCATATTCTTCACTGTGATCTTTTCCATCGTAATCCGGTCAGGTACAAATATCCGCAGCGTATCTCCGATCAGTTCTGCACAGTAGCCCCGTTGGCTTTCGTCCACAAAGAATTCCTGTTCCTTTGCAATCTGCTCATCCAGGCGACGGCGTAGCTCCTCGTTGGTAGTGCTTAAAAATTTCTCTATATCGTCTGCTTCCACAAAATCAATGCCTCGTGCATTACAGTAGTTTTCAATGGGGCTGCCTTTTTCCCCACCGACTACAACACTATAGCCGTCACAATAGGGATATGCAAAAACATAGTCTTCAATATCCGTGACGGATGCCGGAATGTACACCTTCCGGATCCATTCGGAGTCGAACGTATGGCTTTTCAGTTTCCGAATACCGGACCCGACCACAATGCTATCAATCGCATCACAATCGCAGAATACGGCACTGTGGATTTCCTTGACGCAATCAGGTATCACAACGCTATCGGAAGTACCCGCATACTTCTTTAAAATCCCGTTTTCTATCACGAATTCTTTCATATTCTACACCTTCCGTCTATGAGTATGTTGTGATTTTATATTAGCGCGGAAAAGGTCCAATAAATAAGCACAATAAAAAAGCCAACCCTAAATGACACCATCTGTATCCATTAGGGTTGACTGTTCGGTGATGGGTATCGTGGCAGCGGTACCGATCATCCATTTTTCGTATTCATACTCATAGTAATCATTTCTTCAAGTAGTTATCCAGGTGCGTAAAGTCGCCGTGGGGATACTGAGAAATATCTTTATTCTCTTTGTTGATCAGGCAATCGGTCAGCAGATACGGTTTTCCGTGGCAACGGATGGAAACAAGGGGTTTGTGGCAAGGCGACCGAAACAGTCCTTGACAAACACATCCTGATCCATAGGCAGCAGGGTGCCGTCCAGGTCAAGCAGAACAGTTGTAATATTTATATTCTTCTCTAAAATCATTTAGATAGCGTATCTTCCTTGCCACGATAGACAATCAGCTTACAAAACAGAAATTCCAAAACAAAGTTTGTCAGCATGGTAACGATCAGAATTAGAAAATCGTTCACACCGTACCCCTCCGCCAGATTACCCAGGTATGTGGATAGGGGTGTGAACACCAAATAGAATCCAAACACCTTTGCCATAGCTACCGGCACGTTGACAGCAGACTTGAATGTATATCGGCGATTCAATGTAAAATTCCACAGGATGGAAAGTACCAGGGAAACGAGATACGGGATCCAGTAATCCTTTATAAAAATTTCAAGCAGCGCAAAGGAGCCGATTTGGATCACACCTGCGGAAATGGAAAACAGTGTGAATTTTAACGCTTGCCATAATGATTTCTTTTCTTTCATCTTTATCATCCTTTTTTACGAAATATCCTGCTCAATGGTTTCCGGCGGATTATCCAACACTGCCGGGTGGGAGAGCAATCGCAGGAAATATTTTATCACAGATGCATAATAAAAGCCATCGCAAATCCGTTCATCCAGGTTGAATCGCAGATCCATATATTTTCGCTCTACCACTTCACCGTCCTTGATTTCTTCCGCCCGGCGCTTTCTGCCGAAGGCGCAGAAGGCAGGCACAGTGCCGAAATCATACAGATGGTGATAAACCGGGCGGATACCCAAAGATCCCATTGAGGTAAAGTACACACTTGCATGGAAAGGGCTCAGCTCCAGCAAGAATTTAGGTGCAAGGCCGAAATAATCCAGTAATTTAACCAACCACACAACAAACCGAAGAACCAGTCTGGGTGTGGACGTAAGCAAGCCTGCAGCATTATCCACGCCGGAGTTTTCCATCTCGTTTTTTGCACTTACCACGGCGGCATTGAATTTTTCGTAAACATCCCGGGCAGTGTCATCGGGCCGGAAATGCACCTTGATCACTGTATCCGGAGAATCTTTGGTCATTTCCTTTTTTACGGTCATACACACCGCAATATCCTCACCCCGGGAGTAGATCCGCTGTCCGGCCACAAACCGATTCAACGCCGGATACTTGGCCACCGTTCGCACATAAGCTGCGATGATTGCATGGTTCATTCCGAAATTAGGCATGTCCTCCCGGCGCTTGGCGCGGACATACCGATCAAGCTCTGTGATTTCCGCAGACTCGTCGAAGAGGATATTTGCGCCACAGCGCTCCGGCATAATGAAGGGCGTAATCTGCTCGATTGCCGGAGAAGACCGGATATAACGACCATCTGCTCGGTCTTTCCAGGTAGGATGAAACTTGCCATCCGTATGTACTTTCAAAGCAAACAACATGGCAAAAAATCCTGCAATCAGCAAATAATCCGGCAGCAAGATAATAGCAGAAAGCGTCCGGGAGACAAGCTTCCAATGTATGTACCCAACGATTGTCAAAGCCAGCAAGTATAGCGGTAGCAGCAGCCATGGCTTGTGCCGTCCGGCCAGAATGGAGGTGTAGCTGCCGCAGAAAAAGAATATGCAGATACATGCAAGCACAAACAGCAGAGGCTTTCCTGCAAGCACAGAGTATAGTTGCCACATTTCGCAGATACCCAGCAGCCAAATCGGAACAGCGGTTCTATACAGCATTTCTTCTCCTGCAAGAAAAGCCATTAAAACAAACGCAACAACAGCCACCGAAGGCCATACGATCTGCCGCCAAACATAAACGCCCTCCCACCGGGAGAACAACGCAATTCTTGCGATGACAGACAATAGCAGCAACAGTCCCATCAGCCATAGAGCTGGATGCTTCTTTTTTACATACAAGTGTATCCTCTTTTCCAAAACGATTCCTCTCTATTTCTTTCTAAAATATCTATCTCGATACACAAAGCTTTCCGCAATCAAACACACCGGGATCGCTGCAAAGAAGTCGACAGCTGAGTGCTGCTTGATAAACATAGTGGACAGACAGATCATAACCACCGCAAAAACCACGAAGCCGCGCCACGCCGGATGCGCAGACTTTTCCTTCGTCCAAACAGAAGCGATACCCAGAGAATAGGCCACATGGAGCGATGGGCAAACGCCGGTGTTGGTATCGAAGGAATACAAAAATGCGACACACCGGGTCAGAAAATTGTCGTTTACGAACTCCGCCGGGCGCAGATCCTGCCGTGTGGGATAAACAATATAACAGATCATTGCCAACACTTGGGTTGTGATGATATAGGTCTGCAGCCGCTTAAAACAGTCCACATTGTAAAGCAGAAAATACCCAAGGGAGAAAACGATCAGCGCGTACCAAAATACATATGGGATCAAGAACCATTCACAGAACGGGATCAAGTCGTCCAGCCACATATGTACCGGATGGCAGTTTTCCACAGGGATCAGATTCTCTGTGAGAAAATACAGGATGAAATAACCCACCCATCCCAATAGCAGCTTCAAATGGGCAAACTGCGGCTCATTTATTTTCCGCAGACGAAATGCGCGATAATCAACCACCGGTTTTTTCATAGGCTTTCTCCTTGGGGCGATTAGACGGATAATCTTTCTTGGGAATATTCCGGTACGGCACTACAGTGTGCTCCGGCAGCGCTTCAGCGATGGCAGTGATCTCGTCCATCAAGTATGTACAGATCCGGCTGCGCTCCGTATCCATCAGCGCTTCCGCATTAAAACGAACTGCCTTGCCCAGACAAATCATTTTTAAATTTGGGGCGATATACATAGGGACAAAGGACAGTTCTTTCCCGGTTTTCTTATAATACAGCTTTGCAACATCGATGAACTTATTCTGAAAATCATAGACGATATGATTGTGCTTCACATCGTGCTCCGGGAAGATCACTACACTTTTCCCCTCCTGCAGCTTTTTCACCGTGCTTTTGAAGGTGGAAATAATGCGGGCATCGTGATAAACACCGATGGACCGGGCGTTATTAAACACACAAACAGACAGCGGTGCAATGATATAAGAGACCAGCTTGTAGAAGGGGTGCGTCCACTTGGGCTTCTGACTCCAAAAATCCCGGAAGGCATACCCGGGCACATCCTTCAGGTGCATCATTTCACCTGCGCACCAGATGTAAGGCTCACCGGGTACATATAATTCGCCAACGATAGGGCCATTCATCTGGCAATGGTTGCCTACGATGATCACCGGTTCCTCAGGCAAATTCTCAGTTCCCTCTACCTGGGTCTTAGGATAAAATACCTTTACACTCCACTTTATAATTCTAAACAACACAGGCGGCTTCTTTTCTGCCATATTATTCCCTCCATTATATCGCGCAAAGGACACCGCAGAAACTTCATCACAAAGTAAACTTTTCTGCACCGCAACACCTTTTTTAAACATACCGTTTATTATAACATAATATTTCGACAAAACATCAACAAACTATGAACTTCTAAATGTTGCGTTTTCAGATATCCGTGTACCCGGCAGAATCGCAGCCACTTGGTAACGGAAATTAAAAAGTGTTGTAAATTTTTGAAAAACGCCCTGTTTTGGGTGAAGTGGATATAAAAACACCTACCCTTAGTGATACGATTGTATCAAATAAGGGTAGGTATCATGGTGCCGGTGTTCCTGTTGCGGTGCCCGGCATCTGCCTGCGTCGACGGCGCTCCTTGGCATCTGCCGACCGCTGCCACTCGCTCGGGTCGCTGCATCTGCCACCGGCAGCGCTCCCCTCGCTCCCCGGACTCTCACCTGCGGTTCAAGTCTGCTTCCAACAAAGAATAAATCCCATAGTGAATGTATCATTC
>JAZRZW010000007.1:0-6959 GCA_045601585.1 Faecousia sp. | reverse complement strand
CACGCAGGCGCTGCTCCCGGTGTTGACCGCATCATTATGCTGCTGACCGGCGAAGAGTCTATCCGCGAGGTTATCACCTTCCCCATGAACAAGACCGCTCAGGATCTGATGATGGACGCCCCCACCACTGTTTCCCAGAAGCAGCTGGACGATGTGCATATTCTCATCAACGAATCCCATCTGCAATAACAAAAAAGACGGACAACGAATGTCCGTCTTTTCTTTTACTTTTTGGTGCCACTGCAACTGCACTTGCCACCACAGTTTTTTGCGTGGGGACAGCCAATACAGGTCTGGCCGCTCTTCCTGGCTTTCACCAGATACCAGACGATGCCGCCGACGATTCCCAGCAAAATCACGATCACTATGATATTTTCTTTCATAATCATTTTCTCTTTGCGCTCAGGGCATATTCTCCCTTGAGCTTATCGTTGGCTCTGTTGATCAGAACCGTAACAACCGCAACCATCACGAGGACCGCTGCCAGGCCGGCAATCGCCGCGGTGATATTCAGGGTTGCAGGTGCGGTGATCAAAGTGCCGATGGTGTAAACTAAGTATGAGATACTGAAACCGGTACCCAGCTGGAGTGCGATGCCACCCCACAGCCACTTTGCACTCTTCATTTCCGCATTCATAGCGCCGATGGCTGCAAAGCAAGGAGGCGTGTAGAGATTGAACATCAGGTAAGCCAGTGCTGCCACCTTAGAGATGGCAATAATACCGGCGGCCTCTGCACCGGCACCTTCCAGCAACGCCAGTTCTTCGGTATCGATCAGGTTCTCAAGACCCACAAAGCAGACAGCCAGTGTGCCAACCACATTTTCCTTGGCAATAAACCCGGTAACCGCTGCTGCGGCCAGCTGCCAGGACAGCACACCCACAACAGGAACCAAAATATAGGCAAACGGCCCGGCAACAGATGCCAAAATAGAATCGTTTGCGCTTTGTGCCACCTGGAAGTTCCAGGTAAAGGTCTGCATCAGCTGCACCGCCATATTGCAAAGTAAAATGATGGTGGCTGCCTTTACAATATATGCCCAGCCGCGGCTGCACATGGACTTGAATGCGCCCCACAGGGAGGGTGCCTTATAGTCCGGCAGTTCGATGATAAAGTAGGATTTTCTTACCTTGTGACCGGTAATACCGTTAATGAGCAGAGCGCCCAGGAAGATCAGCAGAATACCGGACAGGTACATCACGGTGCTGACCCAGCCTGCGCCATCAAAGAAAGCACCGGCAAACAACGCGATCACAGGAATCTTAGCGCCGCAAGGCATAAAGGGAGCCAGCATTGCAGTCGCTCTGCGCTCACGCTCGTTGCGGATGGTACGGCTTGCCATAACGCCGGGAACGGCACAGCCGATGGTGATCACAAAGGGAATTACAGACTTACCGGAAAGGCCAACCTTCTTGAAGATGGGGTCCAGAACCACAGCAACACGGGACATATAACCGCAATCCTCCAGCAGAGCAATGAGGAAATACATCACCATAACCAGAGGCAGGAACCCTACAACGGCTACTACACCGCCGATCACACCATCCACCAGAATCGCAGACAGCAAGGGATTTGCGTTGGCAAGGAGCTCACCAACCCAACCCTGGAAGGTCTCCAACCAGCCCACCAACAGGTCTGCCACAGGCGTACCGACCCAGACCTGAGAGATCTGGAACACCAGGTACAT
Organism: Faecousia sp.; assembly: GCA_045601585.1. GTDB lineage: Bacteria > Bacillota > Clostridia > Oscillospirales > Oscillospiraceae > Faecousia. The sequence goes on along the minus strand of JAZRZW010000007.1, from coordinate 5,272 downwards.
TACCACCGCAAAAATAGGAATACCCAGCCACTTATTGGTAAGTACGGCATCGATCTTATCGCCGAAATTTCTATCTTTTGTCAGGACCTTGCGGGTCTCGACCTTTTTGACGATCCTATTTACAAACTCAACACGCTTACGGTCGGCGGTCTCAACCGCTTTTTTATCTGTTAGATCGATCCGGCCTTGACTGTAAGGTGCAGTTTGATCCCGGCCAACCTGCTTAACTGCAGATTCAACCACTTCCTTCAGGCCTTCACCGGTGGTGGAAACCGTATCGATTACCGGACAATTCAGCGCGGCAGCCAACGCCTCGATGTTGATCACGGTCTTCTTTTTCTGGTTGATGTCGCTCTTATTCAGAGCCACCACCACAGGCACCCCAAGTTCCAGCAGCTGGGTTGTAAAGAACAGGCTGCGGCTCAGATTGGAAGCATCTACAATGTTAATAATTACATCAGGGTTTTCCTGCTTCACATAGGAGCTGGTGATGCTCTCCTCAGAAGTAAAGGGAGACATGGAATAGGCGCCGGGCAGGTCCACTGCAATCAAAGACTCGCTGCCTGCGTATACCTTCTTAATGGGATGTTCTTTCTTGTCAACGGTAACACCGGCCCAGTTGCCTACCTTCTCATTGGAGCCGGTCAGGGCATTAAACATGGTAGTCTTGCCGGAGTTGGGGTTACCGGTCAGGGCAATTCTCATAGGGGTTCCTCCTTGTGTCGCTGCTTTCTAACGAATTATTTATTAATCGAGTTAGCGACCGCTAACTATCCGACAAAAAAACGATCAGCAGATCGTTTTTTGCCAAAATTAAAACACTTCAATGGCCTCGGCTAAGTGCTTATCGATATTGTATCTGGCATCCTTAATGGAGACCATACAGCTACTTCTCAAATGAGAAACAACCGTAATCACTTCCCCACTGTAGCAGCCCAGAGAAAACAAAAACGCATTAAGCTCCTCGTCATCCGTGTTGATCTGCTGAATGATGTATTCTTTTCCTTCGACCGCATCTCTCAGAGTCATAAATAACCACCGCAATCATTCATTTTCTACGCCCAAGGCGTGGGTGTTAGCCTTGGCTAACTTTCATAGAAAGGATAAGTTAGCCCCCGCTAACTCCATTATTATACAGCCCTCTTCCCCACTTGTCAATCATTTTTTGGAAAAATTTTTCAGCAAAAAAGCCCAACCAAAATTGGTTGGGCTTTTTTAGATAAGGATTAAGCCTTTGCCTTTGCAGCCAGCAGAATCTTTTCTGCCTCTGCGTTCCACAGGCCCTTGTTAGCCTTACAAGCTCTGTCCAGCTCAGCAAACAGAGGATCGGTCTTACCCAGTTCCTCGAAGTCTGCGATAGCGGTCAGGGGCATATCAATGTGGTTGTAGATCAGCTTCTTGCCGCCGGGGATAGAGGGCAGGTTCAAAACGGTATCCACAACAGCATTCAGACCGCCGACATGGGTAACCAGAGCAGCGGGATTCAGTCTGCCCTCGTTCATCATCTTGATAGCCCCTCTCATATCGTCGGTATTACCGCCGGAGGTGCCAACCACATGGGTGTACTGATAGTGAACATTGTACCAGTTGAAGGGGGCCTTGAAGTTGGAGTCGGTGGGACCAGCGAAGAAGTTCAGGCAGCCATCGTAGCCCAGGATGTCGTCAGCCTGCTCGATAACGGGCTTCACGGGTGCGAAGCAGATAACATCATCGTAGCCGGTGCCGCCGGTGAGGCTGCGCAGGTACTCAGTAGCATTCTCCATACGGGTGTTGACATAGTGCAGCTCCACGCCGTTCTTAGCAGCCTCTTCCACAGTGTAGATGGAAGCAGCACGCTCCAGACGAGCCTCATCGATATCCGTGACAACCAGCAGGCTGGGACGACGGTCGCAGTGGATCGCGTAGTCGATAGCTCCCAGACCCATGGGGCCAACAGATGCCAGCATTGCCATCTTGCCGCCTTCCTTGATGCCCATCTCGTGGACATAGGAACCGCCCTTGGTGTGGTACATCGCATGGAAGGTACCGATAACGCAGCTGATGGGCTCAGCCAGGGAACCATAGAAGTAAGTATCGGAATTGTAGGGCAGCAGGCAGTCGGCCAGCAGGGTCTCCATAGGAACGTTGCCATACTCAGCGGAGCCGCCGCAGTATTTGTAGGAGTAGCCGGGAGCCATCAGAGAGCCATTGTAGAAGTGGGCGGGCTGGATAGAGAAGTTGTCGCCAACCTTATACTTATCCTTCCAGTTGTCGCCAACAGCAATGATCTTGCCGCAGAACTCGTGGCCAACGATGGTGGGGTTCACAGCGCAGTCATCGGGAACACGCTTGTGGTCCTCGCCCTCCAGGGCTGCCTTATAGGTGGACATACAGATGGAGTCACAAACGATCTTCACCTGAACATCATCGGGGCCTACCTCGGGAAGGGTCATTTCTTCCAGACGCAGGTCGTTCTTGCCGTAAAGTCTAACTGCTTTGGTGTTCATAATTGTCATCCTCCAATTTTATATTTCAATTTAAGTATTCTTCTCGTGTTCGATCAGCTTCCAGGTTGCATCGATCAGGTTGGCAAACAGGGGGTTCTCCATCGCCCGGATCACGAAGCTCTGGCGGGGAGTATTGATATCCTCACCGGAAATCTGGAACATACCGTAGGCATCGCACAGACCACGCAGACGCTCCAGCTGAGCAGGAGTGTTGCGGGTGGGCATATAGGTAACCGCCTTGACGCCCTCTTCCTTCAGGCACTCAAACACATGGTCCAGGTAGTCGTCCTCGAACAACTGCGCCTTCTTGTCGCCGGTGACACTGTCGCCCACATCGCCCAGGTAAGCATAGCACAGATATGCGCCCACATCCTTACAGAGCTTGACCATATCCGGCAGCTTGGGGCACTCATCGGTTGCATCCACAAAGATCTTGGGAACGAATGCACCCTTGAGCATACCCAGCAGGTCGTACTCGTAGAAGGGGTACTCCAGATCCATCATCTGTGCGGTCTGCTTCTCATTAAGGCTAAGGCCCATTTCCTTGAGCTTTGCCACCATAGGCTCGCCCTTGCCGACTTCCTTGACCAGCTTGATTGCCAGGGCGTACATCAGGTGACGCTCTGTGACACCGCCGTTCTCTTTTGCCATAGACAGAGGCAGAACATCCCGGTCATAGTCAAGGTCCAGGTTCAGCAGCTTATTGATATTGTCGATCATCTTGCGGTTACGCAGATGGCGGGCAGCCTGATAGGGCTTGAAGAACTCGGTCAGCACATCGATCTTATCGTGAGGCACGCCCTGAATGGTCATATAGCTGACGCCCACCTGATCGGGATTGTTGGTACGGCGGCCTTCCAGACGGGTTCCATCCATAGAAACACGGGCTTCCATACCAATGGTAACAGGCATACCGATGATCTCAGCTGCTTCCAGGAACTCTCTTGCGCCGGAGATGGAATCGTGGTCGATAATACCTGCGGTGCAAAGACCCTCCATCCGGGCGGCATACACCGCTGCGGTAGGAGAATAGGGAGAGAAGGAATAAGTAGTATGGATGTGGTTGTTGATGTACTGAGGCACCATCTCGGGGAACCGGGCAGTCTTGACAACCTGACGGAGGTTATTGAGACGCTCAACCGCAGTGGGTGCGTTCAGCAAATTGAGAATTTCAATATCGATCATAAGTTACCTCACATCAGTTCAGCATAACCTGGCCGCCGGTAACAGGGATGGCCTGGCCGGTCTCATACTTCTGCTCCACGCAGTACATAACAGCGCGGGCAACATCGATGGGCAGGCAACCGCGGTTCATGGGAACCTTGGACTCATAGAAACGACGGACATCCTCCACAGTCTTAGCACCGGGGACCTTACCTGCGTTCAGGTACTGAACAAAGAGGCCACGCTCGGGATCGCTCCACAGAGGACCGTCCAGATAGTTGCCGGGGCAGATAGCATTGACCTTGATGTTGTAGGCGCACAGCTCCAGAGCCCAGGACTGCACCAGACCGATAGCGCCGAACTTGGAACCTGCATAAGCAAAGTTCTTATTGGAGCCTTCCAGACCGGACTTAGAGGACATTGCGATAATGTCGAAGGTAGCCTCGGGGTCAGCCTCGTGCTGTGCTTCCATGATAATGGCAGCATACTTGCAGGACAGGAACAGACCGGTGTAGTTGATGGAAGTAACAAAATCAAAGTCCTTCTTCTCCAGCTGAGCAATGGGGCCGCTGCGAACAACGCCGGCATTGGCAACCATAATATCCAGACCGCCAAACTTCTCAACGACCTGAGCGACCATATTGGCGCAGCTTTCCTCATCGGAAACATTTACGCCGATGGCCCAGGCACGCTCGCCCATTTCCTTTGCAACGGACTCAGCCAGGGGCACATTCATATCAGCAATAATAATGGTTGCGCCTTCCTTGTACAGCTCCTCGGCAATACCCTTGCCGAAACCCTGGGCTGCACCGGTAACGATGGTGATTTTGCCAGCCAAACGGCCCTCGCCGGTGGGACGGTTGTGGATGTTTGCCTTAGCAATCTCACACCACTTGGTCATTTCTACGGACATAGCGTAGTCCTCCTTGTATGTATAAAATCAGATACTGCGGAATGTGGGAAAGTCTGGAAAAATGCCCATACTCCACCACATAATCCTTCATCTTCTATGATACTCCAAAACCCCTTATCCGTCAATAGGATTTTTCGATTTTTGCTCAGGGTTTTCCGTCTGGATTTGATTGACTTTTTTGTAGAAATCACATATAATATACTGGATAAAATATTGTTATTTTGGCAGGTTATAATTATGGCTCAAACTAAGAATGAACGCTACGGAAATTCCAGTATTTCCATGCTCAAAGGCGAGGATCGGGTGCGTAAGCGCCCTGCTGTTATTTTCGGCTCCGACGACCTGGAAGGCTGCAAGCATGCCGTGTTTGAAATTCTCTCCTACGCCATCGACGAGGCCCGGGAAGGTCACGGTGACACGATCATTGTGACCCGCTACGAAGATCTCTCCGTAGAAGTAGAGGACTTTGGCCGTGGCTGCCCCGTAGACTACAACGAAAAAGGATAGCGCTACAACTGGGAGCTGGTTTTCTGCGAAATGTACGCCGGCGGTAAGTACGGCGAAAACGGCGAAAATTACGAGTATTCCCTGGGTCTCAACGGCCTAGGTTCCTGCGCCACCCAGTACGCTTCCGAGTTCTTCGATGCCACCATTCGCAGAGACGGCTTCCGTTACGACCTTCATTTTGAAGAAGGCCGCAACAAGGGTG
>JAZRZW010000006.1:0-15469 GCA_045601585.1 Faecousia sp. | reverse complement strand
ATACGCCGTCCACATGGGGATAACTGTTTCGCAGACGCTGCACCACATGCTCCTGCCCCGCCATACAGCCGCACAGAAAGTTCTTCTGGCCGGGATGGTGACGCTTCGTATGGCTCAGGGCGCCCAAATTGCCAAATACTCTCTGCTCCGCGTGCTCCCGGATGGCGCAGGTGTTCATCACCACCACATCCGCACCCTCGGCCTCATTGGTAATGGCATAGCCGCTATCTACCAAAACGCCCCGGATTCGCTCAGAATCCGCCTCATTTTGCTGGCAGCCGTAGGTCTCCACATAAGCCTTGGGAGTCACGCCACGGTCGTACCACAGCATCTTTATTTCGTTGCAGTAGGACAGCTGTTTTTCCAGCTGTTCCCGGGTAATTACGGTGGTTCTTGTTTCCATGGCAATCTCCTCGAAAAAACACTTTTACAGTTTATTATAGTATCATTTTTTTCGTTTTTTTGCAAGTGTTTGCCGGGGATTTTGTGGCCTTCGCGGAATGTTTCTTGCATTTATCCAGAAATTATGATACACTCAAAAATCATCGGCCCTTATATGGGGCAGGAAAAGAGGATTTTATGAACTGCAAGTTTTGTGATGAACCCTTGGACGAAGGCGTGACCCTCTGCCCCAAGTGTCAAAAAGAACAAAATGAAGAGGTTGTAGACGAAGTCGTTGAAGAAGTTGCGCAGGAGGTTGAGAAGGAAATTACCGAGACCGAATCCACTCCCAAGCCTCCCATCTGGAAAGTGATCGCTGCCGCTCTTTGCTGCATATTGCTGCTGGGCGCTCTGGTGATCGCAGTGTTGGAAGGTATGGGCTTTAACGCCACCGGCGCAATCTCCCGTCTCTTCAAAAAGGAAGTTGTCGTGGAAAAAATTGAGGACTGCGACCTGGTGGTTGCCACTATGGGCGACCGGGAGCTGACCAACGGCGAGCTGCAGGTCTACTATTGGACCCACGTGTTCGACCATATCAACTACTACTATTACTACGGCATCGGCTTCGATATGGAGCAGCCCCTGGATAAGCAGGTCAAGGACGAGGCCACCGGCCAGACCTGGCACGATTATTTCCTGGATATGGCTCTGAAGTCCTGGCATCGCTACGAAGCCATGGCTATGATTGCAGAGGAATACGGCCACACCCTCTCCCCCGAGGCTCAGGAATATCTGGACGGTCTGGAAGATTATCTTACGGAGATCGCCACCCAGAACGGCTTTGAAAGCGCCGACGCAATGATCGCCGACCGCTTCGGACCCGGCTGCCATTTCCGTCACTACTACGCATATATGGAAAACTACTGCATCGGTACCGATTTCTTTGATATGATCGCCGCCGACCTGGCGCCTACCGACGCAGAACTGGAAACCTACTACACTGAGCATGAAGCCGAACTGATCGAGTCCGGCGCTTCCAAAGAAGACGGCAACATCGCATCTGTCCGCCACATTCTGATCTGCCCCAAGGCCGACGAAGGTGCTACCGAGTACACCGAAGAGCAGTGGGCAGCCGCTCTGGCAGACGCTGAAGCTCTGCTGGCCCAGTGGAAAGAGGGCGAGGCCACCGAAGAAAGCTTCACCGCCCTGGCTGTGGAACACTCCGAGGACCCCGGCGTTGTGGATAACAGCGGCCTCTACGAAGGCATCAGCAACACTGCCAGCTATTTGGCTCCCTTCAAGGAATGGACCATAGACCCCATCCGCGTGGAAGGTGAGACCGCCATCGTAAAGACTGATGCCGGCTATCACATTATGTACTTTGTCTCCAGCGAAGGACCCCTGTGGAAAAGCACCTGTAACGAAGCCATGCTCACCGAACGAATCAGCGCACGGCTGGACGAGGTGACACAAGCCAATCCCTACACCGCAAAACTGGATCAGGTGATTCTGGGCGATGCCCTGGCAGGCTTAATGCAACAGCAGTAATAAAAAGAGCTGATGGATTCCCATCAGCTCTTTTCTTTTATTCTTCCGTAAAGTTTTCAAAAATGGAATTCTCGCCTGCCTGGCGGATCTCCACGCCTTCCATACAATCCCGGAACTGCTTGCCGGTCATGGTGTCGTGCTCCAGCAGGAATGCCACCACCTGCTCCATCTTGTCGCTGTTTTCGCGCAAAATGGATGTGCAGTGATCGTAGGCCTTATCGATCAGGATCTTCACCTGATCGTCAATGGTGCCGGCCACTTTTTCGGAATAGCTCTTGGTGCTCTGGTAATCTCTGCCAACAAAGATTTCGCCGCCGCTGGTGTAGGAAACCGTACCCAGGGTCTCGCACATACCGAATCGGGCCACCATATCCCGGGCCAACTTAGAGGCACGGTCGATATCGTTGGAAGCACCGGTGGAGATATCCTGCAAGAACAGTGCCTCTGCCACACGGCCACCCAAAAGGCCCACAATCTGCTCGTACATTTCGTTGCGAGTGATGTGGTCGCTATCCTCCTGGGGCATACTCCAGGTCAGGCCCAACGCCTGGCCTCTGGGGATAATGGAGATCTGGTGCACCGGATCGTGGGTGGGCAAATGGTACATTGCCACAGCATGACCGGCTTCGTGATAAGCCGTCAGCCGGCGATCCTTCTCCAGACGGACCCGGCTCTTCTTTTCAGGACCTGCCAGCACCTTCATCACAGCCTCATTCAGGTCGTGCATATTCAGGGCAGGGCGATTATCCCGGGCGGCCAGAATGGCTGCCTCGTTCATCAGGTTGGCAAGGTCTGCGCCGGTAAAACCGGAGGTAGCCATGGCCACAGTGCGCAGATTCACAGACATATCCAGACACTTGCCCTTGGCGTGAACTTTCAGGATCTCCTCGCGACCCTTGGTGTCGGGCTTGCCCACATACACCTGACGGTCAAAACGGCCGGGCCGCAGCAGCGCAGGATCCAGAATGTCGGGGCGGTTGGTCGCTGCCATTACGATCACGCCCTCGGTCTTGCCGAAGCCATCCATCTCTACCAGCAGCTGGTTCAGGGTCTGCTCACGCTCATCGTGTCCGCCGCCCATACCGGAGCCACGCTTACGGCCCACCGCGTCGATCTCATCGATAAAGATGATGGAGGGGGATACTTTCTTTGCCTGCTGGAACAGATCCCGGACACGGCTGGCGCCTACGCCCACATACATTTCCATAAAGTCGGAACCGGAGATAGAGAGGAATCGCACCTCTGCCTCTCCTGCCACCGCTCTTGCAAGCAATGTCTTACCGGTACCCGGAGGGCCGGAAAGCAAAATACCGTGGGGGATCTTGGCGCCGATCTTAGTAAACTTTGCAGGATTCTTCAAAAAGTCCACAACCTCCTGCAGCTCTTCCTTTTCTTCATCCAGGCCGGCTACATCGTTGAAGGTGACTTTCTTGCCTCCGGGCAGTCCGTCAATGGTGCGGGCTTTGCCGAAATTCTCCATAGGATTGCGGCTTCCGCCACGACCCACCAGCAGTACCCACAGCAGCAGAATACCCAGACCTGCCAGAATGATCGGGAAGATAAAATCATAGGGGCTCAAGGCTTTCTTGGCACTGATATCGTACTTTTCCACCTTGCATTCTTCGCCCTGGGTCAGCATGATCTCCCGGGCTTGTTCCTTGAATTCCTCCGGGTCACCTAAGGTGGTTACCAGTTCAGTCTTGCCGCTATAGGGGGAGTACAGCTCCAGGTAGAGGACATCCTCCTCCAGTACGAACTGCTTTACTTTCCCCTCTTCCAGGAACTGCAGTGCCTGGGAAAGGCTCAGATCATCCTGGGGCTTATCAAACAGGCCCAGCATCCAGGACAGGGTGACCACAAGGATCAGGATATACAGGATCAGGGCAAAAGGTTTACTTCTTCTCAAATTGGGTTCTCCTTATTTTTGATAGGTTTCCGGCTTCAGAACGCCCACATAAGGCAGATTCCGGAAATGTTCATTATAGTCCAGGCCGTAACCCACCACGAACTCGTTGGGGATTACAAAGCCGGTATAGTCAGGCTTTACGGTAACACCGGGACGGCGACGCTCCGGCTTATCCAGCAATGTGCATATCTTTAGAGAGGCCGGTTTTTTGCTCAGCAGATGTCGGTAAGTAAACTCCAAAGAATTGCCGGTGTCAAAGATGTCCTCCAGAATCACCACATGGCGACCTTCCAGGTCAGCAGACACATCCTTCACCAGATTCATGCCGGTGGAGTTGGTGCCGGTATAGGAAGAGATCCACATAAAATCGATCTGGCAGGGAAAATCCATAGCCTTCATCATATCTGCAAAGAACACCACAACACCTTTCAGGACGCCCACAAACACCGGATCCTTACCGGCATATTCCGCTTTCAGCTGAGCCGCCAATTCCTTGACTTTGTCGCGGATCTGCTCCTCGGTGAGTAAGACATAAGCGATGCTGTTTTCCATCTTTCTACCTCTCTGTTTTCATTTTTTCTATATGGATCCGGATTCCGGGAGAAAGTCGCTCCCGATGAACACCGATGCCGCCCACGCCCACCACGCCGGCATCATCTGCCAGCACAGGGATCCGGGGGCGCTGATTTCGGGGGATCTTGCGATCAATAAATAATTTTTTCAGAGACTTTGTACCGCCCCGAAGGCGGATGCTATCCCCTTCCTGCCGGGTGCGCACCCAAAGAGCACCCCGGGGTTGGATGGTAAAGTCGTTTTCCTGCGCCACCGCCTCATCACAAGGGGTGCAGACGATACGCAAATTCCATTGAGGCAATTCCGTAATGCCGGGACATTGGAGCTGCACCGGCTCAGGCGCCTGGGTTTCCGCGACCGCTTCCAGGCGATCATAATTGCGGCAAATCGTAACGCAGCCGGGAAATTGGGCCCGGGCGGAGGGATTGGGTGAAAGCACCAGGCTCTCGGCCAACGCTGTGTGATGTCTTTCCGGCTCTTTGACGCCGCAAGCCATCAGGAAAATGCGCAAATGCCGGTTTCGCAACGCACCGGGCATCTGCCGCAAAGCATTGACATCGGTAACGGGCTCCTCCACTGCCAGCGCCTGGGCATCCTGCCGCAGTTCCATTGCCATTGCAGAAAGGTTCTCCGCCAGACGGGGGTTTTCTTCTTTCAGCAAGGGCATTACCTTGTGCCGGAGCCGATTGCGTAAAAAGCGGTCCGTCTCATTGGAGCTATCCTCCACCCAGGAGATATGATGCTCCTGCAAAAAAGCCAGCACCTCCTGCCGGGTGACGGTGAGCATAGGACGGATCACATTGCCCCGCACCGGAGCAATGGCTCCCAAACCCTGCAAACCGGTGCCACGCACCAGATGCATCAGCACCGTCTCTGCATTATCGTCTGCAGTATGGGCGGTAGCGATCTTGCCGGGAAGAGACTGCAAAAAAGCATAGCGGGCATCCCTTGCGGCGGCTTCCAGGCCTTTGGGGCCTGCCACCACGGCGGCCGTGGCTTCTGTGTAGGGAATTTCGTGAAAAGCGCAGAAATCCCGACAGAATTTTGCATCCCGATCCGATTCCGCACCTCGCAGCTGATGGTTGAAATGGGCCGCCTGCAGATCAATATTCCATTTATCCTTCTGCAGGTACAAGGCCCACAGAAGAGCCATAGAGTCCGCACCGCCGGACACCGCACAATACACAGTGTCTCCGGGTGACAGCATCTCATAGCGACCCACAAGGTCAGAGACCTTATTCAACATGCTTCCACTCCCGATCGGCAAAGGTCTGATATTGGGGGATCCATTGGAGCTTTACCGTGCCGGTCTCGCCGTGGCGGTTCTTCTGCACGATACACTCGGCAATGCCCTTTTCTTCGGAATCATCCGGATGATAATAATCATCACGGTACAGGAACATAACCTCGTCTGCGTCCTGCTCGATAGCGCCGGACTCGCGAAGGTCTGCCAGCATAGGACGCTTGTCGGGTCGGCCTTCCGGGCCACGGGACAGCTGACTCAGGCACACCACGGGAACATTGAGTTCCTTGGCCATGATCTTGAGAGAACGGGAAATTTCACTGACCACATTCACACGGCTGTCACCGCCCTTACCATAGCCGGAGCCATTCATCAGCTGCAGATAGTCCACCACCACCAGGCTCAGGTTGTCCAGCCGGCGGCACTTGGCGTTCATTTCCGCAACGGTGATAGAGGGGTTGACATCCACGCGACTGTCCGTCTCGCTCAACGGCACTGCTGCCATAGACAGACGGCTCCACTCTTCGGGAGAAAGCTGTCCGGTCGCAATCACCTTGCCATCCACGCAGCCTTCCATAGACAAAAGACGCATTGCAAGCTGCTCCCGGGACATTTCCAGAGAAAACACCGCCACGGTCTGTCTGTACTTCTTTGCCACATTCAGAGCAAGGTTCAGGGCGAAGGCCGTCTTACCCATTGCGGGACGGGCTGCCACCAGCACCAGGTCGGACTTATTGAGGCCATTGATCTGGCGGTCCAGATCCACCATGCCGGTGGACAAACCGGGGATGCCGGTGCCGGACTCGCTGAGCTCACGCAGGCGGTCAAACACATTATGCATGGTCACGCCGATATGCACCAGGGAGTCGCCCCGTTCACCCTTGCGCAGGGCATAGATCTTTTTCTCTGCGCTCTCCAGGATCTCAGAGGGGGTACCTACCTGCTCATAGACCATCTGGGCAATGTCGTTGGACGCATCACCCAGGCCACGAAGCATGGCCTTCTCCCGGACAATGTTGGCATAGCGCACCACATTGGCTGCTGTGGGAGTAATCTCCATCAGCTGACGGATGTAGTCCCGGGAATTGTCGTGGAACACGCCCATTTCCCGCATCTTCTCCAGCACAGTCACCAGATCGATGCTCTGGGAATAATTAAACATCGTATAAACGGCTTCATAGATCTCGCGGTTCTGCGTCTGGTAGAAATCCTCCGGACGCAGGATGCCTACCACCTCATCGGCACAGCGGCCGTCAATGAGGATAGAGCCCAAAACCGCCTGCTCAGCCTCAATAGAATGGGGCTGCTGCCGCGTCAACAATTCTTCCATAACGGTATATCCTTTCGGGTGTCTTTAGCCCTCAATGATCTTCACAGTCAGAGGAGCGGTGATCTCATAGCCCAATTTGCACTGGACAGTGTAGGTACCAACATTCTTGATGGTATCGGAAATCACGATCTTGCGCTTATCCAGGGTGATGCCGGTCTTGGCCTTCAGGGCGTCTGCGATTTCCTGATTGGTCACGCAACCGAAGAGCTTGCCGTTACCGCCGCCCTTGGCGGTGACTTCCAGGACCATTTCACGCAGGCGCATGGAAATCTCCATAGCCTCTGCGCGCTCCTTGGCAGCCTTCTCAGCGGCGGCCTTGTCGTTCATACGCATGGTGTTGATATTATCGACAGTGGCTTCCTGGGCCAATTTCCGGGGCAGCATATAGTTTCTTGCGTAGCCGTCGGAAACCTCGATCATCTGGCCTTTCTTGCCTTTGCCTTTTACATCCTGCAACAAAATAACTTTCATGATCTTACTCCTTAGTTTTCATAGAATCGGTCGATGGACTCCACCAGACGGTCCACGGCCTGGGAAACGGTGCAATCAGACAACTGAGCACCGGCTGTAGCGGTATTGCCACCGCCGCCCAGAGGCTCCAGAATCATCTGCACATTGGCATCGCCAATGGAACGGGCGGAAATGATCACCCGGTCTCTGTCCGGGTAGAGAACGAAGGACGCAGTAATGCCGGAAATATTCAGCATCTCATCGGCCGCCTGAGCAGCCAGCGCCCGGGTAGTGGGGGTCTTCAGTGCCGCCACTGCCAGCTCATCCCGGTAAAGCCGCACAGCCTTCAGGATCTGGTACTTGCTCATTGTATCCTGATAGTCGTTCTGGAAGAGTTTCTTCACATCCACGGTATCCGCACCCAGCTGACGCAGGTAGGCGGCAGCCTCAAAGGTGCGCTCACCGGTGCGGACATTAAAGCTCTTGGTATCCAGGAAGATACCGGCCATCAGGCTCTTGGCCTCGATGGGCAGCACATCCTTCTTCTCCAGAGCGTATTGGAGGATCTCCGTTACCAGCTCGGAAGCAGAAGATGCATAGGGCTCGTGGAGATTCACAACCACAGGCTTGATATAATCCGCAGCCCGGCGGTGATGGTCCACCACGCAGATCTTGGGAATTGCCTCCAGAAGGTTCTTGCACTCCACCTGGTCGGGACGGTTGGTGTCCACCACGATCAGGGTGCTGCGGGTATCGCAAAGCAGCAGTGCATCCTGGCCGGAAATAAAGGCATCTTTATACTCAGGCACCTGTCGGATCTCGTCGATCAGGCGGGTAGCCACATTATTTTCTTCATCCAGCACGATATAGGCATCCTTACCCTTTTTGCGACAGAGGCATCGAATACCCACCGCTGCGCCCACAGAGTCCAGGTCTGCATTTCGGTGACCCATAATAAAGACCTTGCTGCTGCCGCCGATCAACTCCATCATGGAGTTGGCGGTAACGCGGGAACGGACCTTGCTGCGATGGTCGGCCTCCTTGGTGCGGCCGCCGTAGAATTCAAAATTCATACGGTCTTTAATGACCGCCTGGTCGCCGCCACGGCTTAATGCCATTTCGATAGACAGCGCCGCAAACTCGTAGCTTTCCTCGAAGGTGTCGCCATCCACACCCAGGCCGAAGGAGATGGAAGCCGCCAGGCCGGAGGGGTTGGTGATCTCATGGATATCCTCCAGCAGGGAGAACTTGCTTTCCACAGCCCGCTTGAGATCCCGCTTTTCAAACACCAGCAGGAAGCGGTTCTTTTCCAGGCGGCGCAGAAGACCGTGGTAGCCCTCTGTCCAGGAAGTAATGGCGTCGTTGATTCTGGCGTTCAGGCCGGAGATGGCGCCTTCGGACAGGTTCTTGGTCAGCTCCTCGTAGTTGTCCACCAGAATGATGGATACCACAGGGCGGGAACGGATATACTCATCCCGAATCTGATACATCTCGGTCAGATCGGTCAGATATAAAACACCCAGCAGGGTTTGGTGGGAATCATCCGCCTGGAGCAAGGATCCGTAGACACGGTAACGGCGGCCATCCAGGGCTACATCATAGGGGTACTCATGCTTGCCGGAGAGCAGCCAATCGGTGGAAAATCCGGGCAGCACCTCGGAGATGTTGAATTCCCGCATAGCGTCCTGGAAACCGATCTTATGAATAAAATTCTGGTTGGCATAGACGATGCCGCCATCGGCCAAACGGATCACCATCATGGGGAAGGGCTCACCGGGCTGGCTGATATCCGGCTGATGATCCACATTGCGCCGCAAAAAGTCCTCCAGCTGCTTTCTGCGCTTCTTCCGACCGGACAGATAAAGCACCAAAAACAGCGCTGCAATCGCAAATTCACCTGCTGCCAGCAAGTAGTGCTGCAGCACGATCGCCAATGCCGCAAAACCGAACAAAAACACAAAAAACACACCTGCGCCGGGGTTCAGCAAACGGCCTAAACGCTTCCTCATAAAATACGCCTCCTTACAAAAGGATATACTTTCCCATAATTATATTCCATTATAACAAATTCGCAGCACAGGTGCAACTATCTTTTCGCTTTATTTCCCAAAAAGTGGGAGGGAATTTGTCAGCTTTTCAGGAAAGTTTTTTGTATACAATCCGGAAAAAATATGGTATAATACCCAAAGACAGCGCGGGGGCAAGGGTTGTGCACCCCGGCAAAACCGTACTTAACAATAAAAAGCAGGCGTTTTCTGGGTTCCTGCCGGCTATTCGGAGTCGGAAAGGACACAAAAACGGTTGCCTGCTTTTCTATGCTTTTTTGAAAGGAGTTCTTATAAATTGGCTGAAAAATTGAAGATTATCCCCCTTGGCGGTCTGGATGAGATCGGCAAGAATATCACCGTTCTGGAATACGGCAGGGATATGATCGTAGTGGACTGCGGCGTCGGGTTTCCCGACGAGGATATGTATGGCGTAGATCTGGTGATTCCCGACTTTTCCTACCTGGTGCAGAACGCAAAGAAGCTCCGTGGTATGTTCATCACCCACGGCCACGAGGACCATATCGGCTCGATTCCCTACTGTATGCAGCAGGTGGTCTGCCCCATTCACGGCACCGCTATGACCTGCGGTCTGATCCGGCTGAAGCTGGAGGAGCACCGTCTTACCGACGCAGTAAAACTCATCACCCACAAGCCCGGCGATGTGGTAAAAGCCGGCTGCTTTTCCGTGGAATTTATCCATGTGAACCACTCCATCAGCGATGCGGTCGCCTTGGCAATCCGCACCCCGGTGGGCACTGTGGTAATGACCGGTGACTTTAAAATCGACCCCACCGCCAAGGACGGTATGACCAACCTGACCCGTTTCGGTGAGCTGGGCAATGAGGGCGTGCTGGCGCTGATGTGCGACTCCACCAATGTGGAGCGTCCCGGTTACACTCCCAGCGAAAATGTGGTAGCAGAGGGCCTGGATCGCCAGTTCAAAAACTGCGATCAGCGGATCATCGTCACCACTTTCGCCTCCAATATGCACCGGATCCAGGCGGTTCTGAACACCGCCAACCGCTACGGCCGCAAGGTGGCCGTGTCCGGCAGAAGTATGGAAAATATGCTGAAAGTAGCCCAGGAGCTGGGCTATATCAAGGTTCCTGCCGGCCTGATTGTAGATCTGGGCGCCACCAAGAGCCTGCCGAAAAACAAAGTGGTCATCGTCTCCACCGGCTCTCAGGGCGAGAATATGTCTGCCCTCTACCGGATGGCATTTTCCACCCATAAGCAGATCGAGATCACCCAGGGCGACCGGATCATCATTTCCGCCTCCGCCATCCCCGGCAACGAAAAAGCCGTATCCAAGATCATCAACGAGCTGTACCGTAAAGGTGCAGAGGTGGTCTACGAAAAGAGCGAGGGTCTCCATGTCTCCGGCCACGCCTGCCAGGAAGAACTAAAAATCATCCACGCCCTTTGCAAGCCCCGATTCTTCATCCCTGTCCACGGCGAGCAGCGTCACCTGCAGATCCACGGAAAACTGGCTGTGCAGATGGGTTGTTCTCCCAAGAATGTCCGCATCGGCGAGATCGGCGATGTATTCGAATTCACCGCAAAGAACTGCAAGCTCAACGGCTCTGTGCCTGCAGGCAAGGTCTTTGTGGACGGCACCGGTGTGGGTGATGTAGGCAGCGTCGTGCTCCGTGACCGCAAACACCTGGCCCAGGACGGCATGATCGTGGTATTCGTGAATATTTCGAGCCAGGACGGCTCTGTGATCACCGGCCCGGATATCATCACCCGTGGCTTTGTGTATGTGAAGGAATCCGAAGATCTGATGGAAGAAATGCGCATGGTGGCCATGGAAGCAATCGAGCGATGCGGCAAGCGCCGGATCCGTGATTTTGCGGTGCTCAAGACCGCTATCAAAAACGACCTGGCAGGCTACCTGTTCCGCACCACCAAACGCAATCCCATGATCCTGCCCGTAATCGCAGAAGTATAATCATTTCGGGGAGGGCATTGCCCTCCCCGCTTTTTAGAAAGAGACCAATTATGAGAGTTTATTTTGCCCCGATGGAGGGCATCACCGACCATATTTACCGCCGAGTGCATCATAAACATTTCCCCGGAATGGACCGCTACTACACCCCTTTCCTTTCCCCCACCGTTCACCGGAGCCTGACCCCAAAAGAGCAGCGGGAGTTGGAAAAACCGGATTTTCCCTTAGTGCCCCAACTGCTGACAAAAATTCCCGAGGATTTCCTCTGGATGGCCGGAAAATGCGCAGAGCTCGGCTACGAAGAGGTAAATCTCAATGTAGGCTGCCCCTCCGGCACCGTCACCGCAAAAGGCAAGGGTTCGGGCATGCTGCGAGAGCCGGACCGTCTGGACGCCTTCCTGGAAACGATCTATCGGGATGCGCCCCTGCCCATTTCCGTCAAGACCCGGATCGGCTTCGAGAGCCCTGAAGAATTCCCGAAAATTCTGGAAATCTTCAATCGCTACCCCATCCGGGAGCTGACCATCCATCCCCGGGTGCGCAAAGCATTTTATAGTGGCGATGTGGAGATGGACACCTTCCGTTACGCCGTCCAAAACAGCAAAAATCCCCTGTGCTTTAACGGCAACCTCTGCACCAAAGCCGCGATCGAATCCTTCTCCCGGGAGTTCCCGGAGGTAGGCGCTGTGATGCTGGGCAGAGGCCTGATCGCCGACCCGGGAATGCTGACTCCCGGCGGCACAGGCCGAGAAACTTTGGCCGCATTTTTGGAGGAACTTCTGGAAGAATATGTAGAAAATTACGGCGGTGCCAGAAACGCAATGTTCCGGATGAAAGAGCAATGGCATATGCTTTTATGCAAATTCGAAAATAACGAAAAACTTGGAAAAAGACTGCGGAAAACCACAGATATTTCCGAATTTCGCTCAATAACATCCGAAATTCTCCATACTCTCCCTTTGCGCAAAGAACTGAATCCCAACTGGTAACGCCCGTTGCAAGGGAGGGTCTTGACCCTCCTTAGCAAGGGCGAGTCAAGACTCGCCCCTACAGATTCTCTTAGTGCTGCAGCAAACATTCTCCATCAAAAAAGCACCGGTTCTTGGAACCGGTGCTTTTTAATTATTTATGCCAGGTAAATTGCCTTGCAGGCCAGCATGGTCTCGTAGCAGTCCAGCTTGCTGACCAGCTCCAGAGGAGCGTGCATGCTCAGTACAGGAACGCCTGCGTCCACAGTAACGATGTTGCGGTTTGCCATGTAGGCAGCCACAGTACCGCCGCCACCCTGGTCAACCTTGCCCAGAGTTGCGATCTGCCAGATCACTCCGGCATCATCAAAGGTCTTGCGGATATGGCACATAGCCTCAGCGGAAGCATCGCTTGCGCCGCCCTTGCCCCGGGAACCGGTGTACTTACAGATGGAAACACCGTAGTTCAGCTGGGAGTTGTTGCGGCGATCCACAGTCTCAGGGAAGTTGGGATCGAAAGCGTTGGAGACATCAGCGGACAGGCAGAAGGAATTGGCGAAGCAATCCTCCAGCTTGACGCCCTGAGCGTCACACAAGCCGCCCATAAAATGCTCAAAGTAAGCGCTCTGCATACCGGAAACGCCCACAGAACCGATCTCTTCCTTGTCAGCCAGAATGCACACAGCAGTCTTGTTGGGGGTGTCGATGGTAAACAAAGCCTCCAGCTCTGCGTAGGAGCACACACGGTCATCGTGACCGTATGCGCTGATCAGGCTGCGGTCCAGGCCAACCTCGCGGCACTTGCCGGCAGGCACAACATTCAGCTCTGCAGAGAGGAAATCACTCTCCACGATGCCGTACTTTTCGTTCAGCAGCTTCATAATGTTGAGCTTTACCAGGTCGCTGCCCTCGCCCTCGATGGGCTCGGTGCCCATAATCACATTCAACTGCTCGCCGGCGATGACCTGCGCAGCAGTCTTCTGCATCTGGTCGGCTGCCAGGTGGATCAGTAGGTCGGAGACCATCAGCACAGGATCACCGGCATCCTCGCCGATGTTCACAGTGACAGTAGTGCCGTCCTTGCGGCAGACAACGCCATGGAGTGCCAGCTCCACAGTGGGCCACTGGTACTTCTTGATGCCGCCGTAGTAGTGGGTCTTGAGGTATGCGATCTCTCCATCCTCATAGAGGGGGTTGGGCTTGATGTCCATACGGGGAGAATCCACATGGGCAGCGCAGATGTTCGCGCCCTTTTCCAGGGATTCCTTGCCCACCACAGCCAGCGCGATGGCCTTGCCCCGGTTGTTATAGTAGATCTTGTCGCCGGGCTTTGCGTCCATGCCGGGAACGAAAGGCTTAAAGCCGTTCTTCTCTGCCTCAGCCACGGCCCAGGCAGTCGCTTCCCGCTCAGTCTTGCAGGCATTCATAAATGCCATGAACCGCTTGCAGTAAGCGTGCATTTCTTCTCTCTGCTGGGCAGTAATACGCATGTAGCCGTTCTTCTTTTCTGCCAGCAGGTCTTTGCGCAGTTCTTCAGTAGTCATATTCATTCTCCTTTGCAGGTTTTTATTTCATTATAATCTGGCGGCGTAAAAATGCAAGGCATTTTTCCCGAAAGATCTCTTCTGTTTTATCGTTGTGGAGCTGGTAATCGCACAATGATGCATAAGTCTTGGGCTGCTTTTGGGCAAAGATGCGCTTTTTTGCGTATTCAAAAGAAACACCGTCCCGCTGGCAGACCCTTTCGATCTGGGTTTTGATGGGGGCAATCACCGCAACGGTGGTATCGCACAGCTCCGAGAGGCCGCTCTCAAAAAGGCCAATGGCATCAATCGCCACCAGATCCGGGGCATTCTGCAAGCGCAAAAGCACCTCTTTTTTTACCGCACTATGGGTAATCTTATTGAGGTCCTGCAATGCTGCCTCATCGGAAAACACCAGATTTCCCAGTGCTTTTCGATCCAGCTTCCCATCTGTCACCGTGCCGGGAAAGCGTTCCTCGATGGCACGAAGTAGATCCTTATCTGTCTTTAATAATTCGTGGTAAATGGCATCGCAATCCAACGCAAGGCCGCCGATCTCTTCCACAATTTTCAGAAAGGTGGTCTTGCCGCTGCCGGTGCCGCCGGTAATGCCGATGATCATTCTTCCACCTCCGGGTCAATGATACGGAAGGCAGCCGCCTTTTTCAGCCGGTTCTGCACCGCATAGGCCACACCGCCACCGGACGGGCAGCGGGCATACACAGTCTTTACCTTTGGATCGTCCAAGATCCGCAGAGCATCAAAAAGGCCTGCAGAAAGGGTGCTCACATCCCTCTCTTCTCCGTAGGCCAGGGGATCGCAACCTGCATACAGCGCCAGCTCCTCCCGGAAGCACAGGACCCGGTCACCGCTGCGCCATACCTTACGGATATACTCTGCCGCCTTTTCCCTGCTGCCGGATACAATCAACACCTGACATTGTGGGGCATAATGGCGGTATTTCATACCCGGTGCCTTTACCACCGCATCCCGATCGATCTGTGAAGTAACGGCTTTATCCACGGTGATCTCACCCAAAACCTCCCGGAGCTGCTCTGGAGTAATGCCGCCGGGACGCAGAAGCCGGGGCGGATTTTCTGTCAGATCAATAATAGTGGACTCCACGCCTACCCGGCAAGGACCGCCGTCGATGATCAGAGGGATCTTGCCGTTATGGTCATTGTAAACATGCCCGGCTGTGGTGGTGGAGGGCTTGCCGGAAATGTTGGCAGAAGGCGCTGCCACAGGAACTTTTGCCCTACGGATAACCTCCCGGGTGATCTCGCAATCCGGGCAACGCACTGCCACAGTCGGTAGGCCGGCAGTGGTACACTTGGGGACGACCTCCTTTGCCGGCAGCACCATAGTCAGGGGTCCGGGCCAGAATTTTTCCGCCAAACGCCAGGCGCTTTGGGGAATATCTTTGCAGAATTGCTCCATCTGGTCAGGGTCGGCAATATGGAGAATCAGGGGGTTATCCTGGGGGCGCCCTTTGGTCACAAATATCTTTGCCACCGCATCCGGATCCAGGCCATTGGCACCCAGGCCATA
>JAZRZW010000005.1:0-4926 GCA_045601585.1 Faecousia sp. | reverse complement strand
TCAGACTCGTCGAGGATCTCCCCTGCTTCCAGGGTCAGGCTGGTGCCGGAAAGGCTGTCAGCCGTTTTGGTCAGCAGGTCGATACGGCTGACAGACGCAACGGCCGCCAGCGCTTCGCCACGGAAGCCCATAGTGCCGATGGCTGCCAAATCCTCCGCGGTGCGGAGCTTGGAGGTAGCGTGCCGCAAAAAGGCAGTGCGGGCATCCTCGGGTGCCATACCGCAGCCGTTATCCGTGACCCGCAGAAAAGTCATACCGCCCTGGCGAATCTCCACAGTCACTTGGGTCGCGCCGGCATCCACTGCATTTTCCAGCAGCTCTTTCACCACAGACGCAGGCCGTTCCACCACCTCACCTGCGGCAATCAGGTTCGCCACATGGGGGGATAATTGCAAGATCTTCGGCATCTAATCACCTCGCTACCATACCGATAAAATTAATGGTCATATGCATCAAAATAGGCGCCCAGATCGTGCCCGATTCCTCATATGCCCAAGCCAGGGTCAAGCCGGCAGGGATATACTGGATTGTGCACAAAAGGAGCTGCCAAATATTGTAGCTTCCAATATAGCCGATCACATGAATCAGAGCGAACACCAAAGTGGCTACCGTGTAGCCGAGCCACTTTTTCTTGGCATACAGCCGGCCGAACAGCAGTCCGCGGTATAGCGTCTCCTCTACCACCGGCACCAGCAGCACCACGCAGAGGGTCATCAGCGTATAGCTCTGAGATGCCATCAGGTCGATCTGGCTGTCGTTGACATTGAAGAATCCGGGCATCAGCCGCAAAATCAGCACATTTACAAGAATATTGCTGACATAGTAGACGCAAAAAGCAATGAATGCTGTTTTCAGCGTCCGCCAGAGATTCTTGCAGGCCATGGCCAGGCCGTTCCACAGAAAGTTGTGGAAGATCGCCCAGATCACCACAAAATTCAGGCAGAACATCAGGATATTGAGTTGGGTGTTGCCCATAGGTCTGGGCAGCAGACTGTTAAACAGCCCCAGGATTTCCGGCAGCACCAGCAGCTGGAACGCAAAATAGAACCAGCCGGCGTACCGCTCCCGGACATTCATAGATTGTCTCATAATTATAACATCTTCTTCAGTTTATAAAGTTCGTTCATCGCTTCGATGGGGGTCAGGGTCTCTACGCTGATGCCCTCCAGGGCCCGGCAGATCTCCTGCTGACGCATATCCATCATACTGATCTGGTCATCCGCTTCCTCAGCCTTCACCACAACGGTTTTCGGTTCCCGGGTCTCCAGCTCCTGGAGGAGCTGTCTTGCCCGGGTGATCACGCCACTGGGCAATCCTGCCAGCTTTGCCACTTCGATGCCGTAGCTGTCGTCGGTGGCGCCGGATACGATCTTGCGCAGGAAGATCATCTTATCTCCCCGCTTTTTCACAGCAATGTTGTAGTTCTTTACATTGGGAAGCTCGTTTTCGATGACGCTCAGTTCGTGATAATGGGTGGCAAACAGTGTCCTTGCGCCCAAATGCTTGGGGCTGGCGGCATACTCCAGCACCGCCCGGGCGATGGCCATACCGTCGTAAGTAGAGGTGCCTCTGCCGATCTCGTCCAGAATGAGCAAGCTCCGGGAAGTAGCATACTTCAAAATGGAGGCTACCTCGCTCATTTCCACCATAAAGGTGGACTGGCCGGAGGCCAGATCATCGCTGGCGCCGATACGGGTGAACACCCGGTCCACCAGACCGATCTTTGCGGCCCTGGCAGGAACGAAAGAGCCCATTTGCGCCATCAGCACGATCAGGGCCACCTGGCGCATATAGGTGGATTTACCGGCCATATTGGGGCCGGTGATGATAGACACCTGATTGTCCTGCTCACCCAGACGGGTGTCATTGGGAACAAAAAGGCTGTCCTTGAGCATCTGCTCCACCACAGGATGACGGCCGTCGGTAATGTCGATCTCGTTGCCCAGAGTGATCTCCGGACGGCAATAGCCCCTCTGCACCGCAACGGTGGCCAGGGAGCAAAGGCAATCGGTTGCCGCCACCGCCGCAGCAGAGGTCTGCACTCTCGCAGCCTGCTGGGCAAGATGCTCACGCAGGCGGGTGAAGATCTGGTATTCCAAAGCAGTGAGCCGCTCCTTGGCGGTGAGCACCTGCTCTTCCAGCTCCTTGAGCTCGGGGGTGATATATCGCTCGCAATTTGCCAGAGTCTGCTTGCGGATGTAGTAGTCAGGCACCTGATCCTGGAAGGATTTAGATACCTCGATATAGTAGCCGAACACCCGGTTGTAGCTCACTTTCAGGGTGCGGATGCCGGTCTTTTCCTTCTCGCTGGCTTCGATGGCCAAAATGGTATTGGAACCGCCCCGCATAATATCCCGCAGGCGATCTGCCTCAGGATCTGCGCCGGGACGGATGATGCCACCCTCACGGACAGTCAGAGGAGGATCTTCAGCAATGGTGTTTTCAATGAGATCGGCACAGTCGGTGAGGGGGTCGATCTCCTGCCGCAGGCTCTGGAACAAGGACGCATCCAGTTCCTCCATCTGCTCTGCGATCCGGGGCAACGCCCGCAGACCACGGGCCAGACCCAAAAGGTCACGGCAGTTCACCGTACCGGTGACTACCCGGGTCATCACACGCTCCAGATCGGTGACATCTTTCAGCGACTCCGCAAGTTCCCCGCGGGTCCGGGTCTTTTCCGTCAGCTCTTCCACTGCACTATGGCGGCGGTTGATCTGGGTGATGTCCAAAAGAGGCTTTTCCAGCCAGCTGCGGAGCATACGGCTGCCCATTGCGGTGTGGGTCTTATCCAGCACCCAAAGGAGCGTACCTTTCTTTTCCTTGCTGCGCATGGTCTCTGTCAGTTCCAGATTCCGGCGAGCATCCATATCCAGCTCCATAAACCGGCCGGTGGTGTAATACTGCAAAGTGCGGATATGGGCAAGGTCATTTTTCTGCAGCTGCAGCAGGGTCAGCAGCAGCGTACCGGCAGCCAAAACCGCTTCCGGCAAACCCGTCAGTCCCAACTGCGCCAGGCTGGTATTAAAATGGGATTCCAGGGTAGCCTCTGCCTGCTCCGGGCTGAATTTTTCCTCCAGCTCTTCGGAAACACAACACTCAAGGCGCAAAAACAGCGCTTCGTTGATCAGAGGATCCCGGCAGGTATCACCACCGCGAATCACCTCGCTGGGTGCAAATCGACCCAGCTCAGAGGCTGCTGCCTGGGCATCTGCAGACACCGTGGTAAAAAACGCACCGGTGGATACATCGCAGAAAGCAAGGCCATAACGCTCCTTGGAGCCGTATAGGCAGGCAATGTAGTTATTCTTGCTCTCGTCCAGCATACAGCTTTCCGTCACAGTGCCGGGGGTCACGATCCGGGTAATATCCCGCTCCACGATGCCCTTTGCCTGGGAGGGGTCCTCCATCTGCTCACAGATGGCGACCTTGTAACCCTTTTGCACCAGACGGGCGATATATGCGTCTACGCTATGGTAAGGCACGCCGCACATAGGGGTCTGCTCTTCCTTGGGCTTTGCGCGATCCCGGGTGGTCAGGGTCAGGTCAAGCTCCTTTGCCGCCAGGCGGGCGTCTTCATCGAACATCTCATAAAAGTCGCCCAGACGGAAGAACAGGATGCAGTCCTGATTGCGTTCCTTGATGGTATAGTACTGACGCTGCATTGGGGTCAGTTCTCTTTCTTTAGCCATACGATCATTCCTTTTCTGCCAGCTCACCGGTGAGACTCCAGGTGGTAGCGCCGGTGATGGTCACGAAGATAAAACTGCCGATCAGGGCCGGGTCGCCGCAAAGGCGTACCAGCCGGCCGCCCTGGGTGCGGGCAGTGAGCATTTCTTTGTCTGTGCCGTCGGCAAGGCAACGGAAGGTCTTGCCGATATACTCCCGATGGATCTCTTCGCTGATGGTGTTTTGGGTGGCGCAAAGCCGGTCAAAACGGCGGTTCTTATCCTCCTTGGGAGTGGGGTCCTCCATAGAGGCAGCGGGGGTCCCTTTGCGGGGGGAAAAAATAAAGGTAAAAAGAGAGTCGTAACGCACCTCTTCGATGAGAGAGATGGTCTCTTCAAACTCTTCCTCGGTCTCTCCGGGGAAGCCTACGATCACATCGCTGGTCAGCACCAGGTCGGGCATCACACGCTTTGCATAACGGACCTTCTCAAGGTAAGTCTCCCGGTCGTAATGCCGGTTCATCGCCTTGAGCACTCGGGAAGAACCGGACTGAAACGGCAGGTGGAGCTGCTTTGCGATCTTGGGCTCTGCTGCCATAGTGTCAAACAGTTTATGAGAGGCATCTCTGGGATGGCTGGTCATAAACCGGACCAAAAATTCTCCCTCAATCTTGCAGATCTCTGCCAGCAGGTCGGCAAAATCCATGCGTTCATCCAGGTCCTTGCCGTAGCAATTTACATTCTGACCCAAAAGGGTGATCTCCTTACAGCCGTTTTCGATCAACGACCGGCACTCTGCCAGAATGTCGGCTGCCTTGCGGCTCCGCTCACGGCCGCGGACATAAGGTACGATGCAGTAGGTGCAGAAATTGTTGCAGCCGTACATAATGGACACCCAGGCCTTCAGGGTATTGTCCCTCTGCTGGGGCAGACCTTCGCAAATAGAGCCGGCCTCATCGGCGGTGTAGAATTGACGCTTTTTCTGGGTCAGCACCCGATAGAGAATCTCCGGGAACTGCCACAAGTGATGGGTGGAGAATACGCCGTCCACATGGGGATAACTGTTTCGCAGACGCTGCACCACATGCTCCTGGCCGGCCATACAGCCGCACAGAAAGATCTTCTGGCCGGGATGGCGACGCTTCGTATGGGTCAGGGCGCCCAAATTGCCAAATACTCTCTGCTCCGCGTGTTCCCGGATGGCGCAGGTGTTCATCACCACCAAGTCGGATCGTAGCCATGTCGTTCTGTGAGCCAAGGA
>JAZRZW010000004.1:0-6308 GCA_045601585.1 Faecousia sp. | reverse complement strand
TGAGATCGGCCACGGCGCACTGGCTGAGAAGGCTCTGCTGCCCGTGATCCCCTCTGTTGAGGAATTCCCCTACGCAATCCGCGTTGTTTCCGAGGTCCTCAGCTCCAACGGTTCCACCTCTCAGGGCTCTATCTGCGGTTCCACCCTGGCTCTGATGGATGCCGGCGTTCCCATCAAGCGCCCCGTTGCAGGTATATCCTGCGGCCTGATCTCCGACCAGGAGACCGGCGAGTGGAGAACCTTCACCGATATCCAGGGTGTTGAGGATTTCCACGGCGAAATGGACTTCAAGGTTGCCGGTACCACCGAGGGTATCACCGCAATCCAGATGGACCTGAAGAACAAGGGCCTGACCATGGAGATCATTGCCGACGCTCTGGAGCGTTGCCGCAAGGCTCGTCTGGTGATCCTGGAAGAGGTTATGCTGCCCTGCATTTCCGAGCCTCGCGCTGAGGTTTCTGAGTATGCTCCCAAGATGCTGAGCCTGAAGATCCCCGTGGACAAGATCCGCGAGGTCATTGGTTCCGGCGGCAAGACCATTCAGAAGATCTGCGCTGACACCGGCGCTAAGGTGGACATCGATGACGACGGTTCCGTGTTCATCTCCGCTGTGGACTCCGCTGCTGCATATGCTGCCAAGAAGATGGTGGACGATATCTGCTTCGTTCCCGAGGTTGGCAAGCTCTACTACGGCAAGGTTGTCCGCATTCTGCCCATTGGCGCATTCGTTGAGATCGCTCCCGGCCACGACGGCATGGTTCACATCTCCAAGCTGGAGAACCGCCGCGTTGAGAAGGTTGAGGATGTGCTGAACCTGGGCGATATGACCTGGGTCAAGTTCATGGGCTTCGACGAGAAGGGCCGTGCAAACTTCAGCCGCAAGGATGCTCTGAAGGAAATGGAAGGCAACGCCTAATTTTTAATAAAAAGACGGCCCTTTGGGCGGGGCACCACATTGATAAACTGCCTATAAATGGCGTTTATCTCCGCCACCCTGCGTTAAAAATGCTCGAAATACACAAAGTATTTCTGTGCTTTTTGCCTTGTCTGGCAGAAATCTCCGCCCTTTATAGGTGCATCGCAGTTTTGAAGTGGTAACTTTTCTGATTAACAAATAACAAAACTCCCGGAATGCTGACGCATTTCGGGAGTTTTTATGCAGTTAAGCGGAAAAGGGATCGTTCAAAACCATTTTATCAATATGGCGCTCCGCCCTTTGGCGGTATTTTTTTGTGTCTACCCCTTGCGGCGCAAAGAAAAATGTTGTAGAATAGAATGGATAATGAGGGGGTATGCCTATGAACTGCCTGAAATGCGGGCGCAAGATCGAAAATAGCGGCGTTTTCTGCGACGGCTGCCTGGAAGCCATGGCAAAACACCCCATAAAGAGCAATACGCCTCTCCAGCTCCCCCGCCGCAAGGAGGAGCCCGCCGGAAAGAAAGCCGGCAAGAAAAAGCACCTGAGCCGACTGGAGGAGCAGGTGCTGCACCAGAAGCGGCAGATCCGCCGTCTGAAGGCAGTGTTGTGCTTGCTGCTGGTGGTGTTGTGCCTGACCATGGGTTGGTTGCTGTACGAGGTGATCGGCAACAGCAACGAGACTGACAACATCGGTAAGAACTACAACACCTCCGAACCCGGCTAACAAGTTGTTTCACGTGAAACAACGAAGCGACAGATGTTTCACGTGAAACATTGGAAAGGAAAGACTATGGGAAAGATAATTGCTGTGGTCAACCAGAAAGGCGGCGTGGGTAAGACCACCACCTCGGTGAACCTCACCGCAGCTTTGACGGATCTGGGCAAGCGCGTGCTGCTTTGCGATTTTGACCCCCAGGCAAATGCCACCTCCGGTTTGGGCGTGGACAAGCGCCGGGTGCAAAAAAGCATCTATGATGTGGTGGTTAATGATGTACCTGCGGCAGATGTGCGGGTTGTGACCAAGTTTGGCGATGTTTTGCCGGCAACTGCAGATCTGGCGGGCGCAGGTGTGGAGCTGATTTCTGTGCCTAACTCTACCCACCGGCTGAAAGAGGCCCTGAATACGGTCCGGGATCAGTACGATGTGATTTTTATTGACTGCCCGCCGTCTCTTGAGCTGCTGACCCTCAACGGTCTTGCAGCAGCTGATGGCATTTTGGTGCCGGTACAATGTGAGTATTACGCCCTGGAGGGCCTGACTGACCTGATGAACACGCTCCGGCTGGTGAAAAACCGGATCAATCCTGCCCTGGAGATCTTTGGCGTCGCCCTGACTATGTTTGACGGCCGTACCAATTTCTCTACCCAGGTGGCTCAGGAGGTCCGCCGCCATTTCCCCGGCAAGGTGTTTGCTACGGCGATCCCCCGGAATGTGCGTCTGGCGGAGGCACCCAGCCACGGCCTGCCGGTAACGGCCTACGACCGGAGCAGCCGCGGTGCTGCGGCCTATCGGGATATGGCGCAAGAAATCGTAAGAAGATTGTAAGAGGTGACTATTGTGGCAAATCAAAAGGGCCTCGGCAGAGGTTTAGGCGCGCTGATGGGTGATTTTATGGAGGAAACCCCCAGCAATTCCCCCTACAAGCTGCTGCCTATTTATAAAGTAGAACCCAATCCTACCCAGCCCCGTCAGGATTTTGACCAGGAAGCATTGGATGCTCTGGCAGATTCCATTCGGGAACACGGCATCGTGCAACCCCTGACTGTGCGGGAGTTGCCGAATGGCTACTATCAGATCGTGGCCGGTGAGCGACGCTGGAGAGCAGCTCGCCTGGCAGAGCTTTCCGAAGTGCCTGCGGTGGTGATTGAGGCGGATGACAAAAAGACCATGGAGCTGGCGCTGATCGAGAATTTGCAGCGTCAGGATCTGAACCCGGTGGAAGAAGCCCTGGGTTATCGCACCCTGATGGAAAACTACGGCATGACCCAGGAGGAGGCCGCTGCCCGTGTGGGTAAGTCCCGTCCTGCAGTGGCAAATGCACTGCGTCTGCTGGGTCTTTGTCCCGATGTGCTGGAAAAAGTCCGAAGCGGCGAGCTTTCTGCCGGGCATGCCCGGGCGGTTCTGTCATTAAAGACAGAAAAAGCCCAGAAGGATGCAGCCCAGAAGATCATTGCACTGGGACTTTCTGTGCGCCAGGCGGAATTGCTGTGCAAGAACCTGGGTCGGGAACCGCTTCCCGCAAAACCGGTCACTTTGGCGGTAGATTATGTGCAGGAATGCGAAAAAGCCCTGTCTAAGCACTTGAACCGTGGCGTGAAAATCGTAAGCGGCAAGCGCAAGGGCCGTTTTGAACTGGAATTTTACGGCGATGAGGACCTGCAGGTCCTGTATGACACGCTGATGAAGTTAAAATAAAGGAGTAAGGGAAAATGCTGGATATTAAGAAGATCAAGGAAAATCCCGACGCAGTCAAGGCAGGCCTGAAGGCCAAGGAAGTAGACTGCGACGCAATCGTTGACAAGATTCTGGAGCTGGATGTGGAGATCCGCGCACTCAAGACTTCCACCGAGACCCAGACCGCGCAGAAAAATAGGCTGGCCAAGGAAAACGGTAAGCTCTTCGGCCAGAAGAAGGGCGCAGAAAAGCAGGGCAAGGATACTGCCGAGCTGGACGCTCAGATCGAGGCCAATAAGGCAGAGTCTATCCGCCTGGATGCTGCTATCGCCGATGATGCCGCCAAGCTCAAGGACCTCTCCGTGGAGTTCAAGACCGCAATGCTGAGCCTGCCCAACCTGCCGGATGCAGACCTGCTTCCCGGTGGCAAGGAGAACAACCAGCCGCTGCGCTATGTGGGCAATAAGCCCGCCTTTGATTTTGAGCCCAAGCACCATGTAGATCTGTGCACCGACCTGGGCCTGATCGACTATGAGCGTGGCGTAAAATTGGCCGGCGCCGGCAACTGGATGTACACCGGCATGGGCGCCCGTCTGGAATGGGCGCTGCTGAACTACTTTATCGACACCCACACCGCTGACGGCTACGATTTCATCCTGCCTCCCCATATGCTGGAGTACATGTGCGGTGAGACCGCCGGTCAGTTCCCCAAGTTCGCAGATGAGGTCTACAAGATCGCAAATCCCACCGACGACCGGATCCACTATATGCTGCCCACCGCTGAGGCGGCACTTTGCTCCGTTTACCGTGATGAGATCCTGCCGGAAAGCGAACTGCCCAAGAAGATGTTTGCATACACTCCCTGCTTCCGCCGTGAGGCCGGTTCCCACCGTGCCGATGAGCGCGGTATGGTCCGCGGACATCAGTTTAATAAGGTAGAGATGTTCCAGTTTTGCAAGCCTGAGGACAGCGATGCAGCTTTTGAAGAGCTGGTCACCAAGGCCGAGAAGCTGGTGGAGGGCCTGGGCTTCCACTTCCGCACTGTGAAGCTGGCAGCCGGCGACTGCTCTGCGTCCATGGCGCGCACCTACGACATCGAGATCCTGATCCCCTCTATGGACGGCTATAAGGAAGTTTCCTCCGTCTCCAACGCAAGAGATTATCAGGCGCGCCGCGGCAACATCCGCTTCCGCCGTGAGGAGACCGGCAAGCCCGAGTTCCTCCACACCCTGAACGGCTCCGGCCTGGCAACCTCCCGCATTTTCCCCGCTCTGGTGGAACAGAACCAGAGAGCCGACGGCTCCATCGTGGTGCCCGAAGTCCTGCGTAAGTATCTGGGTGGCCTTGAGGTCATCGAGAAGAAATAATGTTATGTAAACCGAAAGGAGCATAAATCATGAAAAAGAAAAGCTTGAATCCCTCCTGGTGGAGCGAATTTAAGGAGTTTGCCATCAAAGGCAACGCAATGGCACTGGCTGTTGGTACTATTATCGGCGCCGCATTCTCCGGTATCACCAAGAGCCTGACTGACGACATCATTATGCCCGTCATCAACATCTTCCTGGGCGGCACCGATTTTTCCGACATGAAGGTAAAACTTCCCCGTATGCCCTGGGTCGAGCCCACTTTGGATGAGGCCGGCGCTGTGGTGGAGAACTACCTGACCTACGGCAACTTTATCGCTGCTGTCATCAACTTCCTGATCCTGGCATTGGTGGTGTTCTTCCTGGTCAAGGGCCTCAATAAGCTGGCGGATATGGGCAAGAAGAAGGAAGAAGAGGTCGTGGAAGAGTCCGCACCTCCCGCACCCACCGCAGAGGAAGTTCTGCTCACTGAGATCCGCGATCTGCTGAAAAACAAGTAATTTATAAGAAAGAAGGCTTCCTATGTTTAAGATTGTAACCAAAAGAGAGCTGAATCCCGCCGTAACCCTGATGGAGATCGAAGCACCTTTCGTTGCCAAGAAGGCTAAGGCCGGTCAGTTCATTATCTTCCGTATCGACGAGCAGGGTGAGCGTGTTCCCCTGACCATCGCCGGCTACGACCGGGAAAAGGGCACTGTTACTATTATTTTCCAGAAGGTCGGCTTCTCCACCATCGCTCTGGGCAACCTGAACGAGGGTGACTACATCCGTGACTTTGTTGGCCCTCTGGGCAAGCCCACCCCCGTGGAAGGCAAGAAGCGGGTCTGCGTGGTTGGCGGCGGTGTTGGCTGCGCCATCGCACTGCCCTCTGCCGTGGCTTTCAAGGAAGCCGGTGCTGAGGTGGATGTCATTGTCGGCTTCCGTAACAAGGACATTGTCATTCTGGAGGACGAGTTCCGTGCCGCCGCTGACAATATGTACCTGATGACCGACGACGGTTCCTACGGCGAGCAGGGTTTTGTTACCGCAAAGCTCCAGGAGCTGCTGGAGAGCGGCCGGCAGTACGACGAGGTTCTGGCCATCGGCCCCATCCCCATGATGAAGTTTGTCTGCAAGACCACCGAGCCCTTCGGTGTACATACCAGCGTTTCCCTGAACCCCATTATGGTTGACGGCACCGGTATGTGCGGCGGCTGCCGTGTTACCGTTGGTGGCGAAGTGAAGTTTGCTTGCGTGGACGGCCCCGAGTTCGACGGCCACAAGGTTGATTTCAACGAGCTGATGAGCCAAGTCGGAGGCCAAGCGGTCTTAGGAAGACAACTGGGGCTATCAACTCCTTGGCACACAGAACGACATGGCTACGATCCGACTTCTGCCGTGTTACCGTTGGTGGCGAAGTGAAGTTTGCTTGCGTGGACGGCCCCGAGTTCGACGGCCACAAGGTGGACTTCGCCGAGCTGATGAAGCGCAACTCTGTGTACCGTGACCGGGAAGCAGATGTGAAGGAATCCCACGCCTGCCGCATGGAAGCCATGGGCAAGGCTCTGATTAAGTAAGGAGGAAATGCGAAATGGCAAACATGACTCTGGTTAAGACCCCCATGCCTGAGCAGGATCCTCAGGTTCGTGCC
>JAZRZW010000003.1:0-15824 GCA_045601585.1 Faecousia sp. | reverse complement strand
ATGATGTCACCGTACAGGTTCGGCAGGACAAAGACCTGGAACTGATTGCGGATGGCAGGGTTCACCAGGTTGGCAGTCATAATGTCGATGTACCAATCGTCCACGGTAATCTCAGGATAGTCCTCGGCTACCTCGTGGCAGATCGCAGTGAACTTACCGTCGGTCTTTTTCATAATGTTGGCCTTCGTGACGATCGAAAGGCGGGTCTTGCCGTTATTCTTGGCATACTCGAAGGCTGCACGGGCGATTCGGCGGGTACCCAGGTCAGTAGTGACCTTGAAATCCACTGCCATACCGGGCAGATCCACACCCTTGCTGCCCAGGACATATTCGCCCTCGGTGTTCTCTCGATAGAACATCCAGTCGATACCCTCTTCGGGAATGCAAACGGGACGAACATTGGCATACAGACCCAGCCCACGGCGCAGGGTCACATTGGCGCTTTCCATCTTGCCGCCCATGGGGGTGGTGGTGGGGCCTTTGAGCAGCACATCACAGGTCTTGATCTGTGCCAGAGTATCTGCGGGAACGGGCTGGTTTAATGCCAGGCGGTTCTCAATGGTCAGGCCCTCGATGTCCTTGATGACCACTTTGCCAGAGGCAATTTCGTCAGCAAGCAGGTGCTTAAGGACGCGAACAGCCTGCTCCATAATAATGGGACCGATACCGTCGCCGGGGGCAATGCCGATGGTCACGGTGTCCATTTTGGAAAAGTCCTTTACAGGCTTATCCATGGATTGCAGGCGACAAAATTGCTCCTGCAAAAGCTTTTCGAAATGCTGGCAAGCCAGCTTGATCTCATTCATCAGGCATTCTCCTTTGTGTAGTTCAGCAGACCGCCGCACAGCAGGATCTGCTGCTGACGGTCGGTAAATTCACCCCTCAGGGTATAGGTCTTTCCGGCCTCGTCGGTGACGGTCACAGTGCCGGTACGGATGCCCTGGTGGAGATCGTTAAAACAGAGCTTTGCGCCCTGGCTGAGTGCTTCATAGTCTTCAGGATTCTCGAAAGTCAAGGGCAGGATGCCGGCATTGATCAGGTTTGCCACATGGATACGGGCAAAGCTCTTGGCAATGACACAACGAATGCCCAGGTACATCGGCACGAGGGCTGCGTGCTCTCGGGAAGAACCCTGGCCGTAATTGCTGCCGCCGATGACCACGCCGTCTCCGGCTGCCTTGGCTCGCTCCGGAAATTGCGGATCACAAACCTGGAAGCAGAACTGGGACAGGAAAGGAATATTGGAGCGGTAAGGCAGAATCTTGGCGCCGGCAGGCATAATGTGGTCGGTGGTGATATTGTCACCCACCTTCAGCACCAACTCTGCAGTCAGATCGTTATCAAAGGGCTTGCTCTTGGGGAACTCCTTGATATTGGGGCCACGGAGGACCTCGGCAGTTGCGGCTGCCTCGGGACTCAGGGGTGCCAGCACTGCGCTGTCGTCAATGGTAAACTCTGCGGGCATTACCACAGACTCCATGGGCTCGAAGGTAGTGGGGTCGGTGATGTAACCGGTGAGCGCTGCCGCCACGGCAGTTTCCGGAGAGACCAGGTAGACCTGGCCGTCCTTGGTGCCGGATCTGCCTAAGAAGTTACGGTTGAAGGTACGCAGACTCACGCCGCCGGAATTGGGAGAGAAGCCCATACCGATACAAGGACCACAGGCGCATTCCAGCACTCTTGCGCCGCTTGCCAGAATGTGGGACAGTGCGCCGCAATCGCTAAGCATCCGCAGAACCTGCTTGGAGCCGGGAGAAATAGAAAGGCTGACAGAAGGATCGATGGTCTTACCCTTGAGCATCGCAGCCACTTTCAGCATATCGTAGAGAGAAGAATTGGTGCACGAACCGATACAGACCTGATCCACCTTTGTACCCTTCAGGCTCTCTACAGAGACCACATTGTCGGGGCTGTGCGGACAAGCGATCATAGGCTTGAGGGCAGACAGATCGATCTGGATAATCCGGTCGTAAACAGCGTCCGGGTCACTGGCCAGGGGGATGTAGTCCTCTTCCCTGCCCTGGGCCTTCAGGAAGGCGCGGGTGGTCTCGTCAGAGGGGAAGATGGAAGTAGTGGCACCCAGCTCGGTGCCCATATTGGTGATGGTGGCTCGCTCAGGAACGGACAAGGTGGCAATGCCCTCGCCACCCCACTCGATAATCGCACCTACGCCGCCCTTAACAGACAGGATTCGCAGCAGCTCCAGACTCACATCCTTAGCGGTCACATAGGGATTGAGCTTGCCGCTGAGCTCCACCTTGAACATCTTGGGCATATTGATATAGTAGGCACCGCCGCCCATCGCCACGGCCACATCCAGACCGCCGGCGCCGAAGGCCAGCATACCGATGCCGCCACCGGTGGGGGTATGGCTGTCAGAGCCGATCGGGGCCTTGCCGGGCTTGCCGAACCGCTCCAGAGGGACCTGGTGGCAGATGCCGTTGCCGGGGCGGGAGAAATGGACGCCGTATTTCGCGGCTACCGTCTGCAAATAGCGGTGGTCATCGGCATTTTCAAAACCGGACTGGAGAGTGTTATGATCCACATAAGCCACACTCAGCTCGGTCTTGACTCTGGGGATCCCCATTGTCTCCAGTTCCAGATAAGCCATGGTGCCGGTGGCATCCTGGGTCAGGGTCTGGTCGATCCGCAGCGCAACCTCGCTGCCGGGAGTCATATCGCCGGAGAGCAGATGGTTCTTAATAATCTTTTGTGCTATTGTCAATCCCATTTTTAGTTAACCTCCTGCAAATGTTTGGTAGCTGCCCGGAGATGTTTTTCCATTACAGCTCTTGCCTTCTCCGCATCGCCGGAGAGCAGAGCGTTAAAAATCTCGTAGTGCTCCTGCAAGCTCTTGTATGCTCGGTCCTTATTGCCCATCACCGTGCGACGATAACGGCGGGTCTTGCGGTGCAGAGGTGCCAGAGTGTCCCGGATCACCATACGGCCGCTGAGCTCGCAAATGGCATCATGGAAGGCATCGTGTGCCTGGCGCAGACGCTCAGGATCCCATTTTTCAAAATAGAAGTCCTGCAGATCCATAATGTGCTGCAGCTCTACTTTCGCTTCCTCGGTCATATACAGGCAGGCATAGTAAGCAGAAAGGCCTTCGATATGCTCACGGATATTCATAATGTCCAGCAGGTCGTCGGCAGAGATGCCAACCACCACAGAGCCTTTGCCGCTTTCGTGGATCATACGCTCCTGCTCCAGACGGCGCAGTGCTTCACGGATGGGCGTACGGCTGACGCCCAACTGCTCGGCCAGCTTCATTTCTGTCAGGATCTCACCCTTGGGGTATATGCCGTGGATAATATCATTTTCCAGCTTCTCAAATACCTGATCCGCCAGAGATGTGGTATGAAATGTTTTCATATTCTATTCCTCTTTTCTCAGAAACGACCGGGAGCCAGCTCCTGGATCTTCAACTCCAATTCCTTGTTGGACAGCACGGTCTGACGACCGTCTTCGTACTCTGCATCGATCCATTCCTTCATGGCCACCACCAGGGGATCCCGCTTATCCAGCTTCTCCTCACCGGTGAGTCGATAGGTCTGATTGATCCAGTAGGCGATACCGGCCAGGCCGGATGCCTTGCCGATCTGTACAGTGGCAGGTCGGTTCAGGAGCTTCTCGGTATCGAAGATGGTGTAGATCTCCTGATCCTTCATCAGGCCATCTGCGTGGATACCGGCGCGGGTGACATTGAAGTTTCTTCCCACAAAGGGGGTCATATCGGGGATGGTGTAGCCGATCTCTTTCTGGAAATACTCAGCGATCTCGGTGATCACAGTGGGATCCATACCGTCCATAGAGCCCCGCAAGGAAGCGTACTCAAAGACCATTGCTTCCAGGGGGATATTGCCGGTGCGCTCGCCGATGCCCAGCAAAGAACAGTTGACAGCAGATGCGCCGTAGAGCCAGGCGGTGGAAGCGTTGGCAACCGCCTTATAAAAGTCATTGTGTCCGTGCCACTCCAGCAGACTGCTGGGAACAACGGAATAGTGCTGCAGGCCATAGATAATGCCTGCCACGCTTCGGGGCAGTGCTGCTTCCGTATAAGGAACGCCGTAGCCCATGGTATCGCAAGCACGGATCTTTACAGGGATACCTGCTTCCCGGGAAAGCTTCTGGAGTTCATTGACAAAAGGCACCACAAAACCGTAGAAGTCAGCTCGGGTGATATCCTCCAGGTGGCAGCGAGGCATAATGCCGGTGTCGAAGGCGTCCTTGACAGCGGCAAGATAGTGCTCCAGGGCCTGGGACCGGGTCATCTTCATCTTCTTGAAGATGTGGTAGTCGCTACAGCTGACTAAAATGCCGGTCTCCTTGATACCCAGGTCTTTGACCAGCTTGAAATCATCCTTGCTGGCGCGGATCCAGGTGGTGATCTCCGGGAACTTCAGACCCAGCTCCATACACTTTTCAATCGCCTTGCGATCCTTCTGGCTGTATACAAAGAACTCAGTCTGGCGGATAATGCCATAAGGGCCGCCCAGCTTGGAAAGGAGCTTGTAAATATCCACGATCTGATCCACGGTATAGGGCTCAACGGACTGCTGGCCATCCCGCAGGGAGGTATCAGTGATCCAGATCTCCTCGGGCATGTTCAAAGGAACGCGGCGGTGGTTGAACGCCACCTTGGGGGTCTCACCCAGGGGGAACACCTCACGCTGAAGATTGGGCTCAGCCACATCCTGCAGAGAGTACTTGTAGGATTTCTTCTCCAGCAAATTGGTCTTATTGGAAATTTCTAACATAGGGTTTCCTCGCTTCTTAGGTATTTGAATTTTCTTTCGTACTTTTGTATACAATTATACACTAACACAATTATTTGTCAATATGTTCACACAAGAAAACCCCGGGAAATCCGGGGTTTCTTCTCACTCCAACGCCTGCCGCAGCTTCGACAATGCCTTTTTCTCGATCCGGCTCACATAGCTGCGGCTGATACCGGTGATCTGGGCCACCTCCCGCTGGCGCAGAGGCTCTCCCCCGCAAAGGCCGTAACGCAACTCAATCACCTTTCGTTCCTGGGGTGTCAGGCAGGATTGCACCGCCTTTCGCGCCTGGAGCTTAAGTTCATTGCCGGCAATCTGCTCCAGAAGATCCGGTTCTTTCCCCACCACATCCATCAGTTCCAGTGCCGCGCCATCGGTGCCGGTCTCTATGTAATCAGACAAAGACACATCCTGGCTGGATTTTTTCTGGGAACGGAAATACATCAGGATCTCATTTTCCACGCAGCGGGCAGCGTAAGTGGCAAGCCGCGCACCTTTTGTCATATCGAAAGTAGTGATCCCCTTGATAAGGCCAATAGTGCCAATGGAGATCAGATCTTCCTGATCTGCGCCCTGGGCGTAATACTTCTTCATGATGTGGGCCACCAGACGCAGATTGCGCTCGATCAGGATATTTCTTGCCTCCATATCCCCCTGGGCAGACAAAGTCAGGTAGTGTTGTTCTTCCTCCCGGGTCAGGGGCTTGGGGAAACTCCCGGTGGAAAGCTGCAGGGATGTCATCAGGCTGCTCAGCAGCAGCCAGACGGCAGCGATCATAGACTACACCTCCATCTCTACCCTATTCGTCCTGGCAAGTCCTTTTTCCTTATTTTTATTTGCTAAGTTGACGGACAGTTAAAGCCGTTGTAAAATAGAAAAAAGGAGGTAGCACCACGCCCTTTACCATCGTTAGAAATGACATTACCGCTATGGCTGTGGATGCCATTGTCAATACTGCCAATCCTCAACCGGTGATCGGTGCGGGAACCGACACACTGGCTGCCATCGCCGGCAGTATGGCTGAGGGATTCTACGGCGTACCTGCCCATTTGAAGCAGGAATGTCTTGCAAGGCTTCCCGATTCCCTGGTTCGGGTGCTGGTTCAATTTCAAAACCGATATCAATCATAAAAAATTCATAAAAATATGTGACCTCGGGGTAGAATCCCCGAGGTCTTTATGTTATAATGTGTGTAAGTATGTATACGGAGAGATATCACTATGTTGGAACTGTTAGCACCTGCCGGCTCTATGGAGGCTTTGCGAGCTGCCGTCCAGAACGGCGCCAATGCGGTCTACTTAGGCAGCGGCACTTTTAACGCGCGTCAAGGCGCCAAAAACTTTACCCCTCAGGCTCTGACTGAGGCAGTGAAATATTGCCATGTCGGGGGTGTCGCAGTTCACCTGACCCTGAACACCCTGGTGTCCGACAAAGAGACCCCTCAAGCTGTTGAGCTGATCCGCCACGCCGCCAACGCCGGTGTGGATGCATTCATCGTGCAGGACTTAGGCATCATCCGTCTGTGTAAGCAGATCGCTCCCCACATTCCCCTCCACGGCTCTACTCAAATGACTATCCATTCCCTGCCCGGTGTGCAGCTTTGCGCCGCCTGGGGTCTGAGCCGGGTGGTGCTGAGCCGGGAGCTCAGCCGGGAGGAAATTTCCTACATCTGCCACAACAGCCCCATTGAGATTGAAGTATTTGCCCACGGCGCACTGTGTATGTGCTACTCCGGTCAATGCTATATGTCCGCTGCCATCGGCGGCCGCTCCGGCAACCGTGGCCGCTGTGCCCAACCCTGTCGCAAGACCTATGGCTATGGCCGGTGGGAGGACAAGTATCCCCTGAGCCTGAAGGACAACTGTCTGGTGCATTCCCTGCAGCAGCTGGACGAAATGGGCGTAGTCTCCATTAAACTGGAAGGCCGCATGAAGCGTCCGGAATATGTGGCAGCCGTTACCTCTGTATACCGCACTGCTCTGGACAGCGGCCGGGTCACTCCGGAAATGATGCAGCTTCTGCACACCGCCTTTAACCGCCAGGGCTTTACCGACGGCTATTACCAGGGTCGCACCGGTCGGGATATGTTCGGCCACCGCACCGACAACAACGAGCCGGAAGCATGGATGAAGCCGGTTCGGCAAACCTATGAGAACACCGAGAACCCCCTGGTTCCCATTACCTTCCGTTTCCATATGACCTCGGAGGAATCTGCCATCACGGTGATCGATCCCGACGGCCGTATGTGTATGCTCCAGGGTCCTGCTCCGGAGCCTGCCCGTTCTGCAGAGCTGACGGAGGAAATGTTGGCTTCCCGCCTGGCAAAAACCGGTGGCACTCCCTATCTGTGCACCAAAGTGGACGCCCATCTGGTGCCGGGTATGACCCTTTCCGCTGCCGCCATCAACGCCATGCGCCGGGATGTGCTGAATCTGCTCACCGCCCAGCGCGCCCGGAGAGACATTCCGGCTCTGGGTCGTCCTGCCCGTATTACCCACCACAACGGCAGCCGTCAGGCCCCCAAGCTCACTGTGCAGATCACCAGCCTGGATCAGATCACCGACACCCTACTGGCAATCAATCCTGCACTTTTGTATGTGCCTATGCATCTGTTGGTGGCAAACCCGGATGCCTGTATTATGTTAACTTCCCAGTGTCGGGTCTGCGCTGTAGCCCCCCGGATCCTCCACGACGGAGAGATGGAGAAATTCCGCAGCGACCTGATGGCCGTAAAGGCTCTGGGCGTGCGGTCTGTATTGGTTGGCAACCTGGGTCTGGTGATCCCTGTGCGCCAGTGCGGCATGGCTGTGCGAGGCGACTTTGGGCTGAATCTTTTTAACTCTGTTGCCACAGAGGTAGCAAAAGAGCTGGAACTGAAATCCGCCTGCCTCAGCTTTGAAATGACCCTGCCTCAGATTCGGGATCTTCACAAGCCTATCCCCTGTGAGATCCTGAGCTACGGCAGAATGCCCCTGATGGTCACAGAAAACTGCCTGATCCGTGGGCGTACCGGTCAGTGCTCCTGCCAGATCGCCACGGCCAAACTGAAAGATTCCACCGGCGCAGAGTTCCCCCTGATCCGGGATGGTGCTTCCTGCCGCTCTGTACTGCTCAACAGCAAGAAGCTTTACTGGCTGGATAAGATGGAGTCCCTGGGTAAGCTCGGTCTGTGGGCCACCAGAATGTACTTTACTACCGAAAATCCCAACGAAGTGGATCGGGTGCTCAACGCATGGCGCAACGGCGGTCAGTTTGATCCCGGTGCCTGCACCAGAGGTCTGTACTTCCGAGGTCTGGATTAAGAAGGATTATTTATGCAAATCATACTCGCATCCCAATCCCCCCGCCGTCAGGAACTGATGGGTTTGTTTCGTCTGCCTTTTACCGTGAGGGTAGCCGATGTGGACGAAACGATGGATCCTGCCCTTTCCCCCTTTGACGCCGTGGCTGCTGTATCTGTGCGAAAAGCCGAAGCAATCAGCCGCAAGCCGGAGGATGTGGTCATTGCCGCAGACACCATCGTGGTCTGCGATGGGCAGATTTTAGGAAAACCCACCGATGACGACCACGCATTTCAAATGCTCAGGATGCTCTCCGGCAAGGCGCATCAGGTCATGACCGGTCTTGCAATCCTGCGGGGCGATGAGAAGGTGGTATGCACCGAAGTAACGGATGTGTACTTCCGACCTCTGGAGGATACGGAGATCCTGCGCTACATCGCCACAAAAGAACCTGCCGACAAAGCCGGCAGCTATGGCATCCAGGGCGGTGCCGCCCTGTTCGTAGAAAAGATCTGCGGCGACTATTTTAATGTAGTTGGCCTGCCGGTCTGCAAACTCAGCCAAATTCTCACACAATTTCTCCCCGAATCCATGGAGGAAACCCTATGAAAAAACTTATGTCCCGCCGGGTGCGAATCGTTCTGCTGACAGCCGTGCTGTTAGCGGCTCTGCTGGCCACCCTGAACAGTCTCACCGGCGTCAATCTTCCCAACAAGCTGGTGCAGGGTCTTTTGGCACCCCTGCGCGGCGGTGTCAGTAAATTGGCTGACCGTGCCGAGGACCTTTATGACTACATGTTCCGGTATGAGGCCCTGCAGGCTGAAAACGCTGCCCTGAAGGAAGAGCTTTCTCAGATCTCCCAGGATGTGCGTGATGCCGACGCCATTTCCCGCGAAAACGAGCGTCTGCGCGCCGCTTTGGGTCTGCAGAACACTTTCGAGGATTTTAAGCTCACAGACGGTTATATTATCTCCTGGAGCTCCAATGACTGGACCTATACCTTTACCATCAATCGCGGCACCAACGCCGGCATTCAGCCGGGTATGTGCGCCATCACCGCCAACGGCGAGCTGGTGGGCCTGGTCAGTGAGGTAGGCCCAAACTATGCGGTTGTCAAATCCGTGCTGGACTCCTCCCTGGAAATCAGCGCCACCATCCCCGCTTCCAGCTCCAACGGCATGGTGCAAGGTGGCTACTCCACCGGTCTGGACGGCTTGCTGCGTATGAACTATCTGCCCAGCTCCGCCACCATCCGTAACCGCGACCAAGTGGTCACAACCGGCTCTACTGTGTATCCCCGTAATCTGATCATTGGCTATGTTGTGGACGCCGGTTTCGATGACACCGGCGTGGCTAAGTATGCCCTATTGGAGCCTGCCGCCGATGTGCGGACTTTGGAGCAGGTATTTATCGTAACTGAGTATAATGTTGGGTGAAAACTATGGGTAACAAAAACGAATTTCAGCCGGATAAGCCAAAATTAGGCATTCTTGACCGGCTGTACCTGACCCGCCAGCAGCGTAAAACCCTGCTCAAGTGGGTGCTTTACTCTCTGACGCTTTTGCTGCTGTCGCTGCTGCAGGATGTGATTCTCTGCCGCTACACGCTGCTGGGCGCCACCACAGAGCTGATTCCCTGCGCCATTATCCTGATCTGCCTTTTGGAGGGTCTGGAGGGCGGCTGCATCTTCACGCTTTGTGCTGCCTGCCTGTACCTGTTTTCCGGCACTGCCCCCGGCGTGTACGCCATGGTGGCACTGACCTTTTTGACCATTGGCGCCGCCTGGTTCCGTCAAGCATATCTGCAAAAGGGTTTTCTGGCCGCTTTGATCTGCACAGTTCCCGCTATCTTTTTGTACCAGCTGGTGATCTATATCGTCGGACTGTTTTTGGGCCTGACCACCGGCGACCGGATTCTGGGCTTCTGCATCACCGCAGGTCTTTCCTGCCTGTGCATCCCCATTTTGTACCCGCTGTTTCGGCGGATCGCTTCCATCGGAGGTGAACCATGGAGAGAATAAACCGCAGACGCGCCGCCTGGATTTTGGCGTTCTTCTTCACCATCGTTACCGTTTTCTCCGGCTATCTCTATAAGATCCAGATCGTGGATACCGGCGGCAAGACAGATAACGCCACCACTTTTACTACCTACACCCGCGTCAAGGCAGCCCGAGGCGATATTCTGGACAAAAACGGTAACGTTCTGGTGAGCAACCGTGCCAGTTATGATCTGGCCATCAATCATTACGTGCTGCTGTCTGCCAACGGCACAACCAATTATCTCTATCAGTTGGCAAAGCGCTGCCAGACCCAGGGTATCGAGTATAACGAACATTTCCCTGTGTCTATGGAGCGGCCCTTTACCTACACCCTCAACGAATACAATTCCGCCTATCAGGATTATTTCCAGACCTATCTGGACTTCCTGGGCGGACTTGACTCGGATATTACCGCGCCGATCCTGATTCAAAAACTCCGTGAGCGTTATAATCTGCCCACCCAATGGACTGATGAAGAAGCACGGCGGGTCATCGGCCTTTACTACGAGCTCACTCTGCGTAACTGTACATCGCTGCCAAACTATGTGCTGCTGACAGACGCCTCCGATGACGAACTCTCCGCCATCGTGGAGCTGAGTATCCCCGGTATGAACGTAGAAGCCTCCACTGTCCGGGAATACAACACCAAGTATGCCGCCCATGTTTTGGGTTATGTGGGTGCTATGACCCCTGCCCAGTGGGAAAAGTACAAGAACATTGAAGGCTACTCCATGGATAATGAGGTGGGCCAGGACGGTCTGGAAGCGGTGTACGAGGAGTACCTCCACGGCGTAGACGGCCTTCGGGAAGATGTGGTGGCTGTGGACGGCACTCTGATTTCCACCCGGTATGTGGTGGAACCTAAGGCCGGCTGCAATGTAGAAATTTCCATTGACATCAACCTGCAAATGGCGGCTGAGGACAAGATGGCCGAGGTGATCGAAGGTCTGCGCAATCAGGAGCCCTACGCTGACGGTACACCCCAGGACGGTTACGATGCCGAAGGCGGTGCAGTCGTCGCCATCGATGTAAAAACCGGCCAGATTCTCACCTGCGCCAGCTACCCCACCTATGACCTTTCCACTTTCTTCGAAAATTACGAAGAGATCACAAAAGACCCCTACAATCCCCTGTTCAACCGGGCACTGCTGGGCACCTATCCCCCCGGCTCTACCTACAAGATGGTTATGGTGACTGCCGCAATCAACAATAAGGTCATCGATTCCCAGACCACCATCACCGACGGCGGTAAATTCAACATCTACGGCACCGATTTTACGGTCTACTGCCTGTCCTATTGGGCCGGTTGGTCCCACGGCACCATCAACGCATCACAGGCGCTGATGCACTCGTGTAACTACTTCTTCTACGACTTGGGAACCCGACTGACCATTTCCCAAATCGATGAGGCTGCCAAGGGCTTTGGCTTAGGCGAACCCACCGGTGTGGAGCTGACAGAATACATCGGTCACCGGGCAAATCCCGAGACCAAAGCAGAGCTGTATCAGGGTCAGGATCGAAACTGGTACACCGGCGACCAGGTGCTGGCTGCCATCGGCCAGTCCGACAACCGATTCACTCCCATTCAGTTGGGCGTGTATGCCGCCACTTTGGCCAACAAGGGCAATCGCTACAGCGCCACCTTTATGAGCCGCGTGGTCTCTGCCGACTATCAGCAGTTGCTGGCCTCCAACGAAAAGACACTCCTGAGCCACATGGAGATCTCTGATGAGACCTATCAGGCATACTCCGAAGGTATGCATCTGGTTACCAGCAGCGACTGGGGTACTGCCTACAAAACCTTTGCCAACTACCCCATCCCGGTGGCCGCAAAGACCGGTACCGCCCAGCACGACCTTTCGATCTCCAGCGGTGCCTCTGACCACGGTGCATTTATCTGCTATGCTCCCGTAGATGATCCCCAGATCGCTATTGCGGTGTATATCGAGCGAGGCGGTCACGGTTCAACTCTGGCTACCATCGCAAGATCTATGCTGGATGTTTACTTTGAAGTGGGCGAAATCGGCGATGTTAACATCTATGAAAACGGACTGAGCTAACTATGGCCAATTATCTTTTAGCCGGTTTGGTAGTGGACATCCAAAACCGCTATCCTTACCTGGAAAAACAATGCAGCCCCTTTCGCTGCGATGATGATCTGACCCCGGACATCACTGTCCGGGTCACCCAAACAGAATTGGAAGAAGAAGCGCAAAAGGTAACGCAGCGCTTTTCCCCCGGTTATGTGGAAAGCATCTGCATCTACCGAAAGCTCTGCCTGCAAATGCCGTCCTTTGGCGGTATGTTCCTCCACGCATCTGTGGTGCGGACAGAGAATCGGGGCGTTGCATTTCTTGCCCCCAGCGGCACCGGCAAATCCACCCACACCGCCCTCTGGCAGACGCTGCTGGGGGATAAATTGGAGGTCATTAACGGCGATAAGCCAATCGTACGCTTTTCGGGGGATCATCCGGTGGCCTTCGGTACTCCCTGGGCAGGAAAGGAAGACCTCTACAAAAAGGACAATGTGATTCTGACAGATCTGTGCTTTTTGGAGCGCGCTGAAGAAAACACCTGCACTCCCCTCTCCCGGGAGGATGCATTGACGCGCATTGTGCATCAGGTGATCCTGCCCACTCAGGCAAAGGGCGCTGTGGAAACTCTGGATCTACTGGATCGACTCCTGCGATACTGCCGAATTTGGAAGATCTGCTGCAACACAGACCTGAGCGCTGCGCAAATTGCGTACAACACCATAACAAAAACGGACTTGTGAGTGACCACAAGTCCGTTTTTCTGTTAGTCTAATTTCTCGCCGGTATCCCGG
The DNA here is from genome assembly GCA_045601585.1 of Faecousia sp. Taxonomy (GTDB): domain Bacteria; phylum Bacillota; class Clostridia; order Oscillospirales; family Oscillospiraceae; genus Faecousia. Next base: position 2,897 of record JAZRZW010000003.1, on the reverse strand, counting down.
TATTTGCTTTCCAGAGGACTTTCTTTCTCCGCCTCACTCTGGTAGCGACCGATGATCTTAGTGGCCAGATCCACGGGCAGGATGGTGCCTGCACCGGCAACACAACCGCCGGGACAAGCCATGCCCTCCAGCAGGTAGCCGTCGTATTTACCGGCTTTTGCCATAGCCATCAGCTTTCTGCATTCCCGCAGGCCTTCGGCCCGGGCGGTTTTTACTTCTGCCTCCGGGTTGGTCTCCCGGATCAGGTCGGCAACTGCCTTGGCAACGCCACCGGACACCGCAAAACCTCTGCCGGCGCTGGTAGCCTGGGACAGTTCTTCGCCCTCTTCCACCTGAGCAAAATCAATTTTCTTTGCCTGGAACATGCCCTGCAGTTCCTCGAAGGTCAGCACGAAATCCACATCGGAACGAATGTCGCTGCGGATCGCTTCCAGCTTCTTTGCAGCGCAGGGCCCCACAAAAACCACCTTGCAACCGGGGTGTTTCTGCTTCATCAGTCGTGCCGTAAAGACCATGGGTGTCAGGGTCATAGAAATCTTATCGGTCTCGCTGGGATACAGCTTATAGATCATAGAATGCCAGGCAGGACAACAGGAAGTTGCCATGTAGCTCTGCCGGTCGGGCACCTTTTCCATAAAGTCCTTGGCTTCCTCGATGGTGCAGATGTCGGCACCGATGGCCACCTCCGCAACCCGGTCAAAGCCAAGCATTTTCATTGCTTCGGTGAAGCGTTCAGGGGTGGCGTGTTTGCCAAACTGACCGGCAAAAGCAGGGGCAACAATGGCGATCACCTGGTCGCCTTTCAGGATCGACTGGATCACCTGGAAGATCTGGCCCTTGTCCACAATGGCACCGAAGGGGCAGCTCACCAGACACATACCGCAGGAAACGCATTTGTCCTGGTTGATGGTTGCACGGCCGTGTTCGTCAGAGACGATGGCATCCATACCGCAAGCGGTCTGGCAGGGCCTCTGCAAATGGAGAATCGCGTGGTAGGGGCAGGCCTTGGCGCATTTGCCGCAGCGGATACATTTATCCGGGTCGATATGGCTTCTTCCGTTGACAAAGGAAATGGCGCCCTTAGGGCAAACTTCCCGGCAAGATGCCGCCAGACAATTCTGGCAATGCTCCGTCACCCGATACTGCTCCGTGGGGCAGGCATGGCAGGCATAGGAGATCACATTGATGAGGGGCGGTTCATAGTACTGCTCAGCAATGGCGGCATTGTCCATACCCTCGGTGATCAGCCGTCGGCTTTGCACCGGCTGGAGGCTCAGGCCCATAGCCAGACGCACACGCTCACCGGCAATGGCGCGCTCCAAAAAGATGGATTCACGATGCAGCGGCTGGTCGCCGGGAACGATCACATAGGGCAGTTCTTCCGCCTTGGTGTAGTCGCCGCCGCTATAGGCCATAGCCGCTACTTCCGTAAATACTTTTTTACGAATATCGGTAATTAAAGATGGGATTCCTCTCATAATTTTTCCTTTTCCTGGGTGTTAACGATTTATATTTGCACGGATGGGTACCGTGCTTTCCTGAATTTCCTGAAGTTGGGAAATGATGGTATTGGACAGCAGGAAACCCTCGGGAGTCAGGCGCCAGCGGCCGTCGTTCATTTTCACCGCCAAGCGGCGTTCCTTATACTCCAGCAGCGCTGTCTCCAAAGGAGAAAACGGCAGACGGAAGCGCTGCTCATAAGTGGTGCGGTTGATGCCCTGGGAGGTACGCAGGCTGAGCATCAGATACTCTCTGGCTCGCTCCCGATTGGAGATCTCCTCCACTTCCTGCATCACCTGTCCGCCGCTGAGAATGCCGTCGATATAGCCCTGCAGATCCCTCACTGCGGTAAAGCGGCGTCCTCCAAAATCGGAGCTGGCATTGGGGCCGAAGCCCAAATACTCACCGCCCTGCCAATATTTCATGTTGTGTCTGGACACAAGGCCCTTGCGGCAGAAATTGGAGATCTCGTACTGACGGTAGCCGTATTTGCGAAGGATCTCCACGCCTTCCAAGTACATATCCGCCTGCAGGTCGTCATCAGGGATGTCGTAATGCTCCTGGAACTGGTAAAGAGGTGTTCCCTCCTCCAGCCGCAGGCCATAGCAGCTGATATGCTCCGGGCGCAAGCCCAATACATTTTCCAGAGTCTGTTTCCAGCCCTCCAAAGTCTGACCCGGCAGACCGTACATCAGGTCCACAGAAAGATTCTTAAAGCGATGCTTGCGAATCCGCTCCACAGCGCCAACCGCTTGCAGGTAGTTGTGGGGGCGACCCAGTTTTTTCAGAATATCATCCTTGTCGCACTGGATACCCAAACTGACCCGGGTAAAGCCCTCATTATGCAGTCTCTTGAGCAGCCGATCCGACACAGAATCGGGGTTTGCCTCAAAGGTGATCTCGGCATCGCCTGCCACATGGAAGGCTTTGCGCACTGCAGACAGAATCAAAGAAAGTCCTTCTGCACCCAGAAAACTGGGGGTACCGCCGCCGAAATAGATAGAGTCCACCACATAATCCGGAGCCAATTCACCGGACTCCCGGATGTGCTTGCACACCGCCTCCAGGTAGCCGTCTACCAATTTATCCGTACGCTCAGTCAGGGAATAGAAATCACAATACTGACACTTGCTCCGGCAAAAAGGCACATGGATATAGATACCCAAAGGGGTGCGGGATCTTGATGCAAAAATCGACATAGTTGTCTCCTAAAAGTTGATAATCAGTCCTCGTCCAGCTTCAGCACAGCCATAAAAGCCTCGGAGGGAACGGAAACAGTACCGAAGGTGCGCATACGCTTCTTGCCTTCCTTCTGCTTTTCGAGGAGCTTCTTCTTACGGGTAATATCGCCGCCGTAGCACTTGGCAAGCACATCCTTACGCAGTGCCTTAATGGTC
>JAZRZW010000002.1:0-2178 GCA_045601585.1 Faecousia sp. | reverse complement strand
GCACGGTAACGGTTGATGTCCTTCTTTGCCAGATAGTCCAGCAGGTTGCGGCGCTTACCAACCATCATCAGCAGGCCACGACGGCTGTGATTGTCGTGCTTGTGCACACGCAGGTGATCGGTCAGCTCGTTGATACGGGCGGTGAGGATGGCAACCTGAACTTCGGGAGAACCGGTGTCGCCCTCGTGGGTAGCGTTGTCCAGGATTACCTGGGTCTTCTTTTCCTTGAGAATCATGATGTTTTCCACCTTTTCTAAAATTTACCTTGCGCCAAGTAAAGGGTCGGTGACTTCCCGAAACTGAGCAGCAGGCATAAGATTATTCACTGACCGCAGTCAGCCCGACTATCTTACCACAGTTTTTCCCAAAAGTAAAGAGAAAAATTCAGGTATTTCTCAGGAGAAGTCGGGTTTTCTCCGCATTTTTATGAATTTCCGCCTTTAATTCTTCCAGAGAGTCAAACTTTCTCTCCGGCCGCAGGTAGGCATAAAACTCCAGGGTCAATTCCTTGCCGTAGAGGTCTCCCTCAAAATCCAGGATCCATGGCTCTACGGTGATGTGATGACCTTCCACGGTGGGGCGGGTGCCGATGTTGGTCACCGCCAGGTAAGTGTTTCCCTCTGTCCGCACCTTGCAGGCATAAACGCCGTGTTTCGGAACCACCACACCTTCGGCAACGGTCAGGTTGGCAGTGGGGATGCCGATGGTGCGTCCCAGCTGCCGGCCCTTTTCTACGATGCCGGTGAGCAAATGGGGATGCCCCAGGAATTCCACGGCCTTTTCCATACGGCCGTCCTGCAAAAGCTGCCGGATATAAGTGGAAGATACCGGCACCTCATCCAGCTTCATCTGGGGAACCACCACGCAGGGAAGTCCCTCATTCCGGCAGTACTGCTGCAGGATGGCTGCATTGCCCTGACCTTTGTAGCCAAAACGGAAGTCCTCACCGCAGACAAAGCCTGCGGTATTCTTTCCCAGCATCTGCAAAAACTCCTGCCAGGGCATTTCCATCAGAGCCCGATCAAAAGGCAGTTCCAGGACCTCTGTTATATTATAATGTGTCAGCAGTGCCCGGCGGTCCGCTGCCGTATTGATCAGCAAGGGATTCTTTCCCCGCACCAGGGCATCCGGGTGGTTCACAAAGGTAGCCACCCCGGCCCTTGCGCCGGTTTCCTCCGCCAGAGCGCAGCAGGCCGCCAGTAACGCCTGGTGACCGCGATGGACTCCATCAAAGAACCCCAGGGCATAAATTGTCCGTTTGTTCATATAAACACCTTTATAATATGGTTTATTCCACCTCAAAAAAGCTCTTTATGGTTGACATAACTCCCTCGTCCGCCCGGGCCAACATCAAAAATTCGCCGGCCTCACTGTAGGCGCGGTAGATGCCGTCCACATAGTCAATAGAGAAAGCATTGCCGTTGCGGCAGCGGAGCTCCTGTTTTTTTGTGAGCACCACAGAGGGATAATTGCGGAACATCGTATCCACACCACGGAGATATTTCTCCGGAGTCTCCGTTTCCAGCAACTCGGCAAGAGGCACTGCCTCGCTGACGGTATATTCTCCCGCCGCTGTCCGCCGCAGGTGTTCCATACAGCCGCCGCAGCCCAAGGCCGTGCCGATATCCTTGCAAAGGGTCCGGATATAAGTACCCTTGGAACAAGCCACCCGTAGGGTCGCAAATGTACCGTCAAAATCCAAACATTCCAGGGTGTGAATGGTGATTTTTCTGGGTTTTCTCTCCACTTCTTTGCCTTTTCTGGCCAAATCGCAAAGTTTCTGACCATTGATCTTCAGAGCAGAATACATAGGCGGAATCTGGTCGATCTCTCCCCGGAACCGCGCAAGAACTGCTTCCAGCTGCTCACGGCTCACAGACACTTCCCGCTCCTCCAGCACAGTGCCGGTGATGTCCTCGGTGTCGGTGGAGATGCCTAAATGCAGCACAGCTTCATAGGTCTTTTGTGCGTGCTCGAAGAACTCCACGCCCCGGGTCGCTCTGCCTACAAACACCGGCAGCACGCCGGTAGCCATAGGATCCAGAGTGCCTCCGTGGCCGATCCGCCGGGTATTAAAAACACGACGAAGCCGGGCCGTCACATCCTGGCTTGTCCAATCCGTGGGCTTATCCACGATTACAATTCCGTTCATACAAAACCTCTTAATCCCGCGGGTAA
>JAZRZW010000001.1:0-13645 GCA_045601585.1 Faecousia sp. | reverse complement strand
CCCTGGGCTTCCGGTGTGTTCCCAACGCAACCGAAAGCCGTCACGACATTATCCAGGCAGTGGAACTGGGCAGCGAAAAGGGAATGATCGCCTTCTGCGAGGGCATCCAGGCTGCTGCCCCTGTGGATTCCTATGCCGCACCCATTCCAGGTGATATGCCCGGCTATGACAGTCAGGTCATTATGGCTGCAGGTGCCTTTGTTCAGGGCAGCACTATGGAACTGTCTGCCGATGGCCCCATCCGCCCCCCTTACGCCGTCTATTTCCAGGGTGGCCTGACATGGTATCACGCAAAAATGGGTATCCTGATGAGCCTGCAAAAAATGGTCGAAGCAGGCCTTGTAGAATTATAAGGAGGTAACTATTATGAACTGGTTGTTCTTTTCTATTGCTACTGCTATTCTGTGGGGCACCGCAGAACTTTTCTATAAAAAAGGCGCCCTGGCGCAAGAAAAGTATTCCCATCTGAAGATTTGCGTCTGCGTTGGCGCTGTTATGGGTGCCCATGCCATCTTTACTCTGCTGACGCAGGATATCAATTACAATCCCATAAACATCATTCGCTATCTGCCGGTTTCCCTGCTGTATATCGTATCCATGGCATTTTCCTATTTCGGAATGCGCTTTTTGGAAGAATCCATTTCTGACCCGATTGAAAACACCTCCGGTGCTATCTGCAGCTTGCTTTGCTTTATTTTCCTGCCTTTGATCTCCCCTACCGAGCAAGACGCCCCTTCCGCCCTGACGATCATTTCCATTATCATCATCGCGATCGGTGTTTTTGGCGTTGGCTACTTGGAAAACAAAGGTGAAACCCCGAGAAAAAAGAATCTGGGCAAAAAAATGGCTGTTATTGCATTCTGCATGCCCTTTGTCTATGCCCTGCTGGATGCATTCGGCTCCTTTGTGGATATCTTGTATCTGGAAGAGGACTTCATCGCTACCACTCCCCTGGTTGGAGTAACGGCGGAAAATATCGAAGCCGTCGCAAACACCAGCTATGAACTGACCTTTGCCCTGTTTGCTCTGTGTCTGTTCATCTTCATGAAAATCAAAAAGGTTCCGTTTGGTCCCATCCCCAAGCAGAAAGATAAGATCCTTGCCGCAGTATTCGAAACCGCCGGCCAGTTTACTTATGTGTATGCCTTTAGCGGCAACGGTGCCATTGCTGCACCTATCATTTCCTCTGTTTGTGTTGTTTCTCTGCTCCTTTCCCGCATTTTCCTGAAGGAAAAACTTTCCTGGAAGACCTACGCCTTCATTACCGTTGTGATTGTCGGTATTCTCTTGTTGGCAGTCAGTGAGGAACTGTAACACCAAATCATCGCATATCTTACCATCGCAGGTATCAGCATCATAGTTATGTATGATATGTAATCTAAAGCGGGAGCGCACTGCTCCCGCTTTCTTTTTTCCCTAATTACGATTGTTTTTTCTTGGGTTTTCTGCTAAACTGGTTACACGCAAAGGAGTGTGACAGTATGAAAAAAGCAATGATCCCAGCACTCATTGTGTTCCTGTTATTTTCTCTTGTCGCATGTAATCAGAAGACTATAACGGAGCCCGGCGAATATATCCCTAATACACAAGCGGAAATTGTGGTTGCCTACATCTACAACGGAAAAGCAAATATCGTCACCCGGCAAAACAATGATGTAAAATTAAAATCCATCACCCTGGCCTGCGTATATTATGACGCATCGGGTCAACAGATCGGCAATCTGAATATGACTGATTGCGAAATCATTGACCAAAAAAATGTTACCCTGTGGCAAACCGAATGTCCTGAAACGGCCGTCTATATGGACTGTGCGATCTACTCCACAACGCAGGAAAACGGAACAGAAACGACAGCTGAACATATTGATTTGTGGGAAACGACTGTAGTCTCCGAATTCCGCATCGATACTTATTCAGAATCCCTCCGAGAGAAACTGGGCGATAATGCTGCGTTGGCAGTGACCAATCCATATGCAATTTTGGGTTCCGTGCGTTGGCAGGATCTTTCCGTTACTGTTGAAATGAGCTTACTTTCGGACAACATACAGTCTGTCTACTTATTTGCACTGTGGTTTGATGCACAAGGCCAACCCCTTGACCTCCAGGCATGCAGTTATTGCGCCAATGGGGAATCTATGGTAGCACACATTCAGTCCGAGGATAACCACAACTACATTTTTAAAGCCCCGGGAAATGCCAAAAGCGCCAAAGTAATCGTCCAATCCGCTGATCTCAAAGACGGTACACAATGGGTAAACCCCTATTTTTATGAATGGCTCTTTGTAAACCAGTCTTCCGCTGAATAACAAAAAGCGTCTTCTCTCATGGAGAAGACGCTTTTACTATAGGAACAATGACGGGTCACTCCGCAGATTCGAAAAATCTCCCAATTCTGCCATATCGATCAGAGATGCTCCCATCTCAGCCAAACGCTGTGAAGCCTGGCTGCCATCCCGGAAACAAAACACCGGGCTGTACTGGCCTCGAAGATTGGTGACAGTACCATTCCAGGTCCCTCCCGTCTCCAGCCCGCTTTGCGCCACAAGCATAATATCTGCAAGACTATGGACAATCTTATTGCGGTGTAATGCTCTTTGGGGAGTAAAGGAAAGATCAAAACCGTTCTCCGACAAATATAAGATCCGCTCACTCGCCGGTAATGACTCCATCGTATCCGCCACCACACTGATCACAAAACCGCCATGCTCCAGGCATGCATTCTGGGCTTGCCGATCTGCGCCTCTTGCATTTCCGGAAACCAAAACATATCCCTGACGAGCTGCCTGGATACCGGCTTCCCGGGCAAACAACAGGTTCTCAGGAGAAAGATCCCGACTGCCCACAAGTCCGACGACAGGCTTATCCAGCAGATAGATATTTCCTTTTGCCCAAAGGCATCCGGGACAGTCCAAGCCCAATTTTATGCGAAGCTTATGGGGATATGTCGGGCTTACTCTCGTAACAGGGCTGCACCCCAATGCTTTTCCATTTTTCAGATACCACCGCAGCTGCTCTTGCTGCCCAAGTAACCCCAATATCCGTTGCGCTTCCTGGAAGGAATATCCAATAGACTGCAGATCTTCTACTGCAAGCTCCCGATCCGGATCTTCCATCTTTAATACAGCGGCTCGTCGGGCCAATGTGCGCATTTGCGCATCTGTCAACACTTTTCGTGCAGGATCTCCCAATGTTGAGGACAACAGCAGAAATCCCGCCTCCCGGGGGGTCAACGGAATCGCTTCTTGATTACAGGAGCCTTGACCTCTTCATTGGTCAGACTTCCGTCCTCACCCAGAAGCACGGGTTGAATAGAAAAATTGGAGTACTTTGCAATCTCGTCCAATTTTGCCTTCTCCGGGAAATTGCCGATAATGGAGTATGCAACGCCCTTGCGCTTTGCACGGCCGGTTCTTCCGATTCTGTGAATATAATACTCGTTTTCTTCCGGAATATCAAAATTGATGACGCATTCCACATCGTCCACATCGATGCCTCTCGAGGCTACATCCGTCGCTATCAGGATCTGCAGCTTACCGTCTCGGTACTTCTGCATGGTCTTTTCCCGCTGGCTTTGGCGAATGTCGCCGTGGATGCAATCACAATCAGCACCGGCCCGCTGAAAATCATCACTGAGACGCTGGCACATATGTTTAGTATTGCAGAAGATAATCACACGCTCATATCCCTGGCTACGGATTAAACGCAGAGTCGTCTCCGCTTTCTGTAAGGGAGATACCGTCATGCTGAACTGATCGATATCCGGCCGATCTTCTTTCTTGGGTTCAATGGTGATCTCTACCTCATCCCGCTGATACATCCAGGAAACTGTCATAACCTCCTGAGAGATCGTTGCCGAGAACAAGCCCAGATTCTTTCTGTTCTTGACCTTCTCGATAATACGGGTAACATCCTTGAAAAAGCCCATATCCAGCATCCGGTCTGCTTCATCCAGCACTACAGTCTGAATCTTATCAAAACGGATATTTTTTCGGTTGTAGTGATCCATCAGACGACCGGGGGTTGCCACCACAATCTGCGGTTTCTTCTCCAACTGCTTAGCCTGACCCACAATGCCGGCGCCACCATAGAGCACCGCAACACGAATCCCATTAAAATAAGTCAGCAGGCCCCGCAGTTCGTCACCGATCTGAATGGCCAGTTCCCGGGTAGGTGCCAGGATCAATCCCTGGACATCGGAACACTCCGGATCCACGTGCTCAATCATAGGAATACCAAAAGCAAATGTTTTGCCCGTGCCGGTAGGTGCCTTGGCGATTACATCCTTCCATTCCAAAAAGCAAGGGATCGCCTGTTGCTGGATGGAGGTGGGATATCCGTAACCCTTCTTTTCCAATGCTTTGAGCATCGCTTCCGAAAGGCCTAAACCACGAAATGTTGTCAGATTGCTTTCCATATTTATCGTCCTTTATCTTTTCTGATTTTCTGCTATCATAACATTTTTCTTTCCAATATGCAACCATTCGTCATAGGGAGAAAATCAATATTTGCAACACTGATATTGTAGACAAAACAAAAATTTTGTGATATATTGTAAGTTGATAATTTATTAGTTCAAATATGGGAACTATTCATAGGAGGATCAAACGCAATATGGGCAAGTTGATCATCATCGAAGGAACCGACGGTTCCGGTAAATCCACCCAATTCCGGCTTCTTGCGCAGAAGTTGACGGATACCGGCGTTGATTTTAAGCATATTGTATTCCCCCGCTATCAGGAGGAGAGCTCTGCCCTGATCCGGATGTATCTGGGCGGCCAGTTCGGCAGCAAGCCTGATGATGTGAACGCTTACGCTGCCACCACATTCTTCGCAGTGGACCGTTTTGCTTCTTACAAGACAGAGTGGCAGGATTGGTACCAAAACGGCGGTGTGGTTCTCTCCGACCGCTACACCACCTCCAACGCTGTTCACCAGGCCTCCAAGTTAGGCGATGGTGAGCGGGAAGCATTTCTGGACTGGCTCTACGATTTTGAATATGCTAAAATTGGGCTTCCCAAGCCTGATCTCGTGATTTACCTGGATGTCCCCACCGATTTCACCCAGAAGCTCCTGCGTCACAGAGAACAAGACACCAATACCCAGGCTGATATCCACGAGCAGGACGGCGCATATCTTGCTAAATGTCGTCAAGCCGGCCGTGCCGCAGCCGATTATTCCGGGTGGAAAGTGATCTCCTGTGTCAAGGACGGCGCTATGCGTACCATCGAAGATATTCACCAAGAAATTTTTAGCCTGGTCAAAGGCTGTCTGGAGGGCTAAGCTATGGTCTATATTCTGCTTGGCACCGGCTTTGAGGAAGTCGAAGCCATTACCCCCCTGGACCTGCTCCGTCGGGCAGGCATTGCTGTGACTACAGTCGGCATCAGCGGCAAAACCGTTGTCGGCGGCCACGGCATTGGTATTGAAGCTGACATCACCCTGGGTCAATTGGATCTGACTCAGTTGGATATGATCGTTCTGCCCGGTGGTCTGGGCGGTGTGCAATCCATCCGCAACAGCAATGAGGCTATGGACGCTATCCGTTTTGCCTGGGAGAACAGCAAATTTGTAGCCGCCATTTGCGCCGGCCCTACCGTGTTGGCTGATCTGGGCATCACCGACCAAAAGAACACCACTTGCTACCCCGGTTGCGAGTCCGCAATGGGCAACAGCATCACACATCACGATCTTCCTTGTGTGCGGGATGGCAATGTGATCACCGCAGCCTCTGCCGGCTGCGCCATTCCCTTCGGTCTTATGCTGATCGAAGCCCTGCAAAACAAAGATGCTGCTGACAAAATCCGGCAGCAGATCGTAATTCGATAATGGGAGGTCTGTATCATGGAAAATCTGAATAACCCTCTGCGTCCCCCCAGTGATGATGCATTTCTGAACAACAATCAGAGCGCTATCAATTATGACGATGACCTGTCCGGCATTGAGTTTTCTTTGCAGCAGGATCCGGAATCGACTGTTGACTATGTAGACGAGTCGCCCACCATCCCCGCCGACAGCGAATGGTCTGAACCTGGGCATTCCGAGGTCATTTACGCTGCTCCCACCGACAACAACCAACTCATCCACCCCAACGACCTGGAGCTGGAGCATATCCTGCGTGAGCACCACGAAGCTCCCGCTGAGGAAGCACCTGTTATGCCTGTTGCACCGGATCCTGATCCCTATCTGCTGGCACCGGAGTCCCCTGCTACGCCCATCTACACCCCAGAACCTCCTGCTGCAAACGCTCCTGTGCAAACGCCTACCGCACCGAAGCCGGAACCTGATACCAGCGTTCCTGCATCTCAGGTGAAGAAAAAGAAATACAAGAAGCTATCCGACAAAAAAAAGAAAGACCCCCTTGGTCTGCCTCAGTTGGGCGCAACCGCAATCTGGTTGGCGCTGATTCTGGTGATCGGTCTTTCCATTGGACGAACTCTGTGGGCCGCTTGTACTGATGTCTTTGCTTTTGGCAAGGAAGAACGCAGCACCACAGTCATCATCACCGGTGAAGATGATATTGACGATGTAGCAAAAATGCTGTACGACGCTAAGCTGATTCGCTACCCTAAACTGTTTAAGCTCTTCGCCGAACTGACCGGCAAGGACGAGCGAATTTCCACCGGCACCTTCGAGTTGAACTCCCAACTGGACTATAACGCCATGATCAACGCCATGTCCGATAACGCATCCGGCCGTAAGCAGGTTGAGATCATGTTCCCCGAGGGTTATACCTGTGCCCAGATCTTTGCAAAACTGGAAGAAGAAGGCGTCTGCGATGTTGAGGAAATGGAAATTCTCCTTACCAATCAGACCGTATGCAACACCCTGCAAACCGATTATTGGTTCCTGGCAGGCATCCCCATGGGCGAAGTCAACAGTCTGGAAGGCTTCCTCTTCCCCGACACCTACAACTTCTACCTGGATGATGATCCTGAACGCGTCCTGCGCAAATTCCTGGACACCTTCGATGCCCGATTCACCGATCGTATGCAGGAAGACTTTGAGGCTTTCCAGGATCATTACGCAAACACACTTGCCGCTCGCGGCTATTCTGCAGATTATATTGTAGAGCACCCCATGACCTTCCACAAAGTTGTCATTATCGCTTCTATGATTGAGAAGGAAACCGCAAACGACGAGGAGAGCTACAACATCTCCAGCGTTATCTTTAACCGACTGACCACCCCTGCAGAGTACCCCTACCTCAATATCGATGCAGCCCTTGTATACGCTCTTGACGGTAAGACCGACCTGACCGAAGAGGACAAGAAACTGGACAGCCCGTACAACACCTACTTGTACCAAGGCCTGATCCCCGGCGCGATCTCCAACCCCGGCACCAACAGTATCATGGCTGCCATCAACCCCAACAACAACAGCTATGTGTTCTATGCACTGGATCCTGAGAAGGGTGCACACCACTTCACCTCCTCCTATGCTGAGCACAACAACTTCCTGAACTCCCTTGGTTGAGCCTATGAGAAAAATTGAATTGCTCAGCCCTGCCGGAGATATGGAACGGCTGAAAATGTCCGTGCTCTACGGAGCAGACGCCGTCTATCTGGCCGGTACAGATTTCGGCATGCGTTCCTTTGCGGGAAATTTCACCCAGGAGGAAATGCCTGTTGCCGTTAAGTATGCCCACGATCACGGCGTAAAGGTCCATGTAACTGTCAACACAATGCCTCGCAACAACGAGGTTATTTCCCTCCCCGCCTACCTGGAATCTCTCCAGGATGCGGGAGTGGATGCCCTGATTCTGGCTGACTTGGGTGCCTTTACCCTGGCAGGTAAATATGCGCCCAAATGTCAGCGTCATATCTCCACCCAGCAATCCATCGCAAACTATGAATGTGCCAAGGCCTGGTATGACCTGGGCGCACAAAGGGTGGTCCTGGCAAGAGAACTCAACCTGCAGGAAATTGCAGAAATCCGGGCCAAGACACCTAAAGATCTGGAGATTGAAACATTCGGCCACGGCGCAATGTGTGTCAGCTACTCCGGTCGCTGCCTGCTGAGCAACTATATGACCGGACGGGATTCCAACCGTGGTGCCTGCGCACAACCCTGCCGCTACCAGTATGCTCTGGTGGAAGAGAAGCGCCCCGGCGAGTATTTCCCGGTATACGAAGATGAAAAAGGCACCTATATTCTCAACTCCAGAGATATGTGTACCATCGATCATCTCAAGGAGCTGACGGATGCCGGCATCGACTGCATTAAAATTGAAGGCCGTGCAAAATCTGCCTACTATGCCGCAATTGTTACCGGCGCATACCGCCACTGCATTGACGATCTGGCCTCCGGAAGAGAACCGGATCCTATCTGGAAAGATGAAGTAAACCATGTTTCTCATCGCATCTATTCCACCGGTTTCTACTTTGGAGAACCCGGTCAATACACCGAGAACTCCCGCTATATCCGCCAATGGCAGGTCTGCGCCATTGTGGAAAGCTGCGATGAAAACGGCCTAGCAAAATGCAGCCTGCGCAATAAATTCCACGAAGGCGACACACTGGAGCTTGTGGGCCCCGACACCCGCCCGGAAAGCTTTGCCGTTCCTATGATGCACGATGCCGAAGGCGCAGAGCTTGCCGAGCCCCGCACTCCCCAGATGACCTTCTACATCCAGCTTCCCCATCAGGTTCCCGCTCTATCTATTTTGCGAAGAGCTGTAGATCTGTCTGCTAAATAAGAAAAACCTCCTGTGTTTTCACAGGAGGTTTCTTTATTACCAAAGACGAGCGATATCGGTAGAACCGGCCAGGTTCTCAACGCCGTACAAATAGACGATCTCGTTCAGGCCGTACTGCTCCACCAAAGGACTTGTCATCTGCTGGAAGTATCGCAGATCTACCATACAGATCAGCTCATAATCCTCTGCCGCATAAGTGGCAAAGGTGTGGGCATAGGAATCCTTGATCAGCAGCAAACGCCTGCCGTTATGCACATTCTTATTCTCAATGACAGTCAGTGCATGATTGCCGTCCAGATACACCGGATACTGATCCATATTCTCCAGATGTTCCTCAAAGTACAGGTTGTCATAAGTCTCAGTCGTGCCATAGTCACTGATTGTGACCTGGTACTCAGAGGGATTCAGGGGTTTCCAGATTTCCATAGGATCCGGATCCTTGAGCCACAGACCGCTCTTTGAATAGCCCGTTCCGTAGAAATCAGGGCTGGTTACCGCTTTGGTAAATGTGGTAGGCTTGCGTCCGCTTGCCTGGCAGAAGGCTGCATACATCTGGTAAGAACCTGCTGCATTCAGGTGGTGATCCGTTTTGAAATAGATCTGTTCCCGGGTGTTCTGGAATGTATCCCGCAGATCAACGATCTGCATATTCCCGGAATTTTCTTCCAGGATCCGGAACAACTCATCATCCATATACTCCAGATGGTTATCAGGCAGTTTCTCATCCATAATATAGCCCGGATTCGGCACTGCGATCACAGTAGCCGGCAACTCATTGGTTGCAGCAAACTGTGCAAAAATCTGCACATTTGCCTTAGCGATATCCGGATTCAATTCGGCAGGGGTAGCAATCAGATAGCCGTCGTCACAGACATAAATACCTGAGACACCATTGCGGCCGGTATACAGCTGTGTATAAGAATGAACGCCGTATAACAAATTCCGCATCGGAAAATGGTCTGCAAGATAGGTCTCAAACTCTCTGCCGAAATTGCCGCTGGACACATTCTGAACAGTCAACTTAGGAAATTCAGCCAAAGTTCTCTTCTCGTTTTCAGAGTATGCCGCCTTGGGAAGTACAAATAAAAGTAATGTTACGATGATCAGAAAGGAAAGAAATACGATCGTAACGCTATTTTGTTTCAGTCGTTGCATTTCGATCCCTCCTTAGAAGCGGAAATAAATGAACGGATTGTAGGTGGAGCTGACCAATGCCGCAGTGCACAGAATCATCACCAACAGCACCAGCAAAGACTCTGCGATCCAACCATACCGCATAACCGTAACCTTCTCATACAGCATTCTGCCAAAAGGCAGACAAGCCACAACGCTCACAATCAGCAGCGGCAGGAATGCTTTTGCCCAATACGCTGCCTCGCTGCTGATCAGACCGTTGCGTAAGCTAAACAGTCCTCTAAAATAAGCAAACATACTGCCG
This sequence comes from Faecousia sp., assembly GCA_045601585.1. Lineage (GTDB taxonomy): Bacteria > Bacillota > Clostridia > Oscillospirales > Oscillospiraceae > Faecousia. The sequence continues at coordinate 3,512 of JAZRZW010000001.1, read as the reverse complement.
GTATCCGTAAAGTCAAAGATAACCCAGCCAAGCATAACCAACAGCAGCGCATAAATATGACTCACAACATTGCCGGCCTTCTTCAGGCCCTTGAGCAGGAAGAACTTTTCCAAAGTGAGGATCACGCCGAAATAAAGTCCCCAAACTGCGAAATTCCAGCTGGCGCCGTGCCACAGACCGGTCAGCGCCCACACGATAAACAGATTCGGGCACTGACGCAGCTTGCCTTTGCGGTTTCCGCCCAGGGGGATATACACATACTCCCGGAACCAGGTTCCCAGAGAAATATGCCATCTGCGCCAAAACTCAGTAATACTTTTGGAAATATAAGGATAATCAAAGTTCTTGACAAAATGGAAGCCAAAGAAATTGCCCAAGCCGCGAGCCATATCGGAATAGCCACTGAAATCAAAATAGATCTGCAGGGTGAATGCCAACACGCCGACCCAGCAACCCAAAACACCAGCAGAGGCGCCTGCAGCCTTATAGTAGCCCCAGAGCTGACCCATTGCGTTTGCCAGAAGCACCTTCTTGGCAAGACCAACCACAAAAAGTTTCACACCGTTTTGGAATAATTCCGGTGTCTCTTTTCTGTTTTGGAGTTCATACTCCACATCCACATAACGGACGATGGGACCTGCAATCAACTGCGGAAACAGCGCCACATAGGTGCCGAAGGTAATGTAATTTTTCTGGGTTTTGCAGTTGCCGCGGTACACATCAATCACATAGGACATCGCCTGGAAGGTATAGAAAGAAATACCGATGGGCAATGTGATCTCCGGGTTCGGCAGGAATGCGAACACAGGAATTGCTTTCAAAGTTCCCAGAATCAGCATTGTATACTTAAAGTAAGCCAACAGGCCCAAATTCGCGACCACACAACCTACCAGAACCGCTTTGCGTTTTTTCGGGATATTCCACTTTTCCAGCAGCAATCCGCTGATATAGTTAATGGTAATGGATCCCACAAATAAAAGCAGATAGACCGGCTCTCCGTAACCATAGAAAAAGAGACTAGCAACAAACAGCCAGAGATTCCGGAACCGTCTGGGAAGTATATAATAGATCAATAACACGATCCCTAAGAACACAAACAAAAACAGCAAACTTGAAAAGACCAATGTTATCCTCCTTTCCGAAAAATCGGGTGAGCAAAATGCTCACCCAATAAAACTACTTTTTCGCTGCGTTAAAAATCTCACGCATTTGCGCGCTCTTGGCAGAAATAAACAGATGGACATAGTTGCCGGCAACCTCCACCTTGCAAGCTTCCAGCAATGCCAGGCTATCCGCATCATAGTTGGTTGCCTGGGTGATGGTGTTCTGGAGTTTTGCCTCCAGCTTTTCCGCAATACGCGCTGCAGCATCTGCATCCGTTGCCTCAAAGATCAGGATCTCATCCGGAAAGGCACCGCCCATGGTAAAGGCACAGGCAGAATCCTTCACATCTACAGGATCAATATAGTTCATTGTGCAGGCGCGATCTGTGGGGATATCCAGAGGATCCACGATCTCCAGATCTGCAATAATCTTATCCTTCACAGCCTTGATGTCCACAGTTACAGATGCAGCACCATCGCTACCGCCGTTTTTTCCGTCGGAGCTATTGCCGCAGGCAGCTAAGGTCAGAACTGTTGCCACCAACATCAACATTGCAACAAAACGTTTCATATTTTACCTCCAAATATCAGTTCACAGGATGAGTTACCAGGTATTCCACCCATGCGGCACAGCCTGCATTGGTGAAGTGGACACCCATACCATCGGGGTCACTGCAGTAATCCCTGCGCAGGAAACCGTTGCTGTTATACATCACAGACGCAACGTCCATAAAATACCAGCCATTTGTCTTACAAACTTCCATTAACTTCTGATTGTAAGTGTGAATATGCTGAGGATTATGGCCATTTTCACTGAGCAGGTTGCTGGCGGAAGACATCGGGGTCATAGACTGAATGATAATCTTGGCCTCAGGGGCATGGGACTCAATACGGGTAATCAGCTTGACCAGGTTATCGGTCGCACCATCCACGCCATACATCGCCAGATCATTCATGCCCAGCATAATATAGATTCTTTCCGGTTGGATCGATGCGATAGAATCCTCGATCAACCGCTTCTCTCCATCGTACACGGGATGCACAGACTCGCTGCTAACCTCCCAAAGAGCATTGCCGCTACCTAGGCTGCCGGCAGTCAAGAAGGTTGCGTTGCCCAATGCGCCGGTGGCTGCTGCATAGTAGTTCAGCTTCAGGCTTACAGAGTCGCCCACAAAAACTGCGGTATCAAAATAAGAAGCTTCCACGCGGCTACCGGTAGGTACCGCACCGGAAATCGGGGTGATCTCATACTCAAAACCCGTCAGCGCCTCATCACCTGCGCTGACCGTGGGGACAGTAACAGGTTCCGTTTCGGTCGGAATAGAGGTGTCATCAACATTCTCCGAAGAATCAGTGGGGCTTGTAATCACTGGGGCAGAGGTTCCCTGTCCACCGGTAGGCTTTGCTCCGGTGCCGCCCTTTCCACAAGCAGTAAGGCCAAAGATCATCGTCAGGACAGCTAATAATGCGATCCCACGAGTAACATTCATTTTCTTTCTCATTCAATAAATACGCTCCTTTATATATATCGAAGGTATTATATACGAAATCGATTCTGATTTCAATAGCGTTCCCCCGGATTTCTCAAATATTCATTATAATATATATAAGGGCGGCCGCAGCCGCCCCAAATCATTTCTTGATGTACGCCAGATATCCTTCCAGAATCAAGGATGCCGCCACAGCATCCACAGTGTCCTTTCGCTTCTTGCCATGATAGTTGTGCTCAGAAAGAATGTTATGGGCTTCCACGGTGGTTCTGCGTTCATCCCACATGGCTACCGGCAACCCACTCATCTGCGCCAATCTATCCGCAAACTCCCGGCACAGCTCAGCTCTTGCACCTTCGGTGCCGTCCATGTTCTTGGGCAGGCCCACCACCAGCTGACCGATCTCACCATTCTGGCAAATCAGTTGGCAAACCATATCCAGAGTTTTCTCCATTTTCCGGCTGTGGATTACTGTCGTGGTGCCCACGATACTGCACAAAAGATCAGACACCGCAATGCCGGTTCGGGCATCGCCGTAGTCAATTCCCATAATCCGCTTCATAAAAGTCTCCTTTGTTTCGTTTTGGGGCTATTATACAGCATTTTTCCTAAAAAATAAAGAAAAATTTTGTTGACTTTAGATACCCCCTGTGTTAGAATGGTTCTACCTGTGAAAAGAGTGCTATTTTGTTGCGCCCATTTTTCAGCTTCGGGGCGGCGATTGTAGTTGGCCGCCTTCTAAATCTTTACCTAGCCGAAGTGATACAGGGAGGCAATTTTAAGGAGGTGCCGTTATGCGCGTTAAAGTCACTTTGAGATGCTCCGAGTGCAAGCAAAGAAACTACAACACCATGAAAAACAAGAAGAATGACCCCGATCGTCTCGAAATGAAGAAGTACTGCAGATTCTGCAGAAAGCA